>VBAX01000054.1 GCA_005883075.1 Candidatus Bathyarchaeota archaeon | reverse complement strand
TAGATCAGGTGGAGGAACCAGAAGCATCCTGTCAAACCTGCCCGGGCGCAGCAGGGCGGGGTCCACGATATCCGGTCGGTTTGTTGCAGCGATGATGACGACGTTCCTCAGCTCTTCCAGCCCGTCCATCTCGGTCAGAAACTGGCTAATCACCCTCTCCGTCACATTGGAGTCTCCTGAACCGCTCCCGCGGACAGGTGCCACGGAATCGATCTCGTCAAAGAAGATGATGCATGGCGATGCTTGGCGGGCCTTGCGGAAGACCTCTCTAATCGCCTTCTCGGACTCGCCAACAAACTTGTTTAGCAGTTCAGGGCCTTTCACGCTGATGAAGTTCGCCTCACTCTCGTTCGCCGCAGCCTTCGCCAAGAGGGTCTTCCCTGTTCCAGGCGGACCGTACAACAGCAACCCCTTCGGGGGAACCGCGTTCATCTGGGCAAAGAGTTCAGGATACTTCAGCGGCCACTCTATTGCCTCTCGAAGCTCCTCCTTCACACCCTCCAGCCCGCCGATGTCCTCCCATTTGATATCAGGAACCTCTACCAGGACCTCGCGCATCGCCGAGGGTTCCACCTCTTTCAACGCCTCTTGGAAGTCGCTCATCCGGACGATGATCTTGTTGAGAACCTCCACCGGAATGTTCTCAGCCTCCAAATTGATCTCCGGCAGAATCCTACGAAGCGCACGAATAGCCGCCTCCTTTGCGAGCGCTTCTAAATCCGCTCCTACGAATCCGTGGGTAACATCAGCCAGCCTCTTCAGGTCCACATCTTCCGTCAAGGGCATTCCGCGTGTGTGAATTTGCAGGATCTCCAGTCTACCATCCCTGTCCGGGACGCCGATCTCGATCTCCCGATCAAATCTTCCGGGACGGCGGAGAGCTGGGTCTATCGAGTTGATCCGGTTAGTCGCACCTATAACCACAACCTTACCCCGGGACTGTAAACCATCCATCACCGAAAGTAATTGCGACACTACTCTTTTCTCAACCTCCCCTGTAACCTCCTCCCTTTTCGGCGCGATCGAGTCTATCTCGTCGATGAAGATGATCGATGGCGCGTTCTCTTGGGCTTCTTTGAAAATCTCTCGGAGTCTCTCCTCGCTCTCGCCGTAGAACTTGCTCATTATCTCCGGCCCACCGATGCTGTAGAAGTTGGCGTTCGTCTCACTCGCCACCGCCTTGGCCAGGAGCGTCTTCCCTGTTCCTGGTGGTCCGTGAAGTAGGACTCCCTTCGGGGCCTCGACACCGAGTCGTTCGAACAGTTCCGGATGCCTCAAGGGGAGCTCGATCATCTCCCGGACTTTCTGGATAACAGGCCGAAGGCCTCCAATGTCCTCGTACGCGATCCTAGGGATCGCTCTAGGTGCTTCCTTGACTTGTTCGCCGACAGTGACTTGTGTCTGGTCTGTGACGATGACTGCTTCGGCGGTCGGAGTCGTGCTCGTGACGACAAGGTCGATCTTGCGACCCATCACGCTTATCGGTACATAGTCTCCTCGTGCCAGGACCCTGCCTTCCAGGATCTGGCTGAGATATTCCTCTCCTCCTACGATCCGGAGCGGTTCAGTCGGCGCCAAGGTTACGCGCTGGGCGATCTTTGCCTCGATCTTCCGAATCGTGACCTTGTCGTCTATTGAAACGCCAGCGTTATTCCTCAGATAACCATCGATACGTATCGTTCCCTTACCATGATCCGATTCGTATCCAGGCCAGGAAAGAGCCGTGGTCTTCTTCTTACCGACGATCTGGATCACGTCACCTGAGGTCAGACCGAGTTCGTCCACAACTTTCGGGTCCACTCGAGCAATACCTCGACCGACATCTCTCTGGTATGCGTCTGCGACTCTAAGCGTGAGTGTTTTTTCTGGCAAGCTTGATCCTCTGAACTTCGTCAGAGCAAAATTATCCTTAGAGTAATAACTCTACCTGACTCTTGTCAAGACAGGCTATTGGTGTCCCTTTCGCCAGAACTACCTTGATCGTGGGGCTTGCAAGAGTTGCGGCTTCCGGAAGACCTCGATCATTGCTCTCGCGAATTCTGGAAGATCGCTGGGGGTTCTTGATGTTACGAGATTTCCGTCCGTCACGACAGCTTGGTCGACATAGTGAGCTCCGGCGTTGATCATGTCATCCCTTATTCCCGCAACACATGTAAGCGTTCGGTTCTTCACAATCCCTGCCGAGGCTAACACTTGGCCTGCGTGGCAGATGGCAGCAATAGGCTTGCCCTGAGTATCGAAATCCTTTACGAATCTGAGGATCTCCTTGCTGAGTCGTAGTTTTTCTGGCGATTTTCCTCCAGGTACGACTAGAAAGTCGAATTTTTCTGAACTTACCTCGTCAATTGATGCGTTGGGTGTGATCGAGTATCCTTTCTTTCCCTTGATAGGGTCCTTCGTTAGTCCGATGACAATGGTGCTGATTCCCTCCTCTTGCAGGCGGTATAGTGGATGGAATAGTTCAAGGTCCTCGAACTCATCCGCGACAACGAAGGCCGCCTTCTTTCCCTTTAGATCGTTTGGCAACGACTACAACTCCTCGAAGTTTGAGCGCTGTTGGCTGATACTTGGCTGGCTATAATGGCTTTTGGCGCTCTTTGGGGCGATTTCTAGACCCGTAACTTCCCTGAAGCCGGGATCGGCAGCTCTCGGTCCCGTGCGATTTATAGAGCGCTGAGCATACCCTCCTGTTAGTGGACGATGTCTGAGGATGTGAAGCGTATGGCAGACCTGCTGAAGTCAGGTGCCACTATGCTCTCTGACGTTTGTCCCGTCTGCGGAACGCCCCTCTTCAAGGTGAAGGGTGAAGTCTTCTGTGCCAAGTGTAACAAACCAGTGGTCTATCAGAAGGCTATGTCGCCCCAGGCCGCCCTCTCCCCAGGCTATCTCTTGGAATCGGTTGAGATGACGATCGTCGGGAAGATCAGTGAGGCGAACGAAGTATTGAAAATCGAGAAGGATCCTGAGAAGCTCTCGTTGTACAGTAACCTGGTTTTCGGTTGGCTGTCGATGCTGGAGAAGCTTAGGGGCCTGAAGGATTCGTTCAAGGAATAGTTGTTAGGTTCTTCGGGTCGAACATTTTTCCATCGGCTAGGTTTGTCAGCTCTACTTTGCGTCTCTTTCGTTTAGCTAGGATAATCGGCGTGCCTGCCTGCTCAGCCAATCCTAGAAGCTCTTTTTTCCTATCTTTGCCAAGCCACGATCGGTCTGTCTTGCATTCTGATCTTCCGTCTCTCATGCAGACTAGGTCGATGGGTTTCGATTGCGCTGCCCTTATGACCAAGTATCCTTCTCTTCGGAAAATATCTCTGATTCTGTACTCTAGCCTTCTGCCTGTTTCGTAATTCGACAAGTTTCTTCCGGCTGTTGGACATTCGGTCTCTTAAGAACAGTGGACACCTGCGAAACTATTCAGACCCTCAATTCGGAGGGTGCACGCTTCTTCCCGGCAGGAAGAAGGCAAGCTTCGAATTCAGCAAGCCTTGGCCTACCGAGACACGGACTGAGAAACGATTGAAAGCGTACTCAAGGTGGAATCTTGTGAATATCTTCTAGCAAATTGCCCATTGTCCACCCTGATTTCGAATCTAGGACGTGCCCTTCAACTCTCCCGAGATCCGTTCGGAATTGTCGCCATCTTTCGATTACTATCTCAGCCTGGACTGTGCCCTGATCAGTCTGTTTCGCCGATAATCCATGCCAGACAGAAAATGTTCCTGGAAAAATAGGGGGTCTTAGCGACCGACCCTCGCGCCTCAAGAGTCCTCTCTTCGGACCCCTGCGAAAGCAAGAAACACAGGTTCCGTGCTATGACGATAAGATTGGCATAGGCTCTAAGCGAGCCGGACCGAGCGCGTCTCCGGTTCACGTCTTTGTGTTATGAGGAAGAGAAGAGCTCCGACCACGAGCAAGACAAGGACTGCCGAGAACGACAGCTGGTTAATCGATACACTCGTGAGTCCTCCCAAGACAAGGAGCACCAGCGAGAGTCCTAAGGCTCCGGCGATGAGCCGCGCTTGCCTGCTCAGCTGGCCTCTGACCCATATCACCAGTCGTCCCTTGGCGGCTTGCGACAATTCATCCGTCCTGCCTGCAAGCTCCCCTGCCTCTTTGTCATAGGAAATAACAACTCTTGAGGCCTCCATGAAAAATATGACCGTGACAAACTCAAGCAAGAGAACCGCAGTATCTGGAGACTGAGCCCTTGCAAGATCTGTCCCAACCTTCCCTGTCACAAGCAACACCAACAATCCTACAGAGGCTAGAGTCGTAGGCACTTGTTGCTTTGCCAGCATCCCTGACAATCCGAGAGCAATGATAAACAGGATGAAGAGAGTCCCGAGTTCTAGAAACACCTGCGACGGAACTCCGAGAACGATCCAGGGAGCCAAGATCATGTAGTGGAACCTCACCAGCAGAAATGCGACCCTCGTTCCCAATCCTAGACTCGTATAATTAGCCGTGGACGTTTTACCTCCTTGAGAACGGTTGAGAGTGGAACGCCTGCAGGCCACTGGGCGACTGCGCAGATTTTCTCCAAAGCCAGGAGAGTATTGGATCGTTCAAGCATCAACAGGCGATAGGCAATCTCCTCGTTTTCGGACTCGAACCTAGCAGGTTGCCGCGGCGAAGGCGAGACAACCAGAATGCTGTAACCTGTCGCGGCGAGCTCACGTATCCCACCAACCAGCGAGGAATCCAGTAACGGAGAGATGACTACGAGCTGGGCCATAGCAGGCAACATCAAGTGCGCGAGCAACGTCATCACATAGCTAGTCGAGAGCATTGCTCTTCCAGGCTTCGCGGCTGCGAGAAGAAAGAGAATATTCCGCTCGTGCCTCTTACCGAAACGAGGCGGAATTACTCCCCGCTCCTCTCCCTGGAGAATTAGTCCGACCCGGTTTCCCTGCTTCAGCAACAAGCTTGCCATCGAAGCCGCAGCTCTAACTCCTCGCTCGAACAACTCCGCCTCCGCGCTTTCGTAGAAGCTGACGTCCGTGTCGAGAACTATCATCACATCAGTAACCCTCTCCGCCTCCATCTCGTTAATGACCAAGTGACCCTGCTTGGCCGATGCCTTCCAGTTGATTCGTTTCGGATCATCACCGGACACATAATCACGTATACTGTAAAATTCCGTTCCAGGCCCTCGAATTCTCGCATGAATCATTCCCGGCCAGGGACCCAGATGACGAGGACGCAGCTCCGCCCCCCTGATCCCCTCCGGCCTAGGCATTATCGAGAGAACCTCCTCCTCCGACCGCTGCTCGACAAGATAGAATCCGAAAGGATCCCGAACCCGAGCGACCAGAGGCCCGATCCTGTAGTGTCCACGGATCGGACTGTGAAACTCCAGACGCAACTCCGCCTTTTCACCCGGAGCCAGCCGCGTCAGCGCACGACTCGTTCCTCTCTCCAGTTTTATCATGCTCGGGAGATTCTCCTCGATCTCCACGTTTCCAAGCGATATGCTGGTCTTGTTCGAGACATTGACCACGATGGTAATGTCCTCGTCACCAAAACTGTCCGTGGGATCCACCCGATGGCTTGTCTCAAGCTCCACCTTTTCAGGCAACCCCCAGAAGTTTGCAAAGAAGAACAGCGAGGCGAGCGGAAGGACCATAGTGGCGAGCTGAAAGTCTTCGAGAAAGAGCCCAAGAACTAGTAGGATCGCTGCTAGCGCAAAGTAGAGACTGACCTTCCGTGTAAACAAGGACTATGTGAATCACTTGGCCTTGGGAACAGGGATTGTCTTCAAGATCTCGTCTACAACCAGGCGAGGATTGACGCCTTTGACCCAAGACTCTGCCTTCATGATCATCCGGTGCACGAGAGCGGGCGCGGCCACCTCTTTTACATCATCCGGGATAACGTAGTCTCGCCCGTGGAAAACCGCTCTCGCCCTAGCGAGCTTGAATATCGCGAGAGATCCGCGGGGACTCGCGCCGACCTCGACCTGTCGTTGAGCTCTTGTGGACTGTACAATATCGGTCACGTATCCAAGAACATCGTCGTCCACGTGGATTCCCTCAACTGTTTTTTGGAGATCGAGAATCGTCTCCGCGCTCGCAACAGGCTCAAGCCGAATATCTTCCTGGCCCCGTTGCATCCGTCTCTTCAGAATCTCCACCTCCTCCGCACGGTTCGGGTATCCTAGCTGGAGACGGACAAGGAATCTGTCGAGCTGGGCTTCAGGCAGAGGATAGACTCCTTCGTACTCGATAGGGTTCTGAGTCGCGATAACAATGAACGGGTCAGTAAGAAGATGAGTCTTCCCGTCCAGCGTTGTCTGACGTTCCTGCATCGCTTCCAAGAGAGCAGCCTGTGTCTTAGGAGGAGCCCTGTTTATCTCATCAGCCAACAACAGATTCGTGAAAACCGGGCCTCGTCGGAGATCAAACTCGCCGTTCTTGACGTTGTACACGTACGTCCCTGTAATATCGGATGGTAGAAGGTCGGGTGTGAATTGTATTCTGGAAAAGTTACAGCCCATGCTCATCGCGAAGCTTCGCGCCAGCAAGGTCTTCGCGAGACCAGGATAGTCCTCGAATAGAATGTGGGAGTTCGCTAGGATCGCGAGCATCACCTTCTCGAGGACAGGCTCTTTGCCAACGATGACGTTCTTGACTTGGTCAACAACTTCCTTGCATTTCTCGCGTGCGTCCTCTACCTTCAAGCCTTCCAACCCTCTATCCGATCGATAATTTCTCGTAGCATTTGGAGGCGCGAGTGCGGGCTGCGCGGTGGAGGGTAATATAGTAGCGCGTAAGTCTTCGGATCTTTCAGAAGCCGCGGACCAAGCTGGTTGTCCCCGAGAGCCTTCTTGACAGAGTCCTTTTCCATCCCGGTTTCCAAGCTCACCTTCGCAGCGAGGAGGTCGCGAAGCCGGTTTCGAAGGATCGTCTCGAAATATGCCGGACTAGCGTTGCCCGCGACCTCTACTTGTCTGGTGAGCGATTGAACGTCCCTGGCGCGCAACGTTCTAGACTCTTCCTGGACCTTCGTTTCCGTTGGAGCGGTCGAGCGATGTCGAAGGTCCAAGGTGAGAATCAGGGCCAAGACAATGAGGGGAAACGCCAGCAGCGACAAGGTGGGAGCTACGGACTCGGGAATGATATTTCGGAATATTGTTAGAAGAAAAAAGTAGAAGGCTGAGGCAAGGACTAGAAGGGTTAGAGTGCTGCGTTTCAATTTTTCAGACGCTGAGTGTGATGTTCATCTCTCCAGCAATACTAAGCAGGCACTGTTGTGCCTGTTCTGCGTCGGTCTCAGTGATCGGATGAAGGCTGTAGCGAGCTTCCTCGAAGAGATCCGTGAGTTCTCGAAGAGATGAGCCTTTGATCATTAACATCCTGCTTACGGCCGCCTCCAGTTCTCTAGCAGTCTGATCCGAAGTGATACTCGCGCCAAGGCGCTGGGCAGCCTGAACCATCCGCTGGTAACAGTTGATGATTCTTGTCCGGGGATCCGACTCAGGCTGCGCCTTGAGTATGCGGAAGGCATCCTCGACTGAGGTTATTGCCTCAGCCCGAGCTGCAGGTATGAGGCCTGCAAGTTCTGCCTTAGTTTGTTGCCAGGACATGATGATTCCTCGGGCAACGATTACAGAACTTACAACTAAAAGACCTAGAAAGGCCGCGTAGAACCAGTTTGTCTGGACAAAGTTCCCGATCCGGTTTGCAGCTCCGAGCAGTGGGATATTGATGGTCTGGTTCATTGGAACCGCTCCGGCAATTTGCGTAGAGTTGTCCGGGACTATTCTGGGGGAGGTGCAGAAAATTCCATTGCATCTGGCGACGAGGACTTGCAGGGCGACAACCCAAGCGGCGAGGGCGATAATCAGCTGAAGGAGCATCGACCCTTTCTTACTCCGTTTTCTCTTTCCGGCTATTCCATATCCAAGAGAGTCCGAGAAGAGACGTGAGTTGTAGACTAGGAGGATTATCAGGCCAACCATAAGTCCGAGGCCAACTAGGGGTGCGAGAGATAGCATGTAGAGCAACCAGTAAGAATTGATTAGGATTGATCCGCCGGACTGGGTCTTCGGGAGGGATCCCAGGGCGAAGGCTAGTAGTATGAGGGCGATAAGGAAGGGTAGAAGCCGGTTTCCTTTCAGGGTTCCCGCTCCGAGCAGGCCATGATTGTGGGGATTGGCGATAAATACTTGTCCAAAAAACGGGCCTTCGCGTAACTCCGGCGGGTGAGCGCTAACGCCGGGCTCGTGGCTGCTGAGAAGGATTTGGAGAAGGCGACTAGTCTTTCACTGCTTCGAGAATGCTAGCAACGTTCCACAACTTGACACGCGTGTACGGTGGCATATTAGGATCCTGGGAGATCTCGTCGAGCGTTGATATGGCGTTTGAGGCGCGAACGCCTATTGTGTGACCCTGTGCCTGGAGCGCGTCCATGGCGCCTTTGGCTGCGCGCCGGATGTTGCGAGGGGTTGTATTGTCATTGGAGACTTCGTTGAGTACGACTAGGGCCTGTTTTATCCGTGTTTCGTATTCTTCTTTCCGTTTTGCTTTTTGCAGGCGCTTTCACCAGTCTCTTGGATGGGCGTCTTAGCTCTGTACGCATCCTAGCCCAGAAGGCAGCACGGGCTGGGTTCTGATTAAAAGATTTCCATTTGTCATCAGATGACATGGACTGGTCCTGAACCGGAATTCGATCGCCGTCGGCGAGAAATCTGTACTTTCATTCTCAAACCGGTTAGTTTCGCAATAGTCCAAGGGAACCACTCTTACGGGGCGAGGGTCAGTCGCTAAGACTCCCCTTTTCCAAAAATCATTTCCTGTCTGATGGCGATAAGAGGCGAGACAGGCGATTCAGGGCACAATCCTGGCTGAGATAGTAATCGAAAGATGGCGACAACTCCGAACGAATCTCGGGAGAGTTGAAGGGCACGTTCCAGATTCGAGATCAGGGCTGAAAATGGGCGAATCCGCGGACTACTCTTGAGGGTCTATGCTTGTGAAGGGTGTAGAAAATGGCCTAACGACAGTTTTCTGGTATGGGATTGAGGGCTCGCTCGAACCCCCGTGTTCTGGAAGATGCTATTAGTACGTTAGTCCAGCCATAGGCTTGTGAAAGAGCAGAGCCTGAAACAGGCCTTCGAATACACCCAAAAAAACAAGGAACCCTTCCTCCGAGACTTCCGCACACTCCTACGACAACCAAGCGTATCTGCCCAAGGGAAAGGCATCGCGGACTGCGCCCGAATCGTCAAGAAGAACATGGACTCAGCCGGCATAAAGACTCAGATTCTCCCAGAAAAAAACGGTAACCCGATCGTCTACGGAGAGGTAAAATCAAAATCTTCCGGCAAAACCTTGCTAGTCTACGGTCACTATGACGTCCAACCCGTCGAGCCGCTGGAAGAATGGGATTCCGGACCCTTCGATGCGAAATTGCAGGGAAAAAAGATTGTGTCGAGAGGCGCAGCCGACAGCAAAAATAACGTCATCAGCTGCATCAAAGCCACAGAGAGCTTTCTGAAGGCAACCGGTGATGTACCGCTCAACCTGAAATTTCTCTTCGAAGGAGAAGAAGAGATCGGCAGCCCCCACCTGCCAGGATTCATTGACGATAACAAGGAGCGACTGAAAGCCGACAGTGTTGTCTGCTACGATGGAGACTTCGACGAGACAGGCCGCCCAAAGATCAGCCTAGGCGTCAAAGGACTACTCTATGTCGAACTAAGATGCAAGAAGGCTAGAGAAGATCTTCACTCATCCTACGCTCCCCTCGTCGACAACCCAGCTTGGCGACTAGTCTGGGCAATGAACACGATGAAAAACCCAGACGGAAAGATCCTGATCAAAGGATGGTACGACAACGTCGAACCATTCACGCCCGCACAATCAAGGCTCGTCGGCAAGATTCCATTCCGAGGAGAAAACTATCTCAAAGAATGGGGCCTGAAAAAATTCCTCAACGCAAAAACAAACAGAGAGGCATTGAAAAAATACCTGATGGAACCAACCTGCACAATTTGCGGCTTCAAAACGGGGTACATCGGGCAAGGATCCAAAACCGTTCTTCCTGGAAACGCGATGCTGAAGATCGACTTCCGCCTCGTATACAACCAGAACCCGAAAAAACTGCTCGCCGTTCTAAAGAATCACTTGCATCAGCACGGATTTGATGACATCCAAGTCAAAGCGCTAGGATTTCTAGAACCCTCCAGAACAAAGCCATCGGCACCGATTGCCCAGGCTGCCGATAGGGCTGCAAAGATAGCCTACGGGCGTAGCCCTGTGGTTCTGCCGAGAAACCCGGCATCAGGCCCCGATTACCTATTCACGAAACGACTAGGACTGGACAGTATCTGGACAGGAAGCGGGCCACCCTCAGCTTACAGCCACGCCCACGCGCCAAACGAGTATACGACAACGGACGATTTCATAGCAGGAATACGATACATCACCGCTATAATCCACCAATACGCAAGTATAGTCTAATCCCTCTCCACACATCGGGCCTCACCGGGCTTTCTCTCGTAGTCCCAGCCATTCAGTTTCCACGTTAGAGTCCAAGGTACAGTTGGCTCTTGAACCAATCAGGGCAGATCGGGGTTAGGAACAGGCTAAGCCTCGGTTGCCATACATTATACTAACCAGAAAAGATTTCCAATTCCCGGAACTCGCGTAGTCATTCTGGGATCTTTACTGCGAACGCGTCAATGATTAGTTTCACGGTCCGATCGTCGTTGGATCAAAGATAGGGAAGCTAAGTGGGCGGGTCCCAGGCACAGCCCGAACCAAGAGCTGTCGTGCTCTTGGGTGGTCATCAGGTTGGAAACCCGGGATCCGACAGGATCAGAACGTTGGACCACGCCTAATAACAAGCCGTCACCTAACGAGACTTTTCAACCATTCAGTTCCAGTATATCTTGCCCTCCGCGTTTTATCGACATCCCACGCGAGTAACAGTCCCACGTCGTCAAAGTTTCGAAACGTTCTTATTGCATGGACGACCCTGTCTGCCTTGGTCATCAGGTTGAGGAGTCACGTCAGAAACAATCTAGCTGACACGCTTCACGGTTGCAAGCGCCAACCCAGCATGGCGAGAGCAACTAGTATGCTCTCCCACCTGAGGCTGGGAGACAATTCTAGCTGACCCCAATCAGCAATGGCCGACGACCGCTTCTGGCCATATTGCTGCTGGCATCAATCGCACTTGCCATACCGGCAACCGCGTTTGCGGCCTCCAACGCCAATGCATCAGCTGCTTCTCCGAGCATGTTTGACCATATTGTTGTTCTCATCCTAGAGAATCACAATTTGAACGAGATATACGGAAGCAGTTCTGCTCCGTATCTCACAGGGCTAGCTAACGCATGGTCTCTCTCTCAAGGATACAGCGCGGTAGACCACCCGAGCGAGCCCAACTATCTCGCTTTGGTCTCTGGACTCGCCGGAGATTGTAGCAATTCTTCTCCCAACATAGGGGGCTGTCTCTCAGGAGGCGGTAACAGCACCACCGACAGTGGACCAACTGCTCCGGGTGGATCGTATTCCTCAAACGCGGTTAATCTAATTGACAGGATGGAATCAGCAGGACTAACCTGGGATGCTTACTATGAGGGTTCTTCAGGTGGCTGTGACCAATCTTTCGGCACTGCGTACCACGCCAGCCTACTCTTCATGAACGACATTGTGAGCAGTTCGAACAGATGCTCCCACATCCACTCGTTCTCGACAAGCACCCCTACGAATCTTTTGACTGAACTCAACGGCGGGGGGGCGAACCTGATCTGGATCAACCCTGACAACAGCCACAACATGCACGACAACTCGATATCCTCAGGAGACACGTACATGAGCACTCTCATCCCGCAGATTCTCAGCTCCACAGTGTTCACCACAACCAAGGCTGCTCTCATCGTAACATTCGACGAGGGAAACAACAGCTACCCCAGCGACTATGTCTATACAATTCTCGCCGGACCCGCGGCGAAACTTGCTTACAAGTCAACGGCCCTGTACGATCATTATTCGTTACTCGCGACGATGGAGAAGAACTGGGGCCTCGCATGCATCGTCTCAACAGACTGCACCGCGACCCCCATGACCGAATTCTTTGGCACGACGACACCATCGCCACTATCGACAAGCTTTACGGTCTCACCAATAGCGCCGCTGGTGAACGCACCGGTTACTTTCACGGCCACAAGCAGCGGTGGCCTTTCCCCGTATTCCATCAGCTGGAATTTTGGCGATGGCGCGTCTGGAACAGGATCATCGATCGTTCACACCTTTACCAGTGCACAAACGTTCACAGTGACAGAAAAAGTGACGGACTCTTCTTCTCCCTCCCAGACTGCGACGAGCTCTAGCACCGTGACTGTCTTGGGAACCCCGCCTCCCCTCTCGACTGGGTTCACGTTTCTTCCAACAACTCCGTCGACTAATTCACCGGTCACCTTTACCGCCGTGACCACAGGCGGGACCGCACCCTACACTTTTACTTGGAACTTCGGCGACGGGTCAACGGGAACAGGAACGATTGTAAGCCACACTTACATGACGGCCCAGTCGTTCACGGTAGCTGAGACAGGGAAGGATTCGTCCTCACTGCAACAAACAGCGACGAGCTCACAAACCGTTTCCGTGATACTACCTCCAACGGGGAACTTTGGCAATTGCTCAAACCTTCCTCAGGGTTGGAGTTGTGGCAATGCTATTCCATCAACCAGCTCCGCCACGATTGTTAACGGCGTACTAGAGACTCGCCAGTCAAATCCAGGCCAAGGAAGCGACACCATCTACTACTACGCTACGACGCAGAAAGGAACATTTCCTTGGAGTCCATGTCAGGCTCCAGTGTCAGGTGTCATTCCTACCGGACTATCAAGTGTGAGCGCAAACTTCACGGTTCTCTCCTACAATCCCGGCTCAAGTCCAAGCTCAGATAGATACCATATCTATATCGCGCTCTATTACTGGCTTCCAAACGGACCTGTTTCTGCAGGCGGTTCCACGTATCAGTGTCTCGACACCCAGGTTCGAGTAGAGAATGTAGGTGGAATATTCAGCACAATTGGTTCTACTGCAACCTACAACCCGGGAGACTCATTCGGTTGGGACCAGGTTACTCTGCAAACTAGCCTAGGACAATCGGGCACGCTAACCGCCAACGTCCTGCAACAGTGCCAAGACGACCTAACGGCATGGGGACTACCAACCACTACTCCGTGTGAGCTTGCTGGGATAGAGATAGGGACGGAGGGATTCCAGTTCCAGGAACTAGACGTGAACTGGTACAATGTGAAACTCACGACAGCAGCGCCTCCAGCGTTGACCTCTGGCTTCAGCTTCGCGCCATCTTCTCCACTAATAGGTCAAAGCGTATCATTCGCTGGCACTGCCAGCGGTGGAACAACACCCTACGCGTACTCGTGGAGTTTTGGGGATGGTGCCACGGCCACCGGACAGAATTCAAGCCACGCCTATTCCTCGGCCGGGACCTACGCTGTAACTCTGACCGTAACGGACGCTAGCAGCCCGCAACAAAAGGCTATTGCAAGTAAGACTGTAACCGTAACTATCCCTGCGTTGGCTGCCTCGTTCACGTTCACACCATCATCGCCTCAAGTAAACAGCTTGATCACCTTCACAGGATCCGGCGCTGGAGGAATAACACCATACACGTATTCCTGGATGTTTGGAGATGGCCAGACCGCATCAGGGGCGACGGTGACTCACGCGTATTCGACTGCAGGCAGCTTCACTGTAACGCTTACTTTAACGGACGCGGTCAATACCCAAGTTATTTCGAGTCAGGGCCTTGCGATTGCTCTGGTTCCTATGACGGCAAACTTCACGTTGAGCACTAGTCCAACTGAGGTCAACGTACCTGTGTCTTTTAGTGCAACGGTTACTGGGGGAACTCCTCCATATGTGAGCTTCAGCTGGAATTTCGGGGACGGCTCAGTTCTGGGCTCGGGTAACACCCCCACGCATGGTTACACTGCTGCCGGAACCTTCAGCGTCACAGTCACGGTAATGGACTCAGCCGGCAAGACTGGAACATCATCCGCTCAATCGGTGGTCGTCAAAGCGGGTCTCGGCGTGTCAACCGCTACCGCCGGTCCAAACCCAGCCAACACCGGACAAACGGTCAACTTCATCGTAACGACTTCTGGAGGAATTGCACCAGTCACGTGCACTTGGAACTTCGGCGACAGCGCGAGTGGCACCGGATGCTCGACCAACCATGTCTACATCACAGCCGGGAATTTCACAGCGATGGTAACAGTGAAGGACAGTCTAGGCGTCGCAATATCAGAGAGCATCGTGGTGAAAATTACTGTTGCTCCCCAATGTACCGTTAGCCTAGCGTTCAGTCCCGCCACGCCCGAGGCTACTTCCCCGGTGACTTTCACCGCCACAGCAACCAATTGTAGCGCCCCGGTTTCTTTCGTGTGGGCTTACGGAGACGGAAGCGCAGGGACAGGTATCACTTCGACTCACGTCTACAGAACTAGTGGGACCTTTAGTATCACCGTGACTGCCACTGACTCGTCTTCGCCCCCCCAGAATGCGACCAGCTCGAGATCAATCACAGTTGTTGCAGCTCTAACAGTGCCATCTGCTATGGCTAGTCCAAACCCGAATGATGCGGGCGTTCCTAGTAACTTCTCGGCCAGTACCAATGGTGGTGTCGGAGGGGTCTCTTGCAACTGGACCTTTGGCGATGGCGCATCAAGTACTGGATGCTCGGCGACACACGTCTACTCTAATCTAGGAACCTTCACGGTCGTCGTGACTGCGCAAGATAGCCTAGGAGTTACTGCATCCAAGACAGTTTCAGAGGTCGTCAACGCGCGGCCAACCGTTAGCTTCACAATCACCCCGACGTCGGCGATAAGTAGTCAATCGGTGACCTTCACAGCCACCATCGTTGGTGGAACGAATCCGTTCACTTTCAGTTGGAACTTTGGAGATAATAGTTCCGGGAATGGAAACGTCGTCAGCCACACTTACTCTGTTCAAGGAACTTACACAGTCACGCTTACAGTTAGGGATGCGAATGCTCAAACAGCAGCCTCAACTCAGACCCTCTCTGTTGCACCATCGCCTCTGACCGCCAGCTTCGCGATGACACCATCATCAGGACTAATAGTTGGACAACTCGCTAGCTTCACTGCTTCCGTCTCTGGCGGGACTTCTCCTTACACGTTCAACTGGAACTTTGGTGATGGAACCACGGCTTCAGGAAACCCGGTAAATCACAGCTTCAATATGCCTGGGACTTACACGGTGACAGTAACGGTAACGGATGCAAACGCAATGACCGTTACGGTACCGGCCGGGATCTTGGTTAATCCGCTTTTACTTGCAGTAACGATCAGTGGACCCACGACTGGAACAGTAGGCAGAGTGGTCACGTTTACTGCGACTGGATCAGGAGGGACGACACCGTACACATTTGCGTGGACGGCAACAGGCGGGAGTCCAGCTTCAGGCACAGGCGCAAGCTTCTCCACGACTTACAGCACGGAAGGAACCTTCACCGTTTCAGTGACGATCACCGATGCCAATGCGAACACGTCTATTGCTTCACAGAGTGTGACAGTAGTAGCTCTTCCAATTACCGCAAGCTTCACAGTCTCAACCAGCCCAACAATTGGTGTTCAAGTTACCTTCGTTGCATCTGCTTCGGGAGGCACTGGTGGATACTCGTACGCTTGGAATCTTGGCGACGACAACACCGCAACAGGAAACCCAGCATCGCACACATACGCAACTGCCGGGTCATTTACAGTAGCACTGACAGTTACGGACTCAAGCATGACCCAGACAACCATCACCCAGATCATAACAGTCTCTCAGTCTCCCCCTGCCCCCCTCTCAGCGAGCTTTACAATGAGTTCGGCATCCGCTCAGGCCGGACAATCAGTCACCTTCATGGCAACTTCTAGCGGAGGGACTTCTCCGTACCTCTATTCGTGGAGCTTTGGCGCCTCATCAGTCTCGACTGGAAACCCGGTCTCTCACAGTTTCACGACGGGGAACTACACTGTTACTCTGACGGTTACGGACAGTTCCGTCCCCAATGAAACGGCAATTGCCTCCCAAACCATCACGATCACAACAAGACTGCTTACACTGGTTGTTCCTGCTTCTCAGACTGTCAACGAAGGCTCTTCACTCGCCTTCAACGTCTCAGCGACAGGCGATCCCTCGCGGACAATCAATCTTGCATGCGATAATTGCCTCGCCATCGGAGCAACTTTCACCCTGAATGGCGGTCTCGGTTTTGCGTCCGGGAACTTCACCTGGACACCATCTGAAGGTAGAGGACCAGGCACGTACATCATGACCATATCTGCATCAGACGGGACGCTAGTCGTCTCGGCCAACGTTAGTATCCTCGTCAATGAAGTAATCGAGCAACCAGTACTAATCGTTCCAGGCCCAGTTCACGTTCGGCAGGGAGAATACCTAAGTTTCATGGTAAATGTGACTGACCCCGACTGGGCAGCGGACAATATGACCTTGGCCGCCAGCGGACTTCCCGATGGTGCGAGCTTCGATCCCTCTACTGGATTCTTCAACTGGAACGTCAGCTCTGTGCAACCAGGCCTTTACACCATCACGTTTACGTTGACCAGTGACGGCTCAATGGTTTTCCAAGACTCGAAGGTCCTAATCATTCATGTGGACAACGGAAACGGCCGCTGTTTCATCTGCGAATTCTTCTCTACTGCCGGAACGGTTTTGCGCACTTCGACTGTGACAACCAATCCTTGGTTGCTTCTGCTTAGTGGAATGATTGGACTGACAACTACCCTTGCCGTGGGCACTAGGCGGGCCCGAGCACAGCTTCGGAGATCCCGACGACTAGTTTGCGGGTAACGGAAAGAGTAAGCATTTTTTTTCCTCCCTAGTCCGCCCGATGGTCAGAAGAGTCAGCAATCAGTAAGAACGGCTATGGGCATCTCTAGCCTCTGCCAGTCTATTGTAAGAGCGCCTGAGAACAAGAATTCCGAGCAGGTAACATATTGCCGTGCCTAGCCCGAACCAGAAGAGATCTCCGTAGACATTGGAAACACTTACGCCGCTGGTTTCTAGTACTCCGATCCAACCGAGTGCATTCAGAAACTTGCCGCCTAGATGGTATGCGAGATAGGTGGAGACGAACACACCCGTCAGCGGGTATTGCCACTTCCAGCTCCTTTGAGACGAAGCAGCTCCGACAAGCCCGATCACTAGAGCTGCCATGACTCCTTGGAAGATGAGAGCCGATCTGAGAAAGTCTAAGACTAGGCCATTGCTCGAACCATACTGAGCGATCAAACTGGCCGTCGCTCCTTTTGGATTTACGGCGAGTTCGAGGGCGGTATTGACGGCGAGATATTGAGGGATGGAAAGGAGAAGATTAGCGAGGGCGGCTAGAGCGTATATTGCGAGATGTTCGCGGGAATTTACTTTCAATAGCTCCCGCAATGACATGTAATCTGGGAGACTCGACTTCTTGCCGACTTCTAAAGGATGGCGCTCGAGGGAAGCCTAAGACAGCTTTCTCAGCTGTTATCGCAAATGCGCGGGCTTATGTAGCCCAGAAAGCGGCCCTGCTCGTGTCTGGACAGGGCACGTCACAGCAGGTCATTGATGACCGATCTTCTGATTCTACATCTAATCCTCGCATTCACGGTCGGTGGCGCATGGGTCAGTTCGGCTACGCTAATCGCTGAGAGATATGGTAGCGCACTCGGAGGTCTCGTGGGCGGGCTTCCTGCAATATCCATAGTCTCGTTTCTCTTCATCGGCCTCAACCAAGGAGCAACGACTGCATCGCAGGCTACGATAGTCTTCCCTCTCGCCCTCAGCTTTACAATGTCATTCCTACTCGTCTACGCGGTTCTTTCGGAAAGAGGTTTCCCGTTAGCGTTTGTCGGTGCGCTACTCGTCTGGGTCGGCCTCTCAACGATCACAGCTTATCTTGATTTGAGAAATCTCTTCTTCTCGGTCGGAGTTTTTCTTTCCGTCTGCAGTGTCTACTTCTATCTGTTCAAGATGAAAATGAAGCTTCCCTCCGTCGCAGGTGCGAAGATCGTTTACTCTCTGGCTCAAATAGCATTCAGGGCTTTGATAGGTGGAGGCATCGTTACTCTGGCAGTTTTGTCAAGCCAGCTCGGAGGCCCTGAACTAGGCGGCATAGCTTCATCGTTCCCGGCAATATTCAGCCTCACCCTCTTTTTCACATACCGGACCCGTGGGATGGCGCTGTCGCGAGCATTGACGAAACCGTTGTTTATATCTGGAGGACTAACCGCTTTTCCCTACAGTCTTCTCGTAGGATACCTCTATCCAATTTTTGGGGTAGGGCTTGGAACAGTGGTTGCTTTGTCTTGCTCTGTCCCTTTGGTTGTGTCGGCCCACTTCCTGATCAACATCAGGAAGATTTGACATTAGTGAAAAACATTCTCGCCCAAAAGACTTAGCAAGTCAACGGCTTCTCTTCGGCTCGGAGATTGGCTGGAGCTTTCAGCAGGGGTCAATATTATTCTTCCTATCGCTTGATGGTTCCTTTTTGCTGCGATGTATACCTGATGCTATCTCTAGTATGTCCTAAGTACGCTGTTTCCTTCTTATACTCGTGCGTTTTTATTCCTAGCGGGCTTCCCGGGGTCTTAACCTGATGACCACCCAAGAGACCTTAGGGTCCTCTTGGTTCGGGTTTTGCCGGGGAGCCCGTCCCGTTTGCAGTAATTTTCCGGCGCAGTAGTCTCGAATTTTTGCCAAGTCTCTGCAAGGAGAGAATTCTTAGCATCCCTCCCAGTTTCGTGGTGGCCAGTGTGGAGCTTTTTTTGACGAAGCCGGACTCTTTGGCCGTCGGATCTCATCCGCGGCCTACGAATTCACGAGCTTTGAGGGGTCTTCCGGGAAGGAAGGAGGACGGAGGTAATTTCCGACCTGAACAAATGGATCAGATTCGGACGTGAAAGTTTGGCTGTCCGACAACGCCGAGTCGCCGCAGTAGGAGAGGATGAGGGCGAAGAAAATTGTTCGTTGCACGCTTGACTCGGAACCCAAAGTAGGACGGGACGTCTCCATTGGTCAGGCCTATGCCTCTTGCGATTTTTCATATTAAGACTTGTGGTGCACCAATGCCTCACGAGAGGCTACGGATAGAAGTAGTTAGCCGTTGATACCTACGGCGATCAGGGACACAGCGCCATCTTGATTGTTCAACGCTTTTGATCGCCCTTCGACGAACCGATTGCTCTGCGACAGCTTCGAGATCAGTGATTCTGCTTTGGTGAACCAGTGTTGGGGCCGAAGAATGAGGACATGAGAGGCTGAAGCACGGAGAAGGCGATTAACGATTCATTTCCCTTCTTAGAACGACCAGTCTCAGCTTAACGTAATAAGCAACCCGAGCATGTTCGATTGTCTCGTGCCCTCCCGTCTCATTGCGCTTGAAGGCATTGACCAAGCAGGGAAGAAGACTCAGACGAGACTCTTGTCGGCAAGCTTGCGCCGTGAAGGGTTCAAGGTCGGCACTCTAAGCTTTCCAATCTACTCTACAAGTTCAGGGCGACTTATCCGATCCTTCCTCGCCGGGAGAGCCAAAACTTCACCGCACGCATTGCACTTACTTTATTCCCTTAACCGTTGGGAAAACATGGAAACGATCACTGGCGCTCTAAAGAAGAATGATCTTGTTATCTGTAACAGATACACTCCTTCCAACTTGGCTTACGGCGAGGCAAGGGGCTTGAGTGTTCAATGGCTCGCAGGCCTCGACGCGGGTCTGCCAGAGGCTCGTGCCGTCTTTGTCCTGGATGTTCCCATTCCGAAGTCGTTCTCAAGAAAGACCCGTCGACGGGATGTCAACGAGCGAGACCGAGCGTTCCTAGAGAAAGTGCGGAGAAACTATCGTTCGCTAGCCCACAGATTTGGATGGCATATTGTAGATGGCACGAGGCCAGCTGTCGAGGTTCACGAGCGAATACTTCTAGGGCTGAGAAGCGCGTTTCTCTAGAGAGCGCTAGTCACTTGGTCTTCTTGTGAATTGTCCGAACTTTGTAATCTCGCTAGCCATTTCAGTAAGTCGCTTGTTGGCCTTGAAATGGACCGTGTCCGCTTCATAATCTCCATCGCTTTTCAACGCTCCTGCCTTTACGCCTGTTAGAATCTCGATACCCTCGTCTATCGTGCTTACTGGATAGATGTGGAACCGTCTCTGCTTGACAGCTTCCACTACTTCCTCGCTGAGCATTAGATGTTGTACGTTGCTCTTTGGAATTAGGACTCCCTCGTCACCCTTCAAGCCTTTTGCCTTGCACGTATGGTAGAATCCTTCGATCTTCTCGTTCACTCCTCCAATTGCTTGAACCTCGCCCTTCTGGTTCACAGATCCGGTAACAGCGAGGTTCTGCTTGATGGGAAGGTCGGAGAGGGCTGAGAGGATCGCGTAGAGTTCGGTGCTGGACGCGCTGTCACCGTCGACTCCACCGTAGCTTTGTTCGAAGACTAGCCTGCAAGCCACGCTCAGTGGTTTGTCGCGTGCGTACTTGTTTTCCAGATAGCCTGATATTATCAGGACCCCCTTCGTGTGTAGTTGTCCGCCCAGCCTGGCTTGGCGTTCGATGTCGATGACTCCTTCTCTTCCAAGTCCAACGCTAACGGTGATCCTTGATGGTTGGCCAAAGTCGAAGTCGCCCAAGCTGATTACAGATAACCCGTTTACCTGACCCGTTTTTGTCCCAGAGGTGTCGATGAGTATGATGCCTCTCTCGATCATCTCTTTGGTCTTTTCATCTAGAAGATTGGAGCGATAGATCTTCTCCTTAAGTGCCTTTAGAATGTGGGTGTCCTTGATGTATTTGGACTCGTCTTGGGATGCGTAGTGGTTGGCTTCTCTGACTAGATCGGCGATCTCAGGGAATTTCGTAGAGAGCTTTGTCTGGTCCTCTGCAAGTCTTGAACCATATTCGACCACCTTTGCAATCGCGGCCGCTTCAAGATGGCTGAGATTCTCCTTCTCGCATAAAGTATGGACAAACCGGCCGTAGGTTTTCATGTTCTCGTCGTTTCTCTCGATTGTGTCATCGAACTGGGCTTTGACCTTGAAGAGTAGGCCAAAGTCGGGGTCGGCGACGTAGAGGGCTTGGTAGATCTGATTGTCGCCCGCCAGCACAATCTTCACGTCCAATGGTATCGGTTGTGGAGTGAGACTCTTCGTGCTTGCGACTCCGAGTCTCTGGCCTGTTTCCTCGATGGCAATGTTTCCGTTCTGAAGCGCTCTCTTGAGACCCTCGTACGATAACTGGCTAGTCAGGAGCTCCCGGGCCCCGAGTATGAGAAATCCACCGTTAGCCTTGTGGATCGATCCTCCTTTGATCAGGGTGAAATCCGTTGAGAGAGTTCCGAACTTGGCTTCGCTCTCGATTCTTCCAAGGAGATTCGTCACTGTCGGGTTGTCCTCGGCGATCACCGGTGCACCTTTCAAGTCGGAGTTGTCAACGATGAGGTTGACCTGATATCTTCTGAACAGAAGGTCAGGCAAGTCTCTCTCTATGAGACTAGGTGGTGTGTCAGAATCCTTCTTCTGCTGTTCCGCTCCACTCAGCGCGAACAATTCGGTGTTTTCTAGAATATCGTCTCTCATGTCATTGAGGTACTGTATCACTTCTGGTTGATCCTGATAACGAGAGGTCAGCTTGCTGATCAAGCCGCCCATGGAATAGTGCACCGTGTCGTCTCTGAGTTTTTTCAGCTCATCTAGAGTATTGGCTTCTAGTTCGTTTACTTGCTTCCCTGCTTTGTCTAGCGCGGTTCTTACCGTCTCTCTGCTCTGTTCGAATTTTTTCTTCGTGCTCGCGGGTAGGGCGTCATATTCCTCTTGACTGAGCGCTTTTCCCGCCCGGATGGGGACTATTCCAATGCCTAGCTGATTCATCCGAACGGCATAACTCGACTCTTTGGCTACATCGTTGAGCTCGTTGAGAATCTTATCTCTCTCTTCCACGGATCTTTTTGTTATGCTGTTTGTTCGGGCTGCAAACTCTTCGCTCTGAAGAGCTGCAGGGACGGCTCTCTTGACTTGGTCTATGAGATTCTTCAGATCTTTCTGGAAGATCTTCGCTTTGCCCGCCGGGAGCTTGAGTGCCTTCGGCTCGTAAGGATTTTGGAAATTGTTTACGTAGCACCAGTCGGGCGGAGTAGGTTTGGTCTTTGCGATTTTTTCCAAGTAACTTCTAGTCGCAGGCCTCTTCCCAGTGACCGGGGGCCCGGCCGCGAAGATGTTGAATCCCTTTGCTTTCATCTCCACTCCGAATACGAGAGCTTTGAGTGCACGATCTTGTCCTACGACTCCTTCGAGGGGAGAGAGTTCTTGGCTGGTCTTGCATTCGACCTTTCCGGGTGGGCATTCGAACCGCAATTTTTCCGGAGAAAGTTCGCTAATCGCCAATTCGGGTTTCCAGAGGCTCATTGACTAAGTAGTATCTAAAGAAAACCCGCCATTAACCGAGTATTTCTAACCCCTTTCATTGGCTGATCTTATACGGCCACTGCCGGTTATCTGATTTTGAAAAGACTTGAGCGATCTCTTGGAGAGACATCCACCGAATTTCGACAAGCGCATCGAGTACGGCTCGGATCCTCAGCAC
Source organism: Candidatus Bathyarchaeota archaeon (assembly GCA_005883075.1). Lineage (GTDB taxonomy): Archaea > Thermoproteota > Bathyarchaeia > 40CM-2-53-6 > 40CM-2-53-6 > 40CM-2-53-6. Next base: position 27,193 of record VBAX01000054.1, on the reverse strand, counting down.
TTTGCTGAATTGCGTTTACCTGATGGCGCGGGTCCGTTCCCGTTCCTATTGGTGATACATGGGGGTTTCTGGCAATCCGCCTATGACTTGAAGCACATTGGTTCCCTGTGCGCTGCACTCACCGACAAAGGAATCGTCACCTGCAACCTCGAATACCGACGGATCGGAAACTCTGGTGGCGGCTGGCCTGGAACCTTTCAAGATGTCAGCCTCGCGACTGACAATATTATGGATACAATCTCTTCAGATTCACGCGTCGACGTTGCCAGGGCAGCGGTCATGGGACACTCGGCTGGAGGGCACCTTGCACTATGGCTCGCAAGCACGCATCGCGTTCCCAAAGCGTCACCTCTGCGGAGGGCTCAGAAGTATCGTTTTGTCCGTGCGGTTTCTCTCGCTGGCGTATCCGACCTTCGGGCAGCCTGGAGGCAACAACTGGGAAACGGCGCTGTTGCCAAGCTCATGGGTGGATCGCCAGACCAGTACCCCGAGCGATTTGATGCCGGGAGCCCTATCGAGCTCCTGCCAAGTGGATCGAGACAAATTCTAATCCACGGAACTGAGGATGACATCGTCCCGTTCTCTCAGTCCGAGAAGTTCGTCGAGAGAGCTGAACAGCTGGGTGAACAGCCCACTCTTGTCAAACTAGAAGGCGTTGGCCATTTCGAGCTGATTGATCCAGAATCAGATGCATGGTCCAAGGTTGTCACTGCTGTTCTTCCAGTACTAGGCATGTAATGAGGCACCAGACGGTCTAGAAGAGAGGTAAGGCTTTGATATTCTCGGTTATTTTACGTACGTTTCGATTTCAATTTTTGGCGGCTCGTAGTCGGTGAGTTTTCCTCCCAGGAAGTCTTCGTAGGCTTTGAGGTCTAGCAGACCGTGGCCACAGTTGTTGAAGGCGAGTACTTTCTCCTCGCCGGTCTTCTTGCACTGGATGGCTTGGTCTATGATGTATTTGATGCAGTGAGCGGTTTCAGGTGCCGGGATGACTCCTTCTGTCTGCGCGAAGGTTCTTGCGGCTTGGAATACTTCGTTCTGGTGGTAGGCAACTGAGTGGACGTGGCCTTTGTTGATGAGGTAGGATAGCGATGGGGCTTTTCCGTGGTACCTGAGGCCGCCTGAATGAATGGGAGGAGACTGGAACTTGTGCCCGAGAGTGTACATTTTTAGGAGCGGTGTCATTTCGGCAGCGTCTCCAAAATCATACGTGAAAGTTCCGCGCGTTGTGGATGGGACGGCCTTTGGTTCGCATGCCACAAAATCCGCGTCGAGTTTCCCTTGGAGCTTGTCGCCGAGAAATGGGTAGGCGAAGCCTGCGAAGTTGGAGCCACCGCCGATGCATCCCGCTATTATGTCTGGCTGTATGTCGATCGATTCGAACTGTTTCTTCGCTTCAAGGCCAATAATCGACTGATGAGTCAGAACATGGTTCATGACCGAGCCAAGGCAGTATCTCGTGTTATCGTGAGTAACGGTGTCTTCGAGCGCTTCGCTGATTGCGATGCCGAGAGTTCCTGGATGGTTCATGTCTTGGGCTAGCAAGGACCTCCCAAAATTCGTGTCCTCGCTGGGTGAGGGCCGAACCTCCGCTCCGTACGTCTCCATCATAACGCGCCTCCCGGGCTTCTGTTGGTAGCTAACCCGGACCATGTACACTTTGCACTTCAATCCAAACATCTCAGAGCCTAGCGCTAGCGCGGATCCCCATTGGCCGGCGCCGGTTTCTGTCGCTAGTCTCTCGGTCCCCTGTTTCTTGTTGTAGTAGGCTTGGGCGATGGCTGTGTTGGGCTTATGGCTGCCGGTAGGGCTGAGGTATTCTGCCTTGTAGAATATCTTGGCGGGAGTTTTGAGAAATCTCTCCAACCGGGTAGCTCGTACTAGAGGAGTCGGACGGCCAATCTCAAGATAGGCTTGCAGAACCTCATCTGGTATGGTGATGTAGCGTTCTGGGCTGATCTCCTGGCGGATTAGCTCCTTGGCGAAGATCCTTTCGAGGCTGGCAGGATTGACTGGTTGCTTGGTCTTCGGGTCGAGGGGTGGAGGAAGAGGCTCTCTAAGGTCAGCCTGTATGTTGTAGTATCGCGTAGGAATCTCATCTTCCTCTAGATTGACTCGGTTCTGGGGAAGCATCGTCCCTTCGGTCTCAAGCATGACAGGTATTGTGACTTTACGTAAAATTTTAAGCTTGCTTGTACAGTTTAGTACATACACCTATGTGGAACAAAATCCAACAACTACTGGGACCTCGTCATCCCGAACGACTCAAAGTCGCCCGGCTATGCATAGAGAACGGCTTGGCCATACGCGATGACGGAATCTACCTTAACCAAATAGAGATACCAACCGCGCGAGTTGCCAGAGCAGCGGGAGTGGACAGAAGGACTGTTGTGGAGACCGTGAAGATGATACAGAGTGATAGGGGTCTGCAGGCTATTTTTGGACGGTTGCAGTCAGCTGGGCTCTCCCTCAAAGGGATCGCGAAGCAGTTAGGCCTGGGCGTCGTGGAGATTACTGCCAGCGATCCGAAAAATGTCGGCATACTCGCCGGTGCGTCCAAGCTCTTAGCTGACGCTGGCATTAGCGTACGTCAAGCCATTGTTGACGATCCCGAACTGTCCCCAGACCCAAAACTTACCCTCATTGGAGACACGAATGTGCCGGGCAACTTAATCCCCGAGATGCTTAGAATCAAAGGAGTGGCTAGAGTCTCAGTCTATTGATTCCCGAGGATCCCTCAACGTAGCGATCAGGGACAGGGTGAGCGGTCTTGACAGACAGGCATGGCAAAAACAAGAGTTAGCTGGAAGCTCCTCGAGGTTCTCGGTGCCGTTCTAACCCTCTTCGCAACCTTGGCAATTCTCTCCGTTTGCCCGTATTTCCTTCTGTTCGCCTAGGGCCCGTGCGACCTGTCATCGTCTGAAGGCCAGACAGGGTTTGTAGTGGCCACTGCAGGAGCCGTTCTGGTGTTAGCGGGCGAGATTGGTCGTCGTAAGAAGCCATCTCCGAAACCTCCGATACTGGAAGCTGCCTAGTTACAAACCGGACCTGTCCTAAGGTAAGAACAAGGGGGGAGAACTGCGTGGAGTTTCGCGACGGGTGGGACATGCCTGCTATCACCGACTACGAACCACTTTTCGCAAGCCCTTGGAGAACGCGGTCTTCTTCGCACGTTCTCTTTAACTAATCTTTTCAGGCCATACTGATCGGGCAGCATGATGTTTCCGGACAAGAACAGAATGGTCCGCCAGGCAAACATTCTCCTCGTCATGCTAGGGATCACCCCCGCCGTGTACATCGTGATCGCAACCATAGTTGTATTCGGAAGACCCGGTCTTGCCCGTAACCCAGAAATTATTCTCCCAGTCCTTTTGGGACTGATAGCCGTCTCCGTCGTGAACATTGGCGTCCTCGCTTTTACCCAAACCAACCAAAGATTCCTTGAGAAGATGGTAAAGACCAACCCTGTTGGAGGGACATACCTCGTTCTCTCAACAGGCGCAATACTATCTGAGGCGCTGGCAGTGTACGGCTTGGTCGTGACTCTTCTTTCGGGCTCGATAATTTACGCAGTCGGGTTCTCCCTAGCGACCCTGGGTAAGTCTCATTTGGGTGAGAGGTAAATTCAAGCGGAATCTCGGAAAGCTTCCCGACGCTTAGGGCTTTCTGCGATTGCCCCGAGTTGCCCGTTCGTGTCTTCGTACTTCTTGAGAATCCAGTAAGGTGGAGATGTTAACCAGAATTGGAATCTGTAGGTTACGACACGTTAAGGTGTTCTTTGGTGCCGAGGGCAGCATCCAAGAGCGATCTTATGGTTCCAGACTACTTCTGGAGTTAAAGACGCCACACCAAGACTCTGTGCTCCGAGAACACTTTGGGTGATCCATACTATCGCACCCTCGGTATCTGGAAATACCACAGAAACACTCCCGGTGATTGCCTGTAAGAGGAGTCTTCGTGAGTGCCTCAAACTCGGCTTTATTTGTTCAGCTGGAAGACCTCCCGGACCATGCGACGGGTAATTGTCTCCAACTCCATGTCCCTCGACGGTTTCGCGTCGGGGCCGAATGGGGAGCTGGACTGGTTCGCGTTTAAGGGGTTCTTGAAAGGAACAGAGTTAGGGAAATACACACGCACTCTCCTAAGAAGCGTGGACGCCATTCTGCTGGGACGACAGACCTACGAAGAGTTCTCTAGCCGTTGGCCTACGAGGACTGATGATGACCCCGTTATCACTGAAAGAATGAATAACCTGCCCAAGTTCGTTTTCTCGCGGTCTCTGAAACAGGTCGCTTGGGGCGACTGGGGAACGGCGAAATTAGTCAGGGAAGACACTGCCGCGACGGTCAGCAAGATGAAGCAGGAACCGGGGACGGACATGGTGATCCTCGGGAGCTTTACGCTCGTTTCCACGCTGATGAAAGTGGGACTAATAGACGAATATCAGCTACTTGTTTATCCCGTCGTCTTGGGGATGGGGAGGCCTGAGTTCAAGGACCTGAATGAAAGGTACTCACTGAACCTGATAGATGTGAAGCAGTTCAAATCAGGAGCAGTGAAACTCGTCTACCAACCTCACGGTACTCTTCACTAACCGGAAATATGACCAGAATTGACCCGTGGTGGTTACGCCGTGAGCTTGTTAATTGGTGCCGAGGGCAGGATTTGAACCTGCGACTGGGCCGGTCTTTGACAAGGGACCGTCAGCCCGGTATCAGATGTTACCATCTTCAGCCGGGTGCTCTCCCTCGCCTCCTCTTCTGAGAGGATCAGGCTGAGCTACCTCGGCATTTCCTCGGCGAGCACGACACTTTTCAAGAACAGAATTAAGCTTTCTAGATAGTAACTGAGAGATTGAGGATGAAGGCGACGATGCACTGTCCCAGGTATCGAAAGGCCTTAACTGCGGACCTTTCAAGCTTGCCGAACCATAGAAATGGGTCTAACTGTTGACTGTTGATGCTCAAGCATCGGGCCCCTCTCCAAGTTCCGGCTGGCTCGCGAAGCTAGGAACACTGTCCATACTGTATCTCGCTGTCTTTCTCACTCGGATAGGGTTCGGCGTCATCCTAGTCATCTTCCCTCTCTACCTTCCAATTCCGAAAACTCAATCGGCTTTCGCGGGCGTTGTTACTGCGATCTATCCTGTGGTCGAGGGAGTTTCAGCTCTACCCGTTGGTGCCTATGTAGATCGCAAGGGGCGAAGAAAGGTGTTCGTGGCGGGTCTAGGGCTCATCGCAATCCTGAGCCTACTGATCGGACTATCCAACAACCTTCTGCTCGTGGGCGGTGCTCACGGCATAGAAGGTTTGGCCGCAGCTATGGTAACAGTTGCGTCCCTGACGATGATCACCGACTTGACTGTTGTGACGAACCGCGGAGTTAGCATGGGAGGATTCGACCTTGCCAACCTCGCAGGTTATGGGGTGGGCATAGTCCTAGGTTTTGTTTTCAGCGGTGTCTTCGCCGCGGACCTAGGAGCAAGTTTCCTAGTCGTCTCTGCTATCCTCGGTGTCTCAACCGTTGCCGTATTTCTCATCCTTCGGGAACCTGCACACATCGCCCACGAACGAAGAAGTCTGAAGGAGATGTATTCTACCCTCACAAGCGATGTAGCGGCGATACTTCCTGTATGGTTTGCTCTCACGGTTGTACTGGGATTCTACATTTTCTTGCCGAGGATTGTGGGTCGGATGGGAAGAACCGATCTTTCCCAGTCTGCACCCGCCATACTTCTCGTGCTGGTGCTTCTCGGGGCTGGAGCTCTCTTGTTCGGGCGGTTGTCTGACAAACTAGGCCGAACCAAGATTATGGCTGTTGGAGCTTTGGGGGAGATAGGGTTCCTTCTGGTTCTTCCTGAGATCTTCGGACCACTGATCAGCATTCCTCCCGGCACACCTTGGATTGACTCCTACTACATGGTCGGACCCATCGCCATTGTTGCTGGGTTATTGTTCTTTCTCGGGTCAGCCCTGGTTCCTTCTATCCTCGCGTTCATCGGGGACAACGCCGCCAAAGAGTTTCGGGGCTCAGCCATGGGACTGTACAGTCTCATGCTAAGCGCAGGAATAGCCGCCGGTCTCGTACTAGCCGGAATAGCTGACGACCTAGGTGGCGTCCAGGCGGTCTTCTACTCGGCCGCCATAATCTTCTCAGGCCTAAGCCTCACTAGCGGATACCTTCTATACCGCAACAAGCAATTTGAGAACTCAGCTAGTATCGTGAGTAAACCGCCAAACAGTTTAGCCTAGGCTGTTTCCGCAAGAGGAATCTCGTAAGAGATAAGTCTCCTAGTTTCTAACCGCTATCCTGATCTTCTTGGCAGAGTATACTGTCCACACTACTCGGGTTGCAAGGAAGTTCGAATGGTTTGGAATGACCGTAGTCAAACGGTACTTGACGAAGGACAAAGATAGCAGGGATCTTCGAGACGTGCATTCCAATCCGGAGTTCTACGATAAGGGCGTCGATCTTGTTCTCAATCTGCCAAATGCCCAGAAGAGGACAATTGATCTCAAAGTCGACTCATACATCGGATCTGATCCATCGCGCAAGGTCAGAGGTCTATGCAATCCAGACAGTGGTTTCATTCTACTTGAAACAATCAGCCAGCTCCAGTATGATAGATCGAGAAAGGTTTCAACAAATGGCACTCTGCCGGTTAGACAAAAACCAGATGTGCCGGGCTGGTTCTTTACAAGCTCTGCCGATGAAGTCTATTACTACTTCCTCGCCCTGCTCAACACAGAAAACCAGCTAAACCCACTCTACGCGGAATACGTGGAACTCGTAAAGGGCAATCAACCAACAGATGAAGTTGAGAATCGCCTATTACGAGAACTGCGCGTAGATAGGGACCTGTTAGTGAGTTTTTCACTATCAGAGGCGAGAGCCTGGTATGATAGCGCCCCCGAGACAGTGTTTCACGGATATGCTCCCGCTCCTAACCCGAGTTATCTCACTCTGAGTAAGAGAGTTAAGCGTGATCTATTCATTTCAAACGGAATTGGGAAGAGTCATGGTTCTATCTTCTCCTTGGTCAAACCGAGACCGGTTTCTACGTGATTCGAAGATGCTATCCTTCATCGACCTATTACCACCATTTCTTACTATACTTTAGCGGCGCTGTTTTCTCGTCGAGCGCTGGCTTTCTGAATACGTAGAGATGTTCGTGGGCGATCTTGTAGAAGTCGTAACTATGTCCCCGCCATCTCTGGCGAGTTGTCATCGTCTTGTGTTGAAGCTTGATTATGTCTTCTTTGAGTATGAAGCCCACGCTTAGAAATGCCTGCAAAACTCCCAGCGAGATCGGAATGTAATGTCGTCCCTTTCGCGTGTCTCCAATGAGAACTCCGCAGTATCGGTTGTTTTTCAAAACTCTGTATGATTCGGCCGCGACTTTCCGCATCGCATCAATATAGGCAGGGAGCTTCAGACGCGAGAGGTCGTCCAATATCCGCTTTCCGGTATATGATATGATTCCGGCATACGGTGGATGAGTGGCAATAAGGTCGATAGTCTCCTCACCGATCAAATCGAGGTTTCGCGCATCGCCTACATAGGTTAGAGTCGCCACGCGGCTCGGTCTATCAAGGGTATTGTAGTCAAAACTCAGCCTGTCTTGCGCTACCATGATGGCGTCAGGGTTGACGTCTACTCCGATTCCGCCTCGGCCTAGGAGCTTGCTCTCTACAAGAGTGGTCCCGCTTCCACACATCTGGTCGAGAACGAGCTCTCCAGGTTTGGAATATTTCGTGATCAAGTTCCGTGGTATGTAGGGGCTCCAATTTCCTCGATAATTCCCAGAATGGGTCGCCCAGTCGCCTCTACTAGGGAAACTCCACACTGTGAATTCTTCCGACTTGTAATCTTTCGGGGGTCCGAATTCTTTGATTCGCCACGATCTGCCTATCTCTACGTCAACATTTTCTATTTTCACGTGTTGCTTCTCAGCTACGAACCTACGGTAGTCGTCTTCGGTTACGAGTTGCATTCCCATCAGTTTCGGGAGGTTCTCCATCTCTTGTACTTGCAAAATACCAGCCCTTGCCTATTTGTCGGCCTAGATTAAATTTGGTCAGACCATAGGAGCGTTACGGAGCTGCTCTTCACTGGATCGTTTTCTTGAGGCCAGGTATGACCTCGCCTGTAACCCACTGGACCCCGGCCCCAGATAGCGCGTACGACCCTTTCTCGGCGATCAACTTGCCTTCGCGCTTCAATTCGCTCGCCCGCGCCCTCACAACCGCTCCGCTTGTTGTTTTCCATGAGGATCCTAGGAGAGTGCTCAGTTCGTCGTCCCCGAATGTTTTCGGGTGGGTCGCGTAGAGTACGAGTGCGAGAGCTTCTTTTGCCGACAGGGAATCGGCCGGTACAGTGAGATAGGGTCGTCCTTCTCCGCTGAACTGGACTATTCCCTTTAGTAGGTCCGACGGTTCAGATGTTTCTAGGGTCTGGACTGCTTCTGGTTTCGCTACTATTCCGTCTTTAAGTCGTAAGTTCTCTACAAGGTTCTCGAATTTGTCGCGGACGTACTCGAAGTCTCCTTCAAGTTCAATTTCTTGGTCACGGGTCCGGATTCGGAACCTAAGCCGTTTCTCCTGAGACATGATTGCGCTCTTGAGTATGCAATCAGAGGTCTATTTCGAGCTTTCCAATCCGAAGGCTGAGACGGGCGAAACTAAGGCTGGCATAATGTAGAAATTCCTATACCCATTTGCCGAGAATCTTCTTGCACTCTGGACAGAGTCCATGCCTTGAAACTCGAGTTACCTTGCCGCATCGTGCACATCTTCGAGGGCCACCTGCTTTAGTTCGAAGAGGCTGGTAGAATTTCCCTCTGAATCCCGGCGGTTTTACCGTGCATCTTCTTGTCCGAGACAATTTGTGATCCTCGTCGATAACTTATCGTTGATTTTGAAGCTCGATCTAATCGAGACGAGACGAATATTGAAAAAATATTGGAGGTTGGACTTTCACGGGATGCTGCCTTGGTCGTGTTTAGTCGGCTGGTCTTAGAACTGGTCTCTGGTGACAGTTTGTTTGTGTACGTTCTGCCCTTCTAGTGCGCGTACAACTGCTACGACTACTTTGACGGTCGGTATGAGAGCCATTGCGAGGAAGATCAATGGGTACGCCCACGGGGCGCTGGCGAAGAAGCTGCTGACCATTGTCTTACTGACACTGTATAGGATGTATATTGCCGTCAGCTGGAAGATCCATGCCAAGATGGGCGCGTAGGCCCTGTACGTCTTGTAGGTGTCCGAGACGACGTTGGCGAGTTGTGTTCCATATTTCAAGACGACCGCGGCAACGATGAGCCCGAGCGTAAAGATGACGAAGCTTGCGATGCTGAACGCTGTTCCTGGGACTATCTGGGTGGTGATTCCGGGGAAGCCCAGGACAATGCTCTGGACCACAATGAGGACGATGATTCCCGCGAGCAGTCGTATGATGGAAGGCACTACGGGCCGAAAGTCGCCGAACGGGTCATGTGTATTAGTCGGCATCTCAAAAACACTTTTCCAAGAGCTACCTAGCCCAGCCACGGATTAGCCCATGGCCTAACTCTCCGACCCCTCTCACCGTTACACTGGACGCTTAGCCATGTCCCTTAGTCCCTATGTTGAGAAGGAGACGACCGTTAGGATGGCCGAACTGAAAGTGTACCTATCTGAAGACCTTGATCGACGATTCAGGATGCTCGCTATGAGCGTCTACGGGTATGGTAGAGGCTCTCTGAGCGAAGCTGCTGTGGATGCGCTCACGAAATGGTGTGAGGGACACGAGGCTAGCAAGCTGGACCAGCCACCGAGGGAAGCGCTTTCGCATTCGAATTCTGATCCCGTCTCGCGCGCGGAAGAGCGGCCGGATGCCATCTCATCGGGAACGAAAGAAAACTCCGGGTCTTCCCTCCCCGTTAGCTAAACTCTATTTCCTTCGTCCGGTCTCGTCTGGAGCATTCGGACCTCTTCCTCGGGAGATTGGACGAGCACGCCTGCCAAGACTAAGAGATTGAATTTTTCCTCGCGAAGAAAGTGGCGAACCTGGCTTGCAAAGAACCACCGAACTGATCAGGAAGTCTGGCTAGTCTATGATAAGAGACTCTTCCAGTCGTGTTCAATCCCATACAGCGATTTCCTCAACGACGCGGTCGAAGAAGCGATATGCTACGGTTGGATCGATAGTAGAGTCAAGCGAGTAGGCCTAACAAAACTTGGAGCACGCTTTACTCCGCGTGGGTCGAGAACCAACTGGTCGAAGTACAACAGAGTGCGTGCGCTGAACCTAATTCGTGATGGTAAGATGACAAAAGCTGGCATGGACGTTCTACCGGCAGAATTGACAAACGAGAATGTGGACGGAGGCCGAACTCATAGAAGAACAATCGCCGATTGCGTGGATGGAATTTTGGTGGAGGAAAGGAAAGTCCTAGTGGAGAGGAGGCGAGATGATGACGATGCGGATCCGGGACTGATAGAGATCCCTGGCGGTCACGTGGACCCCGATGAAACCTTGGAGGATACCTTGAGACGAGAGATGAAAGAAGAACTCGGAATCAACGTCAAGAAGGCTAAACTCGTACAGAAGAGCCTGTACACAGCGAGCAATGGTGAGAGACAGAGAATTCACTACTTCCATGTGGAGAAGTGGAATGGTAGAATCAAGTCTACAGAGGCTGAGCGGGTGTATTGGGAATCCAAGATTTCCAATCTGGGCGTTATCCCTGATAGGAGAGCCGTTCGGAAAATCCTGAGTTCAAAGCCCCGATAGCTAATAGATAGGCTGGACCCTCGCGAAACCGGACAGTTTCAGGCGGGGAATCCAGAGCCTACAGTCCATAGGGAGGTTCCGGAGTTTACTGATGAGAGCTGTTTAGACCGGTCCTTGTGAACGCTCGGTTTGAGGCTCAGCTAGTTTATGAGGCCCGAGTCCTGAAAATTCTCTTTCCCCGGCATTCCCGGGAAGACGATGGTTAGAGGAGCGCCGATATTTGCGAAGTCAAGTTAGGGCCGAGATTCGGTACTACATTGACGCTCGCAAAGCTGAGAGATTCAAACTCAGCCTTTTCGAGCTCATGAGCTTGAACAGCTTCCCTAACCCCGTCAACCAAACACTGTACTTCAACAATGAGGAGCACGAGGTCCCCTTCACCTACTCGATCAGGGGAAGGAGATACGAGCAAAAGCCGTTCAAGGAACGGTTCAAGCTCAAGCTGAGCGACAAGTGGATTTTCGAGGTAAAGAACACTCGGTCAGAACATGGCCGCTTCATCAGACACAAACGACGAAACGAGATGCTGCCTCTTCAAGAAATCTTGTCGAGCGTAAAACGAATGGGCCGGCTCGGCCATGTCAGGATTCCACACAAACTGGGTCTCTATGCAGCCGCGAGCTATTCTAGGAATCACTTTCTTGACAGTGATCGAGGAGTGCGGGTTACAATGGACGAAGATGTCCGGTACTTCACCTTCGAGGGACTTGCAGGAACAATGCTAGGGGCCTCCAACCGGGCCATCGTGGAGCTGAAGATTCCGCCGGGCAGAACAAGTCGTCCACTAGTCAGAAAAATTCACGGTCTTCTCAGGAAAGAGAACGCAGAACAGGGCATTTCCAAGAAGGCCACGATCTTCAATCTCATCGAGGACCGAGCTAGAAAATCTGGTGAAGCGTACAAGGAACCGAGCCACAACACAGAGATCAAAGCAAAAGTTGCGCTTGACGCAGAGGACCAGGACATTTTCCCTAGGATAAGAAACGATCTATCAGAGGGCAAGATCGAGGGATTCAGACTCTCTGACTCTTACCCGAATGTTATGGAGACTGGCAAGCTCTACCATTACGTTCAGGTGCCCACGCATGAATACGTGAGGTTCGAAACTAGTGGTCAATCGAGGTCCGCGACGATCAAGGAGAACTTTCAGGTCGTGCAAGATCCTTATCGACTGGGTAACGTGATCAAGAGGCGGGAGATTGAGGAACCTCTTCAGCCGGATATGTTGAAGATGCCTTACAAGGTTCTCACGAGGAGGAGAAAGTACTTCATGGTTGAGCGGAACGGGGGAACCAGGGAGTACGCGGTGATGATGGATAGGAGCACGCATCGCGGCCACGAACTGTATCAGTTGGAGGTGGAGGACGTGCTGAACTCGCCTTCTCCTAGAACCGAGACGCGGAGCATTAACGATGTGGCATCCATGGCCAACTATCTCATAGAAGAGTACTCACTGGAGCCCACGATTCTGACGAAAAACCAGTGGCTAATGAGCCTGCCGAACTAGAACGATTTCAAGGCTTGGCAGCAAATCTAGAAACCGGATTCTCTCTCGAAGCCTCGACGAATTTCCGATAGCTGTTGTTCCGACTCTCGGTTTCTGTGTTTAGCGCCAACTGGATTTCCGGCGATTTGTTGAGTCTCCGAAGATGTGCGATCATCACATCGTGGTCGCGTATCGTGCCAAGTAGATCTTGCCAAGTTCGGAGAGCTACTAGCGGCTTTGATGGTCTAGAGAATTCACCCATTTCTAGAACATAACGGAGTTGTTTACAGTCTCTTCGGACGACGTGCAATTCCTCCATTTTAGAGGGGTCTTCCCTTACTAGCGGGAGTTCACTCGTAATCTTCGAGCCTAGTTTTCTTACTACCTTGTCGTATCTTCTCCGGAGCACGGGTTCGGAAAGATCTCTGGGTTTCACACGAGGTCCCGGATTTTTCTGAACGGACAATGCTAGCTCTTTCGCCTGCTCCAGATGAGACTTGCGCGATTTCCTCAGATCCTCTATGAGTCGTTCGTATCTGGGATTCTCCTTGTACATTGACAGTTTCGAGAGGATGATATCCTGGTCTCTCACACTGGCGTTTACCTTCATCAACTCCCTTATGCGAGACATGGCTTTCTGTGCCTTGTTCTGCTTCCGTGTCGTCTTAGGAAGTAATGCGAAAGCGGCCTGGAGACGGCGAGTCGCGGTTCGAAGCCGGTGAACATTCTCGGCATTGGGATCTCTCAGGTAGGCCTTGACTCTTCGTGTCAGCGCTTTCGCAAATTTGTCGTACTCTTTCGCGAAAGAGTCGCGAGTAATCAAGGGAAGGCTGGGTTCGAGAAGTGAGACTACTTAGGTTTTCTCGGGCGTTTACATGGCGAGTTGAAGATTGAAAGAGCCTTCAAGGTCTTCGAGGTCTCTAAGAATATCCTTCACGAGCACTTTTGGAATGTGCTGCTTGCCCTGGGCAATGTGAAGCCGAGGGATTCCGCGCTCAGAACTCATGGATAAATGGATGTCCGTTTTCTGCTGGAGTTGAGCAATTTGCATCAGGACTGAAATCTTCTTCACCATCTCCATGCTTTTCTTGTCGAGGAGGCGTTTGTAACTTGTCTGAGCCCAATCTGTCCGCCTCATTCCATTCGCTCTAGCAACAGACAAGGCCATGATCAGCTGGTCCTCGTGTGACAGTGGACTATCAGCCTCCAAAACAATGTAGAACAAGGTCTCCGGATTGTAGGTCGGAAGACTAGGCAAGACGTGATCGAGAGCCTCTGAGAGGATCGCATACTCTCTCTTCGTCAGGTTCCTATGCGATAAGAGAGATTTGGCCAACCTTTCCGGGGCGGACGTCTTCGTGCGTGTTGTTGTCCCTTCGCGCATCAGAACCTTGTCTACCACTCTTTGGCGATATGAGCTTGGGTTTTCGAGGAAAGCTGAGAGTACCCCGTCTCTGAGACCGTGTGTGCTGACAATAAGTTTGCGGAAGCCAGCCTTCTCCATCAGCAGGAGGTGAACTACTAGAGACCCGGCGATGATTGATTGGCTTCTCTCTTGGCCTATTGCTGGATTCTTTCTTATCGTCCTAAGAGTCATTCTGCGGAGGGCGCGGTGTACTCCTTCCACGGCGTTCTTCTTCATCGAATAATTGTGTAGCTTGTTTAGAGGATACTGTCTTCGCATCTGGTCATACCGCGCGATTGCGCGCACCGAGCCTCCGACACCCACTAGCTCAAGGTTTTTCGAAGCCGGAAGATGCTTCTTCTCGGGCAGGAGTTCGAGTATCCGTTTTCTCATCCGGGCATAGTTTTTCTTTGTGTAAGATCCATCTGCCTTTGCGTAAAGGTCAGTTAGTCTTAATCCTCCGAGAGGAACTGAGAGGATTTTCTTGATCATAGGTTCCGAGTAAATGACCATTTCCAGGCTTCCTCCTCCAAGGTCGAAAAACAAGCCGGCGCGGACGCTGGTCGCGCCTTTGGCTCCTTCGAACGCGTATACTGCTTCTTCTTTCTCGGACAGAACCTTGAACTTGAACCCGGTCTCGAGATATGCTTGCCTAAGAAATTCCTCTCTGTTCCCAGCTTCCCTCACAGCGCTGGTCGCGACCGGGAGAACATGTTTTGAATGCTCAAGGTCCACGATGGCGCGGAATTGTTTCAGAGCTTTGAGAGTGCGTCGGACGGGTTTGGCTCCTAGGAAGCCTGTTTGGTCAAGCCCTTCTCCAACTTTCGCGAGAACCGATTGCTGTCCATACGCTACGAACGACTTGTCTCGCCTGACCTCGTAGTTGACCAGTTTTAGCGAGTTGTAGCCTAGGTCTATCACGGAGACTTTCAAACTTGGCCAGGGCCGCCCGTCGTTTCCGTTTCACTTCGGCGCAGTCATAGTGATTCGTTTTGGTAATCAAGACATCATAGTGATGATTTTCGGTGTGAGAAGCCAGCGGAGTTCGCCGGAGATTCGAGGGTTAAATGACGTTATTCGGACTTTTCCTACGCCTCCTTTTTTCAGAACAATTTTAGCATTCGTTGTCCCGATGATCTCTCCTATCATGGAAGTCAGGTAAGGTTCGTGTCCTACAAGGATTGGTCTGGAGTCTTGTTCGAGTCTTGCTAGTTTGCGATATAGTTCTGCCTTGCTTCCGTCTGGTTTCAATTCGTTCCATTCTTCCAATGTTGGGATCTTGAGGACCTTGGCCGCAATTTCTGCGGTCTCTCGAGCCCTTCTCAATGGACTTGTATAGATCCGATCGGTTTGCAATCCGACTGCCTTCAATGACTTTGCTATTTTCTGCATCTCAGCCCGGCCTTCCGGCGTAAGCGGTCGTTCGGAATCTTTCTCCACAACTGTCACTCGGTTCCCTGCATCTCCATGTCTCAGTATGAAAATGTCGATCTTTATGGAGGTCGCTGTCTTTGATGGGTTCCGAGCGGATGTTGATGAAGTCGCCTTCTTATGGCCGACCTCTTTGTCGTCCGAGAAAGCGCCGCGTTGTCTCCTTACTCTTTTGGCCTCTGTCAAATTGTCCCTATGGGAAGTTTCAGTGAGTCAGATAAAGTTCAGTAACCACGCTTTCTCCGTTCAAGACCATGAGTTGGACTAGGATGGTCAAGCTACCGCAGGCTCTGGGTTTCGGCCGCGAGATTGAATCGATCCTCCTCATACTGTCAGATCATCCTGAGGAAATTGTCAGAAAGATTGCTGATAAGAAAAGCGTCGGAGATTATCGATTGGTCGGTGAGAAGACGAAGCTTCTTGCCGACACATACTTCGACACTCCCAACCACTTTCTTTCGCATCGCAAGTTGAATCTGAGAATACGGACAGATAACCAGGATCGTTGGATCACTATGAAGACGCATCCTAGACGAACTCTCTGGGGTGGAATGGTCCGATCTGAGATGGAGGTTCCCTGGTCAGATGAGACTATTGAAAAAGTGGTTTCTGAGCTAAAGATCCCCCATCAACCTCCCATTTCCGCGGGTCAAACTACTCCTTCAGGCCCGATTGAGCTTTTGAAGAGCAAAGGACTAGTTCCTATCCAGCATCGGGAGACACAACGGCTGGTACGAGATGTGACGTCTGGCTCTGAAGGCTCCCCGGTCCTGGCGGAATTAGACATTGACTCAGTGCTTTACGACTTCGACGATCAAAAGATACGCCTCTTCGAGATCGAAGTGGAGAGCAAGTCCGAGAAAGGCCAGAACGTGGTCAAAAGCGTTACAAAGAGTCTGAAGGGAGAATACGGCCCGATCCTACGAAGCTGGCGTCACGGAAAACTGGCAACCGGAACTGGAATCGCGAAGCTGTTGAAATCGGGAGAACTGCGACCGTTGATCGATGCTGAAAACCGTCTTCTCCCAGCTGCATACGACATGCTCAACAGAGTCCTCTGATGCGCCGATCAATGGTGCGTAAGAACCAAGGGCTGGACAGAGCGAGTGTAAATATCCCTATTAGGCGATAAACCCTTTAGAGATATGATCAAGTCCTTGAGCGAAGAACTCTCCGTCGAACGGGTGATGGGCGCTCTCCGGAATTGCTACGATCCCGAGATACCAGTCAACATTGTCGATCTCGGTCTGGTCTACGGCGTCACCATAGACAGTGATACAGTAAAGGTTCGAATGACCCTTACAGCCATGGGCTGCCCTGCCAGCGCCTACCTGAGTCATCAGGTCAAGGAACTAATCGAGAAGATACCCGGTGTCAGACACGCTGACGTCGACATCGTCTGGGATCCACCTTGGACCCCTGACAAGATGAGCGCAGCGGCTCGCGAACGTCTCCAGGCAAACCAAGAGCCAGTGACGATCGAATTCGACCCCGCCAGTTTCAAGCCTAGAAAGAAGGGGCATATCGCCAAGAACCCCGATGGGACCATTGTCCTGATCAACGAGGCAAATTCACGCTACCTCGGGAACGATGACATCGCCAGCCTCTGGGAGAAGAGCGATGGAAGCAAGACAATCGACGAGCTAACATCCGAACTCGCAGTGGAAAAGAAAGTCTCCCCAACTGAGATTCGGATGCAGATACTAGAAGTCGTTACGCAACTAGTCGCGATCGGATTGATAGCTCCCGAGGACGCGGTGGTTCTGCCACTTTATCCCGAGATAGTATAGCAAGCCAAATGGGCTCGGCACAGCCGCTGCCTTAGTGAGGCTCTGCTATGCCACTGTTGACACTGCGACTACGTATCGCTTTGGCGTTTCTCTCGATCTACACGATTTGGGGGTCCACTTACTTGGCGATTCGTTTCGCGATCGAAACATTCCCACCTTTTCTGATGGCTGCAATTCGATTTCTGATTGCAGGAGGAGTGCTCTATGCCTGGATGCGTTTGAGAGGGGCATCGCGCCCGACACGGGCCAATTGGAAGGCCGCGATCGTCGTCGGGGGATTATTGTTGCTCGGAGGAAACGGTGGGGTGACGAAGGCCGAACAGGTGATTCCCTCGAGCTTGGCTGCCGTATTAATCACGACTGTTCCAATCTGGATGGCTCTTTTGGAGCTGTTGCGAAAGGACCGCATCGTCCCAACTCTACATGTCGTCGTCGGCCTAGTCCTAGGCTTCGGAGGAGTTATTCTGCTGGTAGGACCAGGCGACCTCGGTGGTAGCGGTGGATTGAACCCTCTCTGGGCTGGAGTTCTGATATTCGCCGCGCTCTCATGGGCAATCGGTTCAGTCTACTCTAGAAACGCACCCCTCCCAACGACGCCGTTGCTAGGGAGTGGAATGGAGATGTTAGCCGGTGGAGCCCTCCTCCTAGCGGCGTCATTGATCTCTAAAGAATGGGCTGGTTTTCAGCCGGGTAACGTATCGTTTCTATCTCTTGTCTCGTTCATCTATCTGATAGTATTCGGTTCCCTGGTAGGCTTCTCATCCTACGTCTGGTTGCTGACAAAGACTACGACTGCCAGAGTCTCCACCTACGCGTACGTCAACCCGGTCGTTGCCGTCTTCCTCGGCTACTTCCTTGCTGCCGAACAGCTGACGCTACGGACGCTGCTCGCTTCTTCAGTCATAGTAGTCGCAGTAGTTGTGATTACCACCTTCAAGTCAAGACGGACTGCTCCCGACCACGCTCGATCACGGAGCTAATTCCCTGTGTCTCTAACAAGACCTCAAAGACGGCCCTTATACTCATTCATAGAAACGCGAGCCAGTCATGAGCCACGCAGCGAAAGTTGAAGTTCGAGAGCTAACTCCGGAACTCCTCGACGACTATCTCAGGTTCTTTGACAAGGACGCCTTCACCGATTTTCCAGAATGGTCCGAGTGCTACTGCGGATTCTACGATGAACCCGGGGATAACTGGGATGCCTCCGCCAAAGCCGGGCCTGCACATCGAGCGGCACGTGCCGAACGAATCAGATCAGGCCAAGCCCACGGCTTGCTAGCCCTCGTAGAGGGAAAAGTGGTTGGTTGGTGTAATGCACAGGCTCGCTCTAGATTCCTTAACATGCGGAGATATGCTACCGTCGTGGACGATCCTAAGGAGCCAGTCGGCTCGATCATGTGTTTCCTTGTAGCCCCGGGACATAGAGGAAAAGGCGTAGGCACAGCGCTCCTGAAAGCTGCCTGCGACAAGTTCCGCCGAGACAACTTACACGTCGCAGAGGGTTATCCTACAACCAATCCCGTCAAGCGAGCTAGGGAGATTCCCTGGGCCGAAGAGAATTACAAAGGATCGTTGGGCATGTATCTCAAGGCTGGCTTCAAGATCCATGGCCAACTGGAACGTTTCGCAATTGTAAGAAAGCAACTCTGAGCGGTCACAGCTCTCAAGCCTGGACTCGGCTGTCAGTGGATTACCCGCTCCATTGTCACCTGAAGGGTCTTCAGACTGAGCGGGTCCGTGTTCTATTCCACTTTCCAGGTTGACCCTTTGATAGGCTGGTGCACTTTAGCGAGATCTTTGATGAAGAGTTCGTAGAGATGTGGTTGTTCTGTGTGGATCGGGACGAGCGTCTTTGGACTAATCTTCGCGATCGTTTCTCGTAGCTCGGTGGGCATCATGTGTCCCGAGCTGTGGATCTGGTACATTGGTAGTCCGAAATGGTTTAGCCAGTTGATGAATCGTTCGTGGTCGATCTCCATTTCCTCGTTGAACGGTTCCGAGCTGCTGTTGATGAACGCTCCACCTGCATCAGGCTTGATGTCCAAGACCTCGTTCATATCATAGGAGCTAGCAGCTAGAATGAATTTTCCCTGTGATTCCTTGACATCTTTCGATGTCTTTACCGTGCTATTCTTCATGACCTCTTTTTCCCAGTTGTAGTAGGTCTTTTTGGTTCGCTGGTAGATGACGATGTTGGGGTCGCGAGAGATATCTGGAATTGTCAGGTGCTTGTCCTTCAGCAGTGCTTGGAGCAGGTGGGCCTGCCTCAACGAGACCGCTAGGACCCTATTGTTCTTCTTGGCAGTCTCGTAAAACGTTCTCAACCTGTCCACGTCGGCGGTCGAAAAATTCGCTAGAACCAGCCCGTTTGTTTTCCGAACCACATGGTCAACTTTGTCAACGACTTCCGCTTCAGATTGCAAGTCACCACGGACTAGGTTTGTGCCTTCACAGAGGAACAGCTCTGGATTCGACTGTTCCGCTTTCTCCGCAAAATCCTGGGTCATGTCCGACCTCGGCCCGTGAGCCCGGAAGTCCCCGCTGTACGCAAGGGTCCCAATCGACGTGTGAACTATGAAGCCATACGATCCGGGCATGCTGTGGTCTACATGAACTGGCTCCACCTCTATCCCTCCCATTTTCACCCTGTCTCCAGTTCGGAAAGTCTTGAACTGGATCCCATCAAGATCGTTCTCAAAGCCCCCCGGACGAGCAGTTGACAAGGCCTCCAGAATCATCTTGGTCGTCTCGCCGCAGTAAACCGGTATCTGACGGTTGAGAAGGGAGATAGACATTGAATGGTCGATGTGAGCATGACTCAGAAAGACAGCGTCCGCGGGTACTTCCTCCTCTCCTTTGTAGAGGCCAGCGACGTCGGGAATGATTCCCAGACTGATTAGCCCGCTTTCGTTTCTGGGCGACAGGAAGGGTTCGGAGAAGAATCGTCCCCGTTCTCCAAGGCTCATACCAAAATCCAGCATGATCTTCGAATCCCCGTCATGGACGAGGATCATGTTCCCACCGATCTCGCCAGCTCCCCCGTAGAAAGTGATCTCGATCATGAGTAGAGTCTTCTCGGGTTTTTTTGTTGGTTCTCTGATTATAGGACTTCAGACGCCTCTTCGAGGATGGCTTTGGATTTGGAGAAGAAAACGGGTTCCGTTCTTCGAATCCTTCCGAATCGTAACTCGATCACCTGACTTCACCGCCTTGACCCTGACGAAAGAGTGTGAGTGTGGAAGCTCGGGTCCTCTGCAAGTGCAGGGGTAGGATTCTACCATGGCTCTTCGCGAGCGGCCATTCTGGATAATCTGGAATCTCCGGCCCAGCAAAGGGAAGAACGAGATTCGGTCTTTCAGGACTATCACGTAACCGCCCTGTTCCTCTTCTGAGGTGATCTTCTTCGAGTATACGTCCTTCATCCTCATCTTGTCAGACCCGTCCAGCCACAGTTGGCCGAGAGAATAATTCCGCTCAGAAGAACTTTCTCTCAGCGAGTTGGCCTAGAAGAGTCCCCGCCAGATAGCTTTTCAACCCCTTCCCGATAGAGCGTGATCGATCTGGCATCATGGTCGATCTGATTGGATGGCTCTTCGGGTTTTTGTCCACCCACCCTTCAGGTCTTCTCGCAACACTTCTATTCGTCTTTGTTGTCAGTGTTGTCGGCAATCTCATACCGTTCTTTCCGACTCCCTACTTGGTGATAGTAATCGGGCTCGTTCTGGATGAAAGCTATATTGGAATAATACAGATCGCAGCCATCGCGGCTCTTGGAGCGGCCAGTGGAAAACTCGTCAGCTACGCTCTCGGATATGGGGCTCGACGAGCTATCCGTAAGCAGGAAAGGTTTGACTCGCTACGAAAACTCTTGGGCGGAAGCACTTTCCTGGTAGGAGTCCTCTTCGCCGCCTCTCCACTAGTTGACGCGGCTTTCATTCCCATGGGAATTATTCGATACAGCCCACTGAAATCTTACCTGGCCCTCTATACGGGAAAATTCGTCTGGATTCTCTCTGTCCTCTACGTCGCGAGAGTGTTCAAACAACCCGTCGACCAGTTCTTCGGAGAAAACGTCTATGCATCAATAGTGTCAGCGGCACTCGTACTCTCCACCGCATATCTCATTATCCGCGTCGACTGGGAGAAGAGATTACTGGGACACAAGGACAGTCTTCGAAGCAGACTACTTGGGAGACTTCGGAACCGGCGCTCCAGGGGGAATAAAGGCGATACACCGAGACCCGCGCAACAGGACACTGCTGCATAGGAATCCAAGAGAACATTGAAACCTTCTCGATTACCGAATAGGTAGAGTCGCGCTTACCTTTTTTCTCGCAAGACCAATTAAGCAAGGCTGTATTTTCCGATATCGGGAAATCCTCTGAACACTACCAAAAAGCCGGAGCGGCTCCGCAGCGTAATGCAGGCGTTAGACATCGATGAGGCCAAGGGAATAATTACAGCTTACAACGAACGGTTCCTCTTCATCCCTGTCGCTTTGATTCATTCCATCGAGGACAGGTTAACTGAAAGTTTAGGACCAATCACTGCGACTAGTTTCCAGTACAGTATCGGGAAACAAGGTGGGGCTCAATACATGAGCATGGCGAAAAAATCCGGCCTAGATGTCAAGAATCCCGATGATCTCCAGAAGATTGCGGAGCGTCTCGGTACTCTCGGTGGATGGGGAAAACTTACGATCGTCGATATTGACTTCGCGAAAAAAATGGCTAGAATACGATGGACAAATGGCGTCTCGGTAAGGAACAGAAAAGGCAAGACGCCGGTCTGTCATTTCGGCCGCGGAATTCTCACAGGGGCAATGGAACAGACCTTCGGGAGAAGATGTGAGTCGCTCGAGGTTTCTTGCCAGGGAAAGGGTGATCGGTTCTGTGAGGCGATAATAGGCGATCCCGCCGAGATAACTCGACACGCAGAACGGTAGAAGAGAATATCCGACTAGTGGTTCGAATTCGAGAACGAGGTTCTTAGCAACCGATCCAATCCTAGGAATGACTGGTCCCGATACCTTTCTCCTTGATCCGTAATTCGGTAGACGCGTCTGCTCCTCCGTGTTGGCGACATCCATTCGCCAGCGACCAGCCTGCGCTCTTCTAGCTCGTATAATAACGGGTAAAGGGTTCCCGCGCCGATGTGGGCACCGGTCTTGTCTTTCAGTTCCCGCATTATCTCGTATCCGTGTTTTCCTCCATTGTCGAGGAGAGAGAGGACGAACAGATCAAGGAAGCTTTTCACCATTCGCTCGTTGACCGCTCTTGTCATAGTTTCACGGGAACTATCGAGATTCGATATTATCGGATTTCAATACAATCCCCTCTTAAGAGGGTATCGCACACTGGCGTTCCCCAGGTCTAGTTGAGACGAGAGAGGGCCTTTCAGGGGCTACAGTGCACAGAATGCCACACCACCTATCCAAAGGGCGAGATTCTTCAGAAATGCCCAAAGTGTAACGGGTTACTGGATACAATAATCAATCCAGAGATTCTCAGCGAGATCTCGAAGGACAATCTGGGCCCCACTCCGTCCATGTGGAAGTACCAGGCCTTCTTGCCAGTCGATGAGAAGGACAGGATTGTCTCGGCCGGAGAAGGTGACACGCCTCTAAGAAAACTCAGGTCCTTTTACGGGAACGTGTGGGTAAAGGATGAGACGAAAAACCCGACCGGGACGTTCAAGGACCGAGGCGCTTCTCTCGCAGTTACAGCTCTCTCCTCATCGGGCGTCAAGGAGATCATCTTGTCTTCTGAAGGCAACGCAGGATGCTCCTTCGCCCTATACTCACACATTGCAGACCTAGCTTGCAGGGTGTTTCTACCTCAGCAAGTAAATCCAGCAAAAGTCGAACTTTCTCAGAAACTGGGAGCGAAAATTACCCTAGTTGATGGCACGATAGCAGACGCCGGACGCCGAACTGAGGCTCTCGCAAAGAGTGAAGGAAGCTACAACGCCTCGACTTTTGTCACACCCTACCGCCACGACGGCAAGGGAACAATGGCCTTGGAAATTTGCGAACAACTTGACTGGAGGGTCCCGGACTATGTTGTATACCCTGTTGGGGGAGGAGTCGGACTTGTAGGTATGTGGAAGATGTTCTCTATCCTAGAAAAAATCGGATGGGTCAAAACGAGACCGAGATTCGTAGCAGTCCAGCCGACCGGTTGCGCGCCAGTGGTCAAGGCCTACCAGTCCAAGAGAGATGACGTGGACGAATGGAAGAATCCCCAGACAATCGCTTTCGGTCTAAGAATACCTAAGCCACTGGCTGGAAAATGGATTCTTCGATGCCTCAGAGAATCAGACGGCATAGCCATGTCCGTTACAGACGAGGAGATCCGCAAGTCCATGGGTCAAGCCCTCAAGGATGAGGGTCTTCTCCTCGAGCCTTCCAGCGCGGCAACAATCGCTGCTCTACACCATCTCTATCGTGAGAAGATGATCGATAGGTCAGCAGAAGTCGTCCTCATAGCAACCGGGTCTGGGCTCAAGACCCTAGAGCAATTCTAGGAATGGTCAACAGATTCCTGGATAATATTCTGCCCTTAGGATCTAGAAAAAGACAGAGAGGGGGGTTCCCTGTGCTACTTGACCAGCGACGTGAGTCGTTCTGCTATCGTTCTAATCTTGTCCTTGTGAGACTCTAGCTTTGCTCGGTCGGTTTTTGTCAGGTCTTCGAAGTAGGATATGTAGCCGGTGATCTCGTTCAGCATCGCATCGATTGATCGAGGGCCAGCGAAGTGGTGGCTGAAGGGCCACTCTTCTTCCTGCTGCTCCTTGTTTGTTAGCTCGTATCTACCGTCCTCTCTCTTTTTGATCAGGCCGTCTTGGACCATTTCTTCTAGCATGGGATAGACGGATCCTGGGGAGGGTCTCCACCACCCCTGGCTCATGTTCTCAATCTCGTCCATTATTTCCGCGCCGTTCTTGGGCGCTCTTCTGAGTATGTTGAGCACCCAAGGTCGGAGGCCGCGTTTTCTGAACATTCCAAATCCGCGAAACATTCGATATCGCTTTTCCGATATTGGATAACCGATATCGAGAATATAAAGATTCCCCCTCGAGATAAACATCGGAGCAACTGGAGGCTATCGGAACTCGCCCATTATCAGCCCTGATCTCGAATCTGGGAGCCGTCCCCTTAATTGCATAGCAAACCGTTCTTGACGACTCGTTAAAACGCCATCTGATCCAAGCTTGGTCTGTGCCCTGAATCGCCTGTCTCGCCCATAATCATTGCCAGACAGAAAATTTCCTCCTCCAAAAGGGGGGGTCTTGCACAGCACACCTCGCGACGCAAGAGAGCGGATTCGGCAAATCATGCTTAATTCCGAGTTGAAGCAGAAGTCATACTGGTTTGACGATCCAGATTGACGATGCCGGTGTCGGTGACCTCCTCCACGGAGTCGTCGTTGGCGCGCATCGCAAAGAGACCGGGGAGTTCCATTATGACATGATCCCCGTATCCTATTTTCAGAGCCCGAGCTTCGGAAGAAAAACGTACCAGAAAAAGGCTACAGAACTCGCGCTCAATCTCCTCTACCAGATGAAGCTGGGAGAGAACGAGGAGATTGAGATATGCAGCAGTTTCCTGTTCGACGAGACCAGACCCCATTTAGCCGAGAAATACGGAAAGACAAGAGTCAAGACTGCCGTGATTACTGGAGACGCTCAGAACAACGTGGAGACCGCCTACTTGGACGAGATCAGGAACTTGGGCTACGAACCGATTGCTGAGAGAGATGAGAAGCGAGCGAGGAGCTTCTTTCACATGCTAAAGTGGGTCAAGAATGACCCTGACCGTCTCAAATACGCCAAAACGGGCTGGCCGCGATTGAGAAGATACATGAATCCGACACGAAGACACGATGGTCCGCGCCCCACTCATTAGGCGATTAGAGTTTAGAAAGAAATAAGCGCGTCTCTGGCAAGAACACTACCCGCCATGAGCCTACTGTACATGATCGCGGGCGAGATGCTTCTCGTCCCCGGCGTCGAGATGAAAGACCACGGAGACGAGGAGATCGAGTTGCATGTGGGCGGAAAATCCTTCGCGCACATCCACAGCCCAGACCGGATAGAACTGCGTTTACCTCCGGACCTCAAAGAGGTCATGATCAGCCAAGGCACAGTCTCTCGCTCCCCAGAGGTTCACGACCGTGAAGGATGGGTCATCCTCAAACTCGGACCCAGACCGGATCTCCGCCGAATAATGAGAATCCTACAACAATCATACCAGTTCGCCTCTTCCACAGTATAGTAGAACCAGCGCGTCTCTCAACGCTTATACCCGACCATTCTTTCAGGCGGCATTCATGCCGCTCGATCGTGGAAAAGTCTTCACCCACATCGACAAGAACCTCCCACAACACATAGCGAAGCTCCAGGAGCTAGTCCGCCAACCCTCCATCTCCCCAGAAAACAAGGGAGTGAGAGACTGCGCGAGCCTCATCCTCAGCTATCTCACCGGCCTCGGGGCCAAAGCAAGCCTGGAGGAGACCAGCGGAAACCCAGTAGTCTACGGCAACTATGACGCGGGAGCGGACAAGACAATCGTTGTCTACATGATGTATGATACCATGCCGGTTGACGAGCCCGGCTGGCGCGTAGACCCGCTAGCAGGAACCTTAACGGACGTTCCTCCGTTCGGTCGATGCCTTGTTGCGAGAGGCGCGTTCAACACGAAGGGAGAGCTGCGAGGGTTCTTGAATGCCTGCGAGTCGATCAAAGCCACCCGCCAGAAAATACCGGTCAACCTGTTATTCGTTGTTGAAGGAGAGGAGGAACTCGGAAGCCGCCACCTCCCCGAGTTCATCTCAAAGCACGAGAAAGAACTGCAAGGAGCAAAGGCAGTGTTCTTCCCGTTCTGCTCACAAGACCGAACCGGAAAAGTGGTAATGTACTTGGGTGTCAAGGGGATCGTATTCTTCGAACTCGAACTCGACGGTGCGACCTGGGGAAAAGGCCCCAAAGAGTTTGGGATTCATGGAAGCAACAAGGCCTGGGTTGACAGCCCGGTCTGGAGGATGATCCAGGCGCTAGCCACAATGACCGGTCCTGACGGCAACAAGGTGACGATCCAAGATTTCTACCGTCACGCTCAGGTCCCCAACAAGGAAGATCGCGAGCTCCTCCCGAAGCTGGAGAAGACCTTCAACGATGCCGCCGTGAGAGAGGAGATGAAGGTCGACAGGTTCATCGGCGACAGCCATGGTATTGAAGCGTTGAAGAAGTATCTTTTCGAGCCAACCCTAAACATCAACGGGATAGCGAGCGGCTACACGGGACCGGAGACAAAGACTCTGCTCCCACACAAGATTACCGTCAAGATGGACGTACGCCTCGTCCCGAACATGAGAAAGGACGACGTGATACCAATGATCAGAAACCATCTAGACGCTTATGGATTCAAAGACATCCAAATACGAATACTAGAAGCCGGCTACGGATCGTCACGGACAAGCTATCAGAGCCCGCTCGCCCAAGCCGTAATCAAATCCTACAAGGAGCTCGGAAAGGATCCGGAATTGTGGCCCACGATAGCGGGAAGCGCACCATTCGCAATATTCAACCGGAAACCCCTCAACCTCCCAGTAGTGATCGGAGGACTCGGCCACGGAGCCCTAGCACACTCGCCGAACGAGTACATCGTCATAGACGAGAACGGGCCGACTGGTGGATTGGCATCGATGGAGAAATCCTTCGTCACGATGCTAGACAATCTTAGCAAGATGGCTAGCTAGTACACTCGAAGCGTTCTTGCGAGAGGACTAGTTCCTCGGGCTAATGTTTGCTCGTGAAAGGGTTGCTTATTTTTCGACTCGAACCCGTGCGCTTTCTAGACCTGTTCGTCCTTTTCTGTCTAGTCTTGATACGAAAGATTCGAGACTGACGCGGCAACGCTGTTCGGAGAAGTGTCTCGTTGAGACTGGTATATCTACGTTGGATCTGGGTTTCGCTCAGGCTATCTGCTGAGCTTTCTGTTCCAATGTCGACTTGGCAGCGTGACCCAAACCTGCTTTCGGTTCCTCCCACGTTGAGCCGCAGACGTGACAGTTGTGAACTCTATAGTCATCACCGTCGTCCCGACCAGCATAGATGCAGGGCCCGATTTGCCGGCAGACAGGACAGATGTGCCTGTCTCCTTGGACCGCCATTAGTCATTACATTGTCCTTTCGGCTATTTGAACAAGGAGGTCAAAGCCTCATTAGGCCCCGATTCCCTACTTTGCTATCAATATCATCGGTAACCTTCTTAGCTTGAAAGATAACCGTGGTGACGAGACGAACTTG
>VBAX01000026.1 GCA_005883075.1 Candidatus Bathyarchaeota archaeon | reverse complement strand
CTATCCGATGCATCCTGGGTAGGATGAGTTCGTGTTGAAGTAGACCAAGGTGATGAACTTGCCAGATACCAGGGGCTCGTAGGTCCAGTTTCCTAGCACGAGATTGCCGGGAGTGGTAGGATTTCCTATGCACATCTGCCACACATAACCTGCCGTCGAGCGTACAACATCAGATGATAGAGTCCGATCCGTAGCGTTCTTCCCCAATGGCTGCCCCCAGACATTGAAAAAATCTCTCAGAGTATAGTTCAACGGCATAGTTGACCTGACATGGATCGTGTTATAGCCAGGGTAGTTGGTCCCTGGGATCGGAGCATCCGAGCACAGAGGATACCTCCCGTTAGTCCCGTAGGCGTTGTAGGTGCTGTTAGCCCAGATTCCTCCAGGTATACCTATTGCCGGTGTAACGATGAATCGTGTTTGGTTGCCAGCACTGTTGGCAACCTGGATGGAAAGCGCAACGGAAAAGTCCATAGCTGGAGTCTTCTGAGCCGCGTCGCTACACAACACCGGAGGAGGCCGATTAAGCGACAACGCTAGAACACCGGCAGTAAATACGACAGCAATGATCGGGACCGCATACAGGAACAAGCGTCCCCGCTTTCCGGTGCCTCGCTTCCCCCGCGGCCTCGAATCAGCCAAGTCTACCCAGATCTCGTACTAACATGGATTACGGCGCTGAAAGTATTAGGTCTTGCCACAGCGAACGAATTAGAATTACCGCCCAGAATTTTTCCTCGCAGACAAATCAACAGTCCTTAGTAAACGCTTAATGGAACAAATCTTGAGAGTATCAGAAAATCTGAGAAAAATAGTCATAGAACCGAAAGCTAGGTTAAATAGACCGCAAGACTAGAAACACGTGTATCCGACAATAAATCGGCAATGAGCCGACGAGCTAGATTGAACAAGAAATTATCTGCTCTAATCTTCCTTCTGCCGCTCGCGATTCTCGGAGCAATGCTGCCTGGACTAGTTATCCCGCGTGCCCACGCGGACGGCAGCGGTCTCGTCTGCATCGCCCAAGTTACCGATACGAATTGCCCTGTTGCTATTGTTGGGCCGACATTCAACGGCCCCCTCACAATTCCATATTCCCTCTTAAGAGTCCCAATCATGATCAACAACACTGACCCGTTCGTTGGATTCGATATCACTCTCAACTCAAGCGATATTACCAAACTCAAGCCTTACGGCGCTGACCTGACCGGAAGCGTAATGCCTAGCGGCACAATCACCCTGGCAGAGTGTGTTGGCGGGGTTCTGATAGGTGGATCATCATGTGCTTCAACGGATAACCCTGCAACCGTGCACCTAGCAGTCATAGCCCTCGGATTTCTGTCACCACCAGGGGCAACCGGCCTATTGTTCACAGCAATTTTCAGTATCACTGGGTCGACGCTGCCCGGGGGAGTATCAATAAACTATCAAGACGGATGCACAGGCACCTCAAGCGGGAATCTATGTGTTACAATCACGAACGGGACGACAACCCCCGTAACTGAAGGTACTCGAACGGGTAGCTTCGACAACAGCGATACGACCCTGCTGCCGTACGCGACGCTCTCGACACCCACAATTGACCTGGGGCAGTCCCTAGCTGGAGCACCGACTCACGCATTACCCACTGTGACCTTTACAGCAACGGCTCAGAACGGATTCGACACGACGAGTCCTGCAACTCTGGACTTGGCCGCAAGTGTCAACGGAACAGGCACTCGTCCGACATTAACACTGTCGACCTCCTCTGTCGACTTAACCGGCGTGCCTTCACAAACTTTCACCCAAAGCGGAAGCGTCACTTCAACTGTGCCGGCTGGAGTTTTCATTGCGACAGTCACGGGGACATACCAGACCACGGACATGGTTACGTTCACTACAAGTTCTCTATCCGCCGCATATTCTCTCCAAGTCAATGTAACTGACTATATCATCAACGCGAGTCCCAACCCGGTCACGATCCAGCCTGCGGGCAGCCAACCTGTTACGATAACGATCACGCCCAAGGCCCAGTTCAACACTCTAGTCAAGCTTGGTCTTACGGTCCCGTCGGCCACTGCCTCAGCGGGGATAGGAGCAACTCTCAGCTCATTCACCATATCAGGAGGCTCCGGAACATCCACCCTCACAGTAACAACTACGACAAGCACCCCAGCCGGAACCTATACGCTGACAATAACAAGCAACAGCACCCTCAATGGATTCACCAAAATCCACACGGTGACGCTTACGATCAAAGCGGGCGGCTTTACCATGTCTGCAACCTCACCATCCTCTCAAGCCGTGGGAGTATATGCGACCTCAACAATCACAATCGCCTACCTTAACGGCTTCACCGGTACAATCGCGCTTACCAACAACACAGTTGCAAATCTGTCTTGCCAAGCCATGAGTCCGCTCAGCGTCACGACGAATGGAAGTGCGACTATCTCATGCACATCAGATGTTATCGGAACCTACACACTAAGCATCATAGGCACTAGCGGACCAGTGGTTCGCTCGACGACTGCCACGTTCACGGTCACGGCCGGTTTCTCGATATCAGCTACCTCACCCGCATCCCAGAAAATAGGAAACGCCGAAACCTCGACGATCACGGTCACGTATATCGACGGTTTCACCGGGACAATCACTCTTACCGACGATAATCCAACGAATCTATTGTGCCAACCGATCATCGCGCCCAGTTTCACAACAAGTGGAACCACAACAATCTCATGCGAATCCCTCATCGCCGGCACCTACATACTAACCATCACGGCTACAAGTGGACCCTTCTCCGCCTCGACCACCGCAACGTTCACGTTTACAATTCAGACTCATGATGTCGCAATAGCGAACCCTTCAATCAGCCCCACGAGTCCAGTCACGGTTGGAGCGAAAATAACCGTTACCGTCCAACTACAGAACAAGGGACCTGCAGATGAGAACGTATCAGTGAGCTTACTCATCAGTGGAACTCTAACGGTCGCAACAACGAACGTCCTACTTCCAGGGAACTCCAACAAGAACGTAACTCTTACCTGGGACACATCCACGTACGCGGCCGACAAGTACACCCTAACCGTAAAGATCCAACTTCCAACCGGTGAAACAAACACCGAATCCAACTCGCAAGTCCTCTCACAAGACATCGGCACTTCCACCCTCCAACCAGTCACACCGCCGCCCTCGATCGACCCGTTAACACTAGCCATAATCGCCGGAGTAGTAATCGCCGCAGCAGCCGGATCCCTTCTAATTGTTCGAAGACGCCGGACACCTTCTGACATCTCGCAAACCGGCGTTCAATAACGCTGCAAGTCTCGTCTAGAACCAATGAATTCTAGAACTAGATCAAATTAAGGTTAATCTCATGACGAGTCGTTGCATGGTCTCTTCAAATGAATCCCAGTCTCTAATTGAAACTCGGCTACGGCCGGCCAGGCCTTCGAGTCTTACGGATCGCCTCGCGAGCCTTCGTCAGCTTTCCGTTCCGCCTCCATCTAACAAATAACGCTAATCCGACCGCCCCCAAGCCTGCGCCCATCACGGCCCCAAAGATCTCCAAGAAGATCGTGTTTGGATCTGGAGGTTGCACCTCTATCAAATAAACGGTCTCCATTGTAGTCCAGCCAACCTCGACCTGCGTCTGCTTACCGCTTGGGTCCACGCCGGGCCCCGTAAAATTCAAAGTGTAGAGCCCAGGGGTTAACCATCGGAAGTCGACGAATCCTCCCGCGTTTATCGTCTGGTCACACGTACGACACAACGGCGGCACAGGACTCGTAAGGTTATACAATTTCACTCTCACAATCGTCTGGATAGGGCCCCCCTCCTGGTTCTTCACGGCAACATGAAGACTGCCCAGATGGGGCATAACCCAGACGACACGCTCGACAAACCCCGTGCCGGGATTTGTATCGCTCACATCCAGCCTGACGGTGTAATCCCCTGGCATAAGAAACGAATGCGTAATTACAGGATTGGACGTCTGATTTGTCCCCCCATCTCCAAAGTTCCACTTGAAGATGGGCCCAGACAGGCTCACCCGACCAGACGAGGTGGATCTAAAACTAGAGCCAGCATCGAACCTAACGTTCACACCGGAGAGAACAGAGGGAGAAAGTGTTGATGAGTAGTCGAAGAAAGCAACCAAGGGATCATTTCCGAAAATCGCCGCACTAGTCACAACTTGAATGTAGTGTGGGTTGAAAGGAGTCCCCCCCGGATTCGTTATGTGCGCCCTGTCAATCGAGAAGAAGCTCGTTCCTGTCGCGTTCACCGTAAAAGTCACACTGAACAACAACGCGCCGCTTAACGGGCCAGGCAGGGTCGCTCCCACGATCGTCTGAGCCACATGTATTTGCCCGATCGATGGTGCATCGTCAATCGCACAGAAGCCGTCTGGACCATACGTGATGTCGTCGATGCAGGAGGCCTGAGTGGCAACCTGGTAGCCTGATCTCGCGAAGACATTATTCGAATAATCAAGGCTAATCGCCTTCACAACCCCATGTGTAGGAGGAGCTGGAGAGTACCAATTCGAATAGTTCAGACGGACGTCAAACTGGTTGATCACCTCTGCACCGCTCAAGTCCATCATGACGTTAACGGTAAAAACTGGCGAGGAGTTGTTCGCGAAAATACAGCAAGTCTGGATAGGGGTAACATAGACGGATGAGAGTGCGTCACCCACAACCGAATGAGGAGCTGGAACAAAGGGAAGGTTAGGCGACATGAAGAGCCCTAGTAAGACTAGGAAGCAAGTTGCTCCAAGCCTCCTCGATCTCATTCTAAGCC
>VBAX01000025.1:596-6118 GCA_005883075.1 Candidatus Bathyarchaeota archaeon | reverse complement strand
GCATCGCCTACTCTGGTCTAATGAGTGGCAGACTCAGTGTTGCCGCAGGGTGTTTGGGAGTCATCGAAGACTGCATCACAGAAGCGGTAAACTACTCAAAGCAACGAATACAACACGGCAAACCGATCGGCAAACACCAACTCGTCCAACGACACATTGGAATCATGTCGACGAATCTGGAGGCTGCCAAGAACCTCGTCTACAAAGCTGCGCTGCTCAAGCAACATAGCGACGAACAGCCCGAAAACAAGGAACTTCGCGACCATGCCGACATTACCATTGCCCAAGCAAAATACTTTGCCTCAAACGCATCGTTTGACGCAGCAGATCGAACCGTTCAGATCTTTGGCTCAAGCGGATATAGCTTCGAAACACGGGCACCCAGACACCTAGTTGACACTAGGGTCTGTCGAATCTATGAGGGAACAGACGAGATCATGGTGCAGAAGATCGCAGTAAACCTCCTCGGACAAGACTTCGAAGCATACCGCTAACTCTCCACTTAGGGCCTGCAGTAGGCACAACGCTAGTGCCATATGGACACCCCACTTTTGGGTAGCCTTATTTTCGAGAACGCTAGACTAACTCTTGGATTCGTAAGAGAGTCTGTTTCTTCTATGGGACTTGCTACCATGAACCAAGCGTCTCGAAAAACGCTGACGATCGGGATTCAATCAATTCTCAATGTCTTCTTAGCTACTTGGCTCTACAACGAATACATCCACAACAGGTTCATGCAAGACTACCTGGCCAGTACATTTTCATCGGTTGGCATCGCCGTCCCGATTGGGCTACTGGCTTCCGCGGCCATTGCGGGAGGCTCCTTCATGGCGTACTCGAGAAGACAACAGGCGAGCATCGGGAACGGATTACGCCCTCTCAAGGTGGGGGTGTTAGAGGGATCGGAAGGCACTCTAGCGGTTCTGGACACATGTCCATTCTGCAGCGTACCACTCAAGAACATCTCAGAGAACCGTTTCCAATGCAGGAAATGCCGAAGATACTTCAAGAAATAGCAGAGCCATATTTTATGGATGACAACTAAGGTTAGACTGGACTCAGTGACGATGAGGTCGTCAATCTTGCGAAGGAGAACAAATACATCCTAGTCAGACTTGACAGAAAGCTTCTCAGCAGATGCCGAGTAATGGGTATCCCAGCTGTGGATTTGGGGCTCGAAGTCTAGGCAAAGATAGTACACGAGTCGTTAGAGAAGATCATATCTAGTCACGAGCCCCCTGACAGTCCTGCGAGATCTTGGAGAGAACATTCGCCCTTGAATGTTGAGAAAGAGGACGACGATTCTTCTCAGTATCTGCAGGAAGCATGTTACTATCTGCTGAAGAAGGGTCTGACCCTCGAACAAGTATCCAAAGCGCTTGAGGTTTCGGAGCAGGAAGCAACTCGACTTTATCGAGAATTCGAATCAAGGATAGCTTCCGGCAAAACAGAGGTGAATGAAGTCGACAGGAACCTCTGGGAGGATGTCTACAATGATTCTGTCGGCAATGAGAAGATAACCTTCGTGAGAGACAACGGGTTCTATCATTGCAGGCGCGATGACCTTGACAAGATGGACTCTCCTGCCCTTATGGCGATCTTTGAGACGAGCAAGAAATTCCTGGACTTTGACATGTACAGACGATACTTGGACAGCAAGCCGCCAGTCGGCTATGATCCGATGGCAATGCAGAGGCAGATCAAAAGAGCTGTGGATTTGATTGAGAAGATATTGAAACAGAGATGGGAAGGCGGGGAGACGAAAGAGAATGACGGTGTGTCGCGCTAACTCTCCATTTGTGCACCGATAGGCCTAGAGCTAAACCCGATAAACCCCGAGACGGGGTCAAAGAGAGACAGAGTTGTCACTAGAAGGATTCGAAGTCGCAGTGGTCGGAGCAGGCCCGGCCGGAAGCGCAGCCGCTCTCACCCTCGCTCGAGAAGGGGTCCAGGTTCTACTCGTTGAACGCGGAACATTTCCCGGTTCAAAGAACGTCTTTGGTGGACGGATTTACAGTTACGCCCTCAAACGCTTACTTGGAGAGAGATGGAAAGACGCACCGGTAGAACGCTTCGTTAGAAAGGAGGGAATCACATTCATGACTGCGGACAGCTCGTTTAGCGTCGAGTACGAATCGAAGGATCCGACAGGAAGCTTCACTTCTATTCGATCTAAGTTTGACAAGTGGCTGGCAGAGGAGGCTGAGAAGGCAGGAGCATCTCTGATTACGGATTCCAGAGTCGACGACCTTGTACTCGAGCGCGGAATTGTCAAAGGAATAATCGCAGGCCCAGACAAGATTCCGACCGACGTGGTGATCGCCTGCGATGGAACTACTACAAACCTCGCCCGTAAGGCTGGACTCGCCAGCATGCTAGAGCCTAGAGAAGTATCGATCGGGATGAAAGATGTGATCGAACTTCCGGCCGACAAGATGGAGGAGCGCCTTGGGCTTGAACCAGAAGAAGGAGCCGCCCATGTGTTTGTTGGCGAATGTTCAGGCGGGCTTCGAGGAGGGGGCTTCCTCTACACGAACAAAGACAGCTTGGCCCTGGGAATGGTTGTCGGGGCTGATGATATCTCAACGAAAAAAGTCCCATCCCACACATTGATGGATAGGCTGCGAAACCACAGAAAAGTCCGGCGTCTCATTAGAGGCGGGAAGACGATAGAATACGACGCACATATGATCCCAGAAGCAGGGCCCAAGATGTTGACAAGACCCTACACAGGAGGAATGCTCGTAGCGGGAGACGCAGCCGGACACCTTCTCAACAATGGCTACACCTTCAGAGGGGTCGACATGGCGATTGTCTCCGGCATAGCCGCAGCCCAGACAATCCTTGAGGCTCGCAAGAGAAAAGACTATTCAGCTCAATCCCTCCAAACCTATGCGCGAAGGTTGAGAGAAGAGCCCGCCCTCAAAGACATGTACACTTTCAGCAAAGTGCCGAGATACTTGCGGAACAACAGGCTCTACAATGTCTACCCCGAGCTAGTTTGCAATGCCGCAGAGGCAATCTATCGCGTTGATGGAAACCGAAAGCGAAAAATCTACAAGGAGCTGAGAACTCAGACGAAAGGTAAGGTCTCCACAATCAGCTTAATCCGCGATCTTCTTGCTGGAGCGAGGACATTCTAGACATGTCCGAGAAACAAGAAGATATGAGCCTCGACAAACGCTTGGCCCTAGTGAGCTTCAACAAAGACCCGGAACCATTCATTGTAGTCGACACGAATCTCTGCCAGCAATGCGAAAAGAAGCCATGTCTCTACATCTGCCCAGCTCAAGTATACACTTGGCAAGACCAGCTGAATTACAACACTGAAGGCTGCATGGAAACAGGCGCTTGCCTTATCGTGTGTCACAAGATTGGAGCCAAAGCCATAAGCTGGAAGTATCCTTCCGGCGGAAAGGGAGTAAGTTTCAGGCTAGGTTGAGCCTGGAAACCCTCTTAACCAGCAACCTATCGCACTCGCGGTCAGGAAGTCAAGAATGAGCAGCCAAATGGTCGAGATAGCATACGAACCGCTGAAACGGATCGTCGTCCGAGAGCTCGTTAAGTACGATACCCCGCAACAACTCGTCAACGCATTGTCGTTCATTATGAAAATGGGACAACCCGTGCTACTGACATGGGCAGAGAACATGGTGTTTGTATCACAGCCAATCCCGCCTTCGGATATGCCGGAGGAATATGCTCGCGGGGAACTCTACATCGCGTCCATAAGCTATGCACCTATGTCCGAATTTGTCCACAACGTGAAGTCGGGAAACATTGAGATGCCTGTAATCGACGTTTCTAGAAGCCCACTCAGCCAAGAACTTGCAAAATTCCTGAAGGCAAAGCTCGACGACGCATAACAGATCAGTCAGTTCTTGCCGTAGTACTTTCTCATCTCCTGAGTGAGAGCCGGGACAACCTCGAAAACATCCCCTATTATCCCATAGTCCGCAAACCCGAAAATCGGCGCCTCAGGGTCCTTGTTGATCGCGACAATAACTTTCGAGTTTATCATGCCAACTCTATGCTGAATTGCTCCCGAGATGCCGCAGGCGATGTAGAGCGTCGGGGAGACAGTTCTCCCCGTCTGTCCAACCTGGTCCGAGTGCGGCCTCCAACCAGCATCGACAGAAGCCCTAGAGGCTCCGACCACCCCGCCCAGCACACTAGCAAGTTCCTCCAGAATCTTGTAGTTCTCAGGCCCACCCATTCCCCTTCCCCCGGACACTATGATTCCTGCCTCAGTGAGGTCTTGTTTCTTTGCTCCGTGGGTGACGAATTCCCTCACGGTCATCCTCGTGGTAGGCTTCTGGAATGAGAGAGACTCGACCGACGGACTGACTGGAGGAGCTCTCTCCTTCGCTGTGAATACATTTGGACGAAGAGTGGCAACGTTGGGATTTCCTTTCATCTTGACTTTCAGTAACACTTTGCCCGCATAAGCGGGGCGAGTTGCAATGAACTCATCGTCTCTGATTTCCAGCTCGGTGCAATCGGCCGCGACGACTGTGTTGAGATGGATCGCGAGACGCGGTGCTAGGTCCTTGCCGGTCGAAGTTGCTGGGAGAAGGATGACGCTGGGGTGAATCTTTTTCGTCAAGTCGAGAGCGATTTGTCGATAGAAGTCCGGTTGGAAGAGATTCAACGACTCGTCATCAGCGACCGAAACCTTGTCCGCGCCGAACTTACCGAGAGAGCTTGCACGATCTTTTACTCTGTGACCGATACATAGCGCATGAACCTCGGTCTTTGATAGGTCGGCTAGTCGTCTGCCCTCTGTTACGGCTTCGAACGCGGATTTTCGGAACTCGGTTCCCGAGGACTCCGCGAAGACAAGGATTGGGCCCTGCATCTGCTAGATCACTTTGGCCTCTTCGTGCAGAACCTTGACCAATATTGGAACGGCTTCAACGCCCTTCCCTAGAACTCTGCCTGGGGGTCGCGGTGGAGGGTATTGGACCGAAACTGTCTCTAGCACGCCGGGAAACTGTTGGGGGTCTTTCACGAGAAGAGGTTTCTTCCTGGCGGCAACTAATTCTCTGAGGGACGCGTATCGAGGAACCGTCAAGTCTTTCTCTGCGGTAAATGCAGATGGAAGCGAGGTTTCGACAACGATTACTCCTCCCTCAACTTCTCGATGAGCCACCGCTTTGCCAGTGGTGATGTCGAGTTTGACGATTTGCGTGACACATGGAATTCCGAGGAGCTCAGCTACCATGGGCCCGACCTGCTGATTGTCGTCGTCAACCCCCTTCTTACCAAAAAGTAGAACGTCGAATTCGACAGTCTTCAATTCCGCCGCAATTGCCCTAGCAACTGCACTGGGATCATCCGGGAAATTTTCGCTCTTGAGATGAATAGCCCTGTCTGCGCCGAGCGCTAGAGCTTTGAGAATTATGCTTGTTGACTTCTCAGGGCCGATGGTAAGGACGGTGACTTCTCCGCCATGCTTCTCCTTTAGCTGGACACCCTGCTCTAGCGCATATTCCTCGTATGGGTTGATTACGAACTCTGTA
>VBAX01000025.1:0-528 GCA_005883075.1 Candidatus Bathyarchaeota archaeon | reverse complement strand
GCGCAGACGACTATTTTCAGTTTTCAGTTACCTTGAAGGGGGAAGCTTCGAGCGAAGAATAAGGTTTCCCAGGGTGGGTGAGGTTCTGGTATGAATCATGGTAAAAAGTTAAAGCTTGGAACGGCCACGCTCGTAAGTAGGAAATCGGCATGGCAATAGTGGGATACGAGTGGGTAGTCATAGGAATAATCGTTATCGCCATATTCGTCTGGGGACCCGGCAAGATTCCCGAACTTGCGCGTTCTCTAGGACGGGCGAGGAAGGAATTCGAAGAGGCCTCCAAGGGTCTTACCAACCCATCCCTAAGCCCAGTACCCCGGATCGAGAGTGCCGTTTCGGACCCATTGATCGAAACCGCCCATAAACTCGACATTAACACACAAGGAAAAACGCGTCAAGAAATATCAGACGAAATAGTGAGAGCCGCCCAGAACAAGTAGGGGCCGTTAGATGGCGATCGTCGGCTTCGAGTGGATAGTAGTCGGCGCGATTATTCTGCTAGTATTTCTTCTCAGACCAAGAGCAATC
>VBAX01000129.1 GCA_005883075.1 Candidatus Bathyarchaeota archaeon | reverse complement strand
ATCTCGATAGGCTGACCGTTCTCATCTATGGCAACGTACGTGAGGTAGGATGAGCCGGTGTGCGTAATTCTACCTGTCTTGAGGTCCTCGGCTTCGATCCGGACTCCGACCTCCATCGAGGTTGTTCCAGCGTAGTTGACTGAGGCCTTGAGGTTGAGGAGGTTGCCCACATAGACTGGATGGTAGAAGTCCATGCGGTCGATGCTTGCTGTGACCACGACGGTTCTCGCGTGTCGCAGGGCCGTAACCCCAGCTGCAACGTCGACAAGTTTGAGGATTGTGCCGCCGTGGACGTTTCCCATCGGATTGGCGTCTACAGGCATCATCTGACTAGAGAGAGTGGTCTTGGAAGCGCTTACCGGCTTTGTCGGCCTGCTCAAGATGCGTCAGTTCACACCGTAATCTAGAGAGACTTTAGCTTTCCCAGAACAAAACCTATGTCGAGGTGTGCAAGGTTCTCTGGGTCGAGACTTGAAGATCGCTCTTGGAAGCGACGAGAAGACAGTTCTAACAGACTTTGTCATCGAGGAGTTGAAGAGAAGAGGTCACAATGTCACTCTCTTTGGCCCGCTAAAGGGAGAGGCGATGGGTTGGCCTGATGTCGGAGAGAGAGTAGGACTAGAAGTGGGCAAAGGGAGAGCGGACCAGGGTGTTCTGTTCTGTTGGACTGGAACTGGGGTTACGATTGCTGCTAACAAGATCCGAGGGGTCCGAGCAGCCCTATGCTGGGACGCGGAGACTACGAAGGGTGCACGAATGTGGGACGATGCCAACGTATTGGCTATGAGTCTCAGAAGCACGTCGATCGCAGTCGCAAAAGAGATTCTCGATTCCTGGTTTTCGAATAGTGCAGTAACTACTGGAATTGACGCCGAACTAATAGACCGCGCTAAGGCGTTAGACGCGAAGTATCTTCATTCGACGGCGAAATAGATCCGAGTGGTGGGGCCGGTGGGATTCGAACCCACGACATCCGCCGAGTCTCTCGTCTACGGGTATCTTCACGCGCTCCCGAATTTCCTCATCCCTCGATATTGGTCGGTGTGTATGTTGTCATAGATTCTGGAGCCCGTCCTAATGCTGAGCAGACAACCCTCCTGAAATTGTCGCCATGCTCAGTGTCATCCCTGGCTAGACTACGGCCCCTTTTGGAGACCTTGCCATGAGCTCCCTTGCGGTGCCCCACCGAGGGGGCATGTCGGAAATTCTTGTATAAAGCTTAGCCGAAATGCACGGGCGGATGCTAGGTTATTCTTCTTTCTGGGCGATGTACGTTCTTGTCTCAGGCACATACCATCTTGTTGTTTCCCGGAAACGGTGCCAGAAGTCGTGGAATGTGGATAGGTCGCGTGACTCGACGAGGATCATGCCGTTGTAGGTTGTTCCCCAGATGTGCGCATACTCCGCTACGATCGCAAGCTCCTTGGAAAATGTCTTCTTGAATCGTGCCCAGTCGGCTGTTGCTTTCTTCTTATCTGCCTCGGACAATGGTCTTACTCGATAGAAGATTAGGAAGGCGAATATCAGATAGGGTGCACCTTGTTCGGGCGTTGTGCCGTGTCTAGATTAATCTAGTTTTCGGCTTAGCTCTGATTGTCATCCTCGATTGTGCAAGCGTGAGTTACATGTCTCTTTAGTTGTGGATTCTCCAAATCTCTCTTCGGAGAAGGGTGTTCGGTTTCAGCTAGGGGATTCTATTGAGAAGGGCAGCTGTTGTTCTGATCCTTTCTCTCTACCTTCTCAGCCTAGGAATACCCGCTAGTAAAACACCAGCATCTCCGGAACGTTTTCCTGCCAGTTCTCCGGGTCCTACGGATTATCCTTGGACGATGTTCCATCATGATGCTTCGAGAAGCGGAACTACTCCAGCGTCCGCACCTAGTGGGCCAAACCTCATGTGGCCTTTTACAACCGGGGCTTACGTGTATGCCTCCCCCGTCGTAACTGACGGTATGGTTTTCATTCCGTCTTGGGATGGAAACCTCTACGCGCTCGACGAATACAACGGGGCTCAAAGATGGGTCTTCAGCACTTCGGCTCCGATCTACGCGACACCTGCAGTCGCGAACGGCGTAGTCTACCTTGCATCAAGAGACTCTAGGGTCTACGCTCTAAACGAACAGACCGGATCCGTGATCTGGCAGAGAGCAAACATCAGTCCGATCACATCCTCGCCCGTCTATGCTGATGGGAAGATCTTCTACGGGACATGGTTTGTCAGGTTCAACTCCGTACTAATGGCCGTTTACACTAACAATACGGTTGCTTGGCAGTATGTCGGAGACGACACGATCAAGTCATCTCCCTCAGTCAATAATGGTCGAGTTGTCTTCGGCCAAAACAATGGCTATGTTGTTGCGGTCAACGAGACTACAGGTGCTCAGTTATGGAAAGTTGCTATTGGAGTGGCAGCGTCGATAAGCACGGCCCCGGCTCTCGCCTACGGAAGGGTGTATGTTGGAGCTGACAGCAACAGGTTCCTCGCGATGAACCAGACTACTGGTTCTATCATCTGGACCTTCAGCACCGGAGCATTCAACGCGACTTCTGCAGCGGTCAGCAGTGGGGTCGTCTATTTTGGCACAGGCAAAGGCATTCTATACGCGCTCAACGCCACAACTGGTGCCCAGCTCTGGACATATCCGAAAGCAGGTACGATCGGGGGCATTTCATCCTCTCCGGCCTTGGCGCTCGGTTCGAATACTTTGCTGTTCGGCTCGAGTGACCACAGCCTTTACGCGCTGAATGTCACGGGGGGCGGGTTGCTCTGGAAGTACACGACGGGTGGCGGCATCTCATCCTCCCCTGCAGTTGCGGATTCTCGGGTCTTCTTCGGGTCGTGGGATACGAAAGTCTACGGATTGGGCGTAATTGCTCCTAGGTTGCAAGCGACAATATTTCCAAGCGTCACCAGTCTGAAACCTGGGCAAGTTTCTATTCTAACAATCACTGTAACGAACGGGTCCGCCCCTCAGTCCGGTGTGACCCTGGCTCTTAGCTCATCAGTAGGCGGCGGGTTCACTCAACCTGTCATGGGCAGCATAGGCGTATACTCCTCCAACTTCACCGCGCCCCTTGTGAACTCCGTTGTCAGTTCGATAATTCAGGTAGTTGCCAGTGAAAGCGGTTTCTTAAGTGGATCAGCTTTTACGACGATTACTCTGAACCCGTTTCCACCTCTGACCGTTGCTGCCTCCCCCACTCCCGTCTCGATCACTCCAGGAGGCGAGATTGTCCTGATGATACGAGTCACAAACGGAACCACCCCCGTCACAGGAGCCACGATCTTTCTTTCATCCTCGGCTGGTGGAAGCTTCTCAAACCCAACTGACGGCGGTAATGGTAACTACACGGCCGTCTACACTACGCCGCTCCAAGCCTCGAACCCAACCGTCACCATTCAAGCCTCAAAGCCCGGGTTTGCTTCAGGACAAAACACTTTGACGGTTACGATAAACGGGATTCCAAACCTGACTAATCTGAAGGTGGTGGGAGTTCCTTTCATCTACCTCATTGCAGGTATAGCCCTCCTGTTTCTCCTAGTTCTGATAGCTCTAGTATCAAGGAGAAAACGTGAGCCTACCTCGCCATATTATCATCCGGTTGAAGCGCCGCCGGCGTATGCTTCACGGCCTGATTTCGGAGAAGGCTTATCTAGCCGATTCCGCCGGGGACTGTTTACGGGGTTGGCGGCCATAGGTGGGAGCTAGGACCCGTACCCATTCCGAACACGGAAGTGAATCTCCCATGCGATCTATGTGGTAGTGTGGTGCTAACGCCCACGCGAAGCTTAGACCGCTGCCAACCTCATTTTTCTGATATGGACAAGGACTAGGCGTTTTCTTCGCTGGATATCTTTCGGTTTACTTTGGGCTAGTGCTGGTCAGTCTTAGGGATCAACGTTTATAACATTCAGACCGGAATATTGAGCATATTCCGGTGCCTAGTCAGTGCTGCCAATCTCTCTTCATGAAAATGATCTTCTTGGCGGACTGCTTGGAAATCTCGGCACTATCAGCCAACTGCTCTTTACTGTCCTTTTCATCGCGTTGTTCTTCGGTTTTGGTCAGAAGCTGCAGATGCGCCAGTTTCTATGGGAGATCGATAAGGGCTTGCGGAGACTGGATATGTTCCGAAACTCCGCGAAGGATCTAACGCTGAAGACAGTGAAGGAGATTGGAAAACCTTCGACTGATCCGGGTCCACAGATCAATGTGTTGATGGAGCAGTTCTTGATCTCGCCGGTCGATATGGATCCGGCTGGTATTGTCGGTAAGATTGATCATTTGCTGGATGTTCGGGATGCGAAGTTCAAGGAAGATGTTCGCAGGATTGCGCCGGGCGCTGATTCTTCACAGGTTATGAACTTAGAGAACCTGGTTGAGGCGTCCTGGGCTCTCAACACGATCTACCGGATCATTCGACACTTCTATTTGATGGGGAAGAAGACCAACAGCATATTCATCATTATCCAGCTTCAAGCGTTGCTTCCACTGATTATCCAGGAGGCTGAAGCGTATCTGGGCGCGGCGAAGGCTTTCGCTGAGGGTCAGCCTATCGGGGATGGAATCGGCCCACTTGTCGCGTCGAGGTTGATGAAAGCGGAAGGTCGAGAAGGATGTGGTGGTTGCGGAGACGATGATGGAGGATCGTAGGGTGATCGCTTTGAAGGCGGAGGGTCCTGGCGGAAACGTCGGGAAACCGGGGGACGCCATCAAGACGATCATCGAAGAAAATGTCGGTAAGGTCTCGATGGTGGTCATGGTGGACGCAGCGGTGAAGTTCGAGGGTGAGACCTCAGGCGAGGTCAGCGAGGGAATTGGAGCGGCAATAGGCGGCATCGGCACGGAGCGCTACAAGATTGAACAGGAAGCGACTGTGCACAAGATTCCGGTCTACGCTGTTATCGTAAAGGAGAGTATTCAGGAAGCGATTACGCCGATGAAGAAGGAGATCATGGAGGCTGGAGAGAAAGTTATCGAGAGGATCAAGAGCCTCATCTTGGAACGGAGCAAACCGGGCGATACTATAATAGTCGCCGGTATCGGCAACACCATCGGTATCGGTCAATAGAAGGATAATCGTGGGTGTCGCAGCCTAAGCCACGTAGTGGCTCATCACTAGTCATAACCATACTAGCCGCTGTTATGGCGGTAGTTGGCCTCTACACTATTGGTCTCGCTCTGAACACTCCTGACCTGGACCCAACACTTCAGATTCTCTACCTCACAATCGCGGTTCTCGCCTTCACGTTCGTTGTTCTGTCTTTCACGAGGATGAGGAGAGGGATCCGGATAGGCGCGTACACGGCACCGAAAGTGCTTTCGGTGGTCAAGTGCGGCCAGTGCAGCTTCAAACAGATCAAGAACTTCGCTCTGGGGGATTTTGTCTTCAAGACGCTGGGCAAGTGCACGCAGTGTACTACTGGAGATCTCAGTATCCACGGAATTTACACTGAGGGCCCGCC
Organism: Candidatus Bathyarchaeota archaeon; assembly: GCA_005883075.1. Taxonomy (GTDB): domain Archaea; phylum Thermoproteota; class Bathyarchaeia; order 40CM-2-53-6; family 40CM-2-53-6; genus 40CM-2-53-6. The sequence continues at coordinate 1,914 of VBAX01000129.1, read as the reverse complement.
GAAAAAGTAGAGCTCGGAAGAAACCACTCTTGCGTCGCGAGATGCGCTGCACAATACCCCCCTCCTTTTTCTAGGGAAGATTTTCTGTCTGGCATTGATAATGGGCGAATATTACAGTTCAGGGCAGGGTCTGGGCTTTGATCGCAGAGCATGTTAACGTGTAATCTAGGCCGGTTTCCGAACGATTTTAGGTCGTGTAGTGGGGCTTGTCCCAGATTCGAGATCAGGGCTGATTATGGGCGATTTTTTGGATTCTCGTTATTCTGCGGTAAGCACGGTACAGTCGTCTCGCCCAACTAGAACTGTATGTTCCGACTGGGCGACAGGTCTTCGGGTTTCCTCCACAAGGACAGGATACCCGCCCACGCACTTGCTGTGAGTAAGGTCCAGCATCGCGCGCTTTGCCGTTTCTCGGGGAAACTTGTCCTCCAGCCAGCGAGGTGCGAAAGGAAGGGTTGCGAATCTAGTGTAGATGTCGTCTAGGACTTTCTTCGACTCGTCGTTCTTGACCCCTTTCGACTTGATGTAGCGGTAGATCTGGGCGGGTAACATGTTCGTGACGGAGCCTGCAGCGTCGGCTAGTGTCACGAAAGGCTCTATGGCAAACACTTCCCCCTCGTTCGCCTTTCCCGCCGCGAGCACCGGAACGTTCGGCACGGACTTGCCTGCGTGTATGCTGTACCTCTCGATGCTGTGACCAGTTAGATTGCTGATCGGTCGGAACCCGTACTTGCCGATCGTCGTCTGAATGACCCGCCCGACATCCGAGAGTTTGACTCCTCCTCTGAACGCCTTGATCGCGTTCTGCAAGGCATCATCAGCAGCCCTGACCATCGGCTCGAATTTGGAATCATAGAAAACGGTTACAGCTGTATCGGTAACGTAGCCATTTACGTGGACGCCGAAGTCTACCTTCACCATCGACCCGGAAGGAATGGTCAGAGTATCACCAGGCGGCGAGGTGTAGTGTGCTGCAATCTCGTTGATCCCGATATTAACCGGGAAGGCTGGTTTACCCCCGAGCTCTCGAATTCGGCTTTCGATCTCCACACAGATCTTCAACGCGGGTTTCCCCGGTTTTACGATGGAGGCTATTTCTTTCCGGAGCTTTGCAATGATCTGCCCTGATTTTCTGAACGAGTTGAGGGCTTCTGTGTCGTACACGAGTCCACCCTAGCTACTATGATAGAGGCGTGCGTCTCTTATGTATGAACTATGACTTACTGAAGTCACGTGTCCACATTTCCCGTGCGAGGGCACCGTCTTTCTTGTACAAGTGCACCAAGTTGCCAGCTTTTTCCCTGCGCTGCCGGTGCTGGTTGAGAAATGTTGTCACTTTTTCAATGAGTATGTCTTTCAGATCCCCTGTTAGCATTCGGCCGCTCTTGTATTCCGTGCGTATCTGCTCTATCTTCTTGTCATCGGGCTCGAAGAACATGTAAAGCCACTGGAAAGGGACATCGACATCGGGGTCTCCACCCTTCTTGCGATGCTCCTCCTTCGTCGCCTGTCCACCAGAGAAGGCATAACGGTACACTTTGTTTCGTACAGTCTTGTCATCATCGCCGAGGTAGATTGCCGTCTCGGGTCTTGAGGAGCTCATCTTATCCTTCATCCCAGTTAGTGGAGGGAGAAACTTGCTGTGAACCGCGGCCGCTTTGTAATATCCCATCGACTCCGCAATGTCCCGTTGTATCCTCCAGTACGGGTCTTGATCTATGGCTGAAGGTATGAGGCATCGTCGTTTTTCAAGAAGACTTGGAAGAATCTGGATCGATGGATAGAAAGCGAAACCGATGTTGGTCTCGCCAGTAAACCCGAAGACTGACTTGGCGAGGCTGAAATTGACGCGCCGAGCTATTTTCAGAATTAGAGGATACGCCGGTCCGATGAACTCGGTATCTTGCAGTATGA
>VBAX01000128.1 GCA_005883075.1 Candidatus Bathyarchaeota archaeon | reverse complement strand
ACGCCTAGTGCGAGGCCGAGAATGCCGAAGATGACTACTAAATTGCCAGCCAGGTCGGACTCGTGCCGTTGCCGGAAAAGACGGACGCAGCCCCGAACAATGACAACAAGCCTCCCGCTGCGGCGATGACCGCGATTACTATGACTCCAACTGGCCTCTTCGGCTTCGGTTGAGACTGCATCGCTTTTTCGAGCCTCCCTCTTGCTGGTGAGATAAAGTATTCCCGGGGGGTTTGTCCGTTTATTTCGCGCGGGCCGCGGCGGCCTTTGCGGCAAGTGCCGTGAATTCTTGGCGTCCGTAGGCTGTTCCTGAGAGTCCCCATCCGCCTTCTGCTGCCTCGGTGAGTATGACCCAGGTTCGGCTTGCTTGTGTCGGGTCGCCGGAGATCTTGGTGATGATCTCGGTGATTTCTTTGACGAGTTGTTTCTGGCCCTCGCGGGTCAGCGCGGCTGGAGGAGTGATGACTTGGACGCGGACGGTGCGGGCGGAGTCGGTGGCTGCGGTGTGGACTGCGTGCGGGTCCATTCGGTGGATGAACGCGGCCGTGTTGTTGAGGTGGAAGGGACCGGGGGTGGCGACGCCTTCGGCGCGGAGAACGGCCATGGTGAGCTCCTTGCCTAGTCGACCGTCAGTATTGGCAGGGAAAAGGTCTGCTGGGGCATAAACATCAATCATGGGCATGGTAAAGCACCCACGGTGAAGGAAGACGAGGATATATTGACTGGATTCATAGCTGAATCAGCGCCAGACAAGCTAGCTCCCGGGCTGACGCTAGCGAAAGTGTTTTCGGTTTCTCGGCGGCGCGCGACTCGAGTAGGCCCCCGGGGCCCTAGAAATCACCGGTTCCCGATCTCGATGCCATTTCAGTTGCCGGTCTCAACACCGACTCAAAGCCAGTTTCAGTATTTGTTTCAGTACCCGATTCAATAACCAGTTTTAGGATGTCCACGGCTAGTTTCGAGAAGTGTAGAGCGGTGATTTCAGAGTACTTGGCTCATTGCTCAAGCCATCCGATCCATTTTCAGTCCAACTTTTGGATATTTTATGCGGACAGTCTTAATATATTTCCTCGGACGATAGACAACCACAGCGGGCTCCTGGGATTTAGCGCCGCAGACACCATAGGTTCTGGCGTATTCGTAAGAAGCTACGATATGTGACGCGCGCGGGGATCCTGGAACGCCCCTAGAGATGAAGGGGAAAAAAAGAATGGGTGAAGATGTTCCTGCTGGTCCGAGGACGGAGTTCTTCGCTCGGATTCAGCGGTTCGCTGACGAGATATTGGACAGTCTACACCTTGCGTCTCGTGGAAAGGATGTCGATGACAAAGAGGTAAGGGCATTGCGAAGTGTTCTTCTGAAGTTGTTGCGGATATGGGACAAGGCTTTGCTTGAGGGTCAGCGTGATCCTCGTCTAGAGGAGATGCCCCAGCGGGTCGAGAAACAGGGTTCCCTGACCAAGAGTGGAGAGGGCTAGATTGTGTCGGAGGAGTTCGATCCTAACAGGATACGGGACGTTGAGATCAAGAGGCTGGAGGAATTGGCGGCGCTGGCGTACCGGAACGCGATGGACGAGGGGTTGAGGATGAAGACCCGGGAGAGCTGGTATCAGAAGTACACGAACGCGGTTCTAGCGCTCAACCAACTGTTGAAAGATCTACAGTACAAGGAGTACGAGAAACGATTGAAAGTGATCGAAGATTCGAGGAAGCTTCGGAGAACGGTGCTGTCCTCAGCCGATGCTAGGAAACTATTCGGGCCCGTGACACGAAGGGTCCAACAGAGAAAGAGATCTTCTCGCTCTCTAAACGGAAAGAGGATTGGCTAGATGGCTGGATCAGCATTCGTCAAAATAGACCGTCTCTATGAAATGGAAATACGCGCAAAAGCAAGAGATGCCGAGAAGGATAAACCGATCATTCACTGTGGGATATTGGATTTCTTCAAGCAGATGACTGGCTTTGAGCCAACTGCTTACCAGGTAGCATTGTTGCTTGATCCGAGCCAGTTTGTTGTAGCGCGATGGTCCCGTCAGAGCGGCAAGTCGCTGTGCTTGACGCTGATCTGCCTCTATGTTGCCTTATCAGGCTCGAACCGCCGGATTGCGATTCTTGCTCCAAGCTTGCGGCAGAGCCGGGCCATGATACGCCGGGCCTCTTCATTCCTGCCGAAGCTTCCGGGGAACGCGTTGGAGGGGCGGGCGTTGAAGACCAAGCTGGAGTTTTCCAACGGGTCCACCATCGAGGCGTTTCCCAATAGCCCAGAAACAGTGAGAGGGTTAACGCTTGATCTGTTAATCGTCGATGAGGCTTCGTACATTGAAGATGATAGGGCATTGTACGATGCGATTGTTTTTGCGCTTGGTACAACGAACGGCCGATTCATTGCAACCAGCACACCTGGGTCCCGTGACAGCCTCTTCTATGAAATGTGTATGGATGATGATCTCTACGGAGACTTCTCACGCCATCACGTCAGCTTCCTCGATGCGCTAGAGCCAAGTGGACCGTTGAAGAAGGGGATCTTGGAGAAGCTTGAGAGGCAGATGCGGGAGGACCCGTGGCGTTGGCAGCGCGAGATGCTCGCTGAGTTCTCAGAGGATGAAGAAGCATACTTCAGCTACAGTCTGATTGACAGCGCTGTTGACGACCATTTAGGTTACGTGAAAGATCTGAACAAACCGGAAGAGGGAGGCGAACGAGAAAATGAGTAGCAATACTCCTGACAAAGCGTCCAGAGCAAGCTTCACCGCCGAGGATTACTACGTAGGCGTGGACTTGGGACAGAAGAGAGATCATTCGGTCGTTGCTGTCATCCTGAAGAAGAACGGCCAGATTACTCTCGTTCACATGAAGAGGTTCGCTCTCGGAACAGAATACCAAGCGGTAATCGAGTACATGAAGCTTGTCGGAGAGCGGTTCCAAAGTGTTCGAGCTTTCTATATTGATCAGACGGGCGTCGGAGAGGCCTTCCCTGAGAACGCGCGGAGGGCTGGCGTGAAGAACGTGAAGGGAATAGAGCTGTCACTACCGCGGAAATCAGACGTCATGACTCATATGAAACAGGTGATGGAACAGAAGCGGTTGCACATACCGCGCGATAGAGAGCTGATTATCGAGATGAACGCGGAGATTGCCAAGCTGACTGAGGCGGGAAAGACGAAGTTCTCCCATCGATCCGGGACCCACGACGACAGATTATGGGCCCTAGCACTCGCAGTCTACGGCTCGAGACACGAGATACCATCGTATCATCCGTTCGCAACATTTGGACACATCAGCAAGCATCCTTGGGACAGACCAAAGATCGTCTATCCACTCGCAGGCACCACCAACCCAATCAAACAGTAGCCAATCTGCCTGAAATCACCACGGCGGTTTTGGGACTACAGGGACGAAGGGCTCGATTGACAACAGCTTCTTCTTGAAGGCACGATAAAAGATCAACTGGGCGGGAATATTCGCAAGGATCAATGTATAGCTTGGCCACACTATGGCCGGGTCATAGTAGAAGGTGTTCCTCCAAAGTTCCTGAGCTGAGTTGAGGACGGAGAACGCAATGATTAGAGTGGAAAATGTCCAGGACTCAAAGATGACAAGAGGAAGCCACATCAGCTTTTCAGGGGCCATTTTTCCCACTATGAATAGGATTCCCCAAATTATCGGAGTGATCAGCAGATAGACGTTCATCCTGTTGAGGAGGGAGATTGTCCCCGGACATTGAATCGCCAAGCAAAGGAGCTGGTTGGAGTAGAACCCGAGGATGAGGATGAGGATTGCGATTCCCAATAGAGCAGCAGGCACAAACATCATGAGTCTGGCGGAGGTCCTTGTCCGTTTCAACGCCCGGGACTACGGAATCGTTCCGACAAATCCCACAAAACCAAACCACAGGTGGGAAGTCCTGTAAGAATCGGAAGGCAGATGCTGAGAAAGCCTCTAACTGCGACTGCACCTGATCTGTCAGGGTTATCGTCTTTGAGGCTTCTCGGATCGGCGGGTCAGGATTCTTGAAACTCCAAGACAAGACATAGTCTGCTGGCACTGGTACATGCTTCCCCATTCCATCAAGTTGGTTCCAAGTCATCGGGAACCAGCGGCCTCCGCCGGGATCTACTAACATTACATTCGTGGTGTTCTCGTAGCCGTTAATGTCCGGATCGCAAGCAGGCCATGTTTCGTTATGGATCACAGTTCCAAGCATGTCGCGAACGACGAAGCTAAACCAACACCCACCAGAGAAATGGACAGCCATGCGTTGGGCGGTGGGGTTGTACAGAACGAGCTTGGCGTAGACCATCTCATTAATCTTGTACGAGGACTTCTCTGTCACAAGGTCCGTTTGGAAAACTGAGCTCGCACTCTGTGCCTTTACGGGAGAAGAGAGCAATAGTGCCAGAACGGCAAGTACTGCGAAGAGATGTACCGCCCGGAGTCTCAATCCAGAGTGCCCAATACAAGCTTAAGGGTCCAAGTCAAAAACATAGAGGCCTGCCAAGTTTCTGGCCTATGGAATCCGGAGTTGGAAGACTTCCATTTAGGCGGTATTGGGCTTGTCTTGTCGTGCTGGGGAGATATCGTCATCTCCCAGCCGGTATATCTCTCAGGTATCATTGCACTAAGTGTATTACGATGGGGGGCAAGTGTGGTATGGACCCTTGGTCAAACTTCGTCCTCTGAGGTGGTACGACCGAATCAAGACTGGTCCGAGTCCAGAAGA
>VBAX01000127.1 GCA_005883075.1 Candidatus Bathyarchaeota archaeon | reverse complement strand
TTCCCAGCCTGGAGCGTCCTGATCTTGCTATCTCTGCTCTGGGTCAGGAGATCGTTGAGAACGTGGGAGTTCGAACTGGACGGAAACGCGGCTAGTCAGTTCGGAACCGAACAAGTAACACTTGTTCTCGAGAAGATGCAAGGCCTCGATCCGAGGGCAACACTGTCAAGCTTCGCCGATCGGTTTTCGGCGTTCTGGAGTCCAAGCATTAGCAAACGAATGGAGGAGTTGAGGG
>VBAX01000126.1 GCA_005883075.1 Candidatus Bathyarchaeota archaeon | reverse complement strand
AGACACATGGTGCGGTTCTTTCAAACTGAGCGTTAGCAATCTAGAAGTTATGACTGGAAACCATGACAGTGGAGAAACCAGCAATCCTAATCCAGGAGACAATCTCAATTTCTTCGATACACCCAACGCGCTTGTAAGTCCTGGACGTCAGCGCTACTGCCACTTCACACTTCCCGGTGCAACTCCAATAACTGGACTGGAAGGGATGGAATACTACTTTGACTATCCGGCTACGGGCCCTCTGGTACGGATTATCTCCGTCTCAGCAGGCATCACCTTCCAGACTCCAGTGCTAAATAACACTCAAGGTAGCTCCATACATTTAGGACCTTCAGGATGCAATCTAGGTCCCGGTTGCTATAACGTTTGGTCAGGACTCAAGTGGGCTTATCTCGCGACGACTAATACAAACCAGGAACTCGACCACTATAACTGGGTGAGCAACGCGATTGACAGTGCAAGGACAGCAGGAGTTCCGTTTGTATTTTTGACGATGCACAAGAACTGTCTAACAACTGGCGGCGGCGCTAGCAGTCATATCACTTGTGAGTCCGGTTCGGACGTCATGAATCTTGCTATAAGCAAGAAGGTTGACCTTTACATCACAGGGCACGAGCATAACTATGAGCGTAGCAAGCAGCTAGCCCTAAACGGCTCCACCTGCACAGCCATTCAACTGGGCGCTTACAATTCCGCCTGTGTTGTGAACTCTGTGAATCCTTTCATTAAGGGTGCGGGCACGATAATTCTGACCATTGGAACAGGGGGTGAGGGAATGAGCAGCTACGGATGCAACACCGGCGGGAACAATTAGTGGTCGATACCTCAATACTTTCTTCAATGCGAGAATACTAGTTTCGGCTTTGTCAAGTTCGATGTTACCGGGACTAGCCTAGGGGCTTCCTTTATCGCTTCCACGGGTACCTATGCGGATAGTTTTAACATTGCGGATTTCAGCATGTCTGCCAACCCAACGTCTAACTGTCAGATTCCGGGGTCCCAGACGTTTTCTCAGATCACTTTGACGAGCTTGAACGCTTTCGCTGGCACGGTCAGCCTTTCAACGAATGTTTCGCCAGTGGTCAGTGGGGGTCCGACGGCTTCTCTGAGTTCTACTAGCGTGACCCTGTCTTCGGGTGGTTCGGCCGTTTCGACTCTTTACGTGAATGCGGGAACGGCGACGGGAGGCTTCACTGTTACTGTAACAGGGTCGTACTCCATTCTGTCACACTTGACTCAGGAGAGCATCACGGTCGCCTCGCCTTCTTGTCCTGGTGGTGGCGGTGGTGGGGGCAGCGTTGCGGCTGGAACTTTGATAACTCTGGCGGATGGTGGTGAGGTCGCTGTTCAGAACCTGAGAGTTGGCATGCGACTCCTCTCCTACGATATGACCACACGTCAGTTCGTCAATACGACGCTTACGCGCTTGGTGACGGTGGTCACCTATGACCAGATGGTCATCAGCACCAGCAGCGGCAAGCCACTGATAGTGGACCAGAACCCGGTGCAGAGGGTCTACGTGCAGTTGTCGGACGGGACGGTGGCACTGTTATCGGTGACTGATCTGCAGGTGGGGTACAAGCTCTTCCAGCCAGTATCCCAGACATGGGTCTCCATCACTAATATCCAGTACCAGAACGGGGGTCGCCATATCATGTACGACATTTACAATACTTCGCCTGGAAACTATCTCGCTAACGGTTACCTGGATCCTCAAAAAGAAGGCTCTCCATAGTTACAGATATGACCTTAACAGCGATGAGTACCTATGCCAGCGTAACACGACGGGGATAACGACCACAACACCCTCTATACTGCTTAAGACATGTGTCAACTTTAGGACGAACTCAGGTAAGCGTCCGAGACAGCAGTTTGGCTATTGTTTCGGCCTCAAGCGTTGTGGATTATACTCAGACCCGTGTTTACCGGTATTCTGGTGCGGGGGGTGGGATTTGAACCCACGAACCCCTACGGGACAGGGTCCTGAGCCCTGCGCCTTTGACCTGTCTTGGCAACCCCCGCGCGTTAGCGGGAGAGAAATGATCTGGTTTGATAAAGGCTTGAGTCGCCTGCACTCTGCTGCAGAGACCCTCGTGTTGACGGCGTTAATCGTCTGATAGGGACGAGAAAATGCATAGAAGCAAATTCTTGCACAAGATGCTTAGGCGCGCTGGATAGGTAACATTGCACGTAACTTTTAGGGCGTTTTAAGGAGCAGTTTAGGTCCAATATTTTTCGGCGTTTTGTAGAAAAACGTCTAGCCGTCAAAGGCTCATATGAATAGTCAAGACGTTAAACGTCTGACAACGACATATCCATACGTTTCTCAGCCAAATCTACGTGAAAACTCATTGGCCCCCCGGGAGGTCTGTTTTTCCCGCGCCCCGCCCTTCGTGGAGAGAAGCAAAAAGTGCTTTCTAAAAAGTGGGAGTTTCACACCTTGTTAGGATGCGATGTTCATTTGCTACTTTGTTCGCTCTAGGATGATCTCTATCGTGGAGACGTTGCGTGCATCCTGGCCTTCACCGACGATCTCCGTGCCCAAGTGTACATTCTTGGCTAGGCCGCCTTGGAAGAAGCGGTTGTTCACCACTTCGGCCACGTCGACGGCAGTGCTGATGGCTCGTCCACGAGCCTTTAGGGTCAGCTTCTTGGCGCCCGTGTTATAGTGCATCATTACAGCCGTAGCATAGGCCATGATCGGCTTCTTACCGATCAGTATAGTGTCCGCTGGGATATCAGTTCTGCGCATTTGGGTAGGAGCCCTCTCTGCCTTCTTTGGTTCTTCTGACATTCGTTCACCCCCGAGACATCGGTAGTACGCTGTACGCAAACGCCCCTAAGCGCTGACCTCCCTTATGAGCCTACCCTTCCTTTCTCTCTCACAAAAAGTAAGAATCGATCAAGCTTTGCCGACGGTTAGACCCGCTCTAGTCGAATCATTCAGAACCAGCTCAGCCTCAAATTCCAAACCCGCCTCTCCAAGAGACTGCCCATCTATCCGCGAAATAGCCGAAACCAGGCCCTCTCAGCGGCGATTCATTGCGTCGCTTTCTTATGTGTCAATTGCCGATGCTAGAGCGGGACATTTGTCAAAGACAAAAAAGTGTGAGCTGTGCGGCTCGGACTTCGAGTGTAAAGGTCTCCTCGGTTGCTGGTGTCGCTCCCTGGACACATCGCGCGAACAGCTAAGCAAACTCTCCAAGAAGGCTTCCGACTGTATTTGTCCCAATTGTCTTGCTAAAGTGCAAAAAAGATAGAGTCTCGCATTGCTGAACCTATCTTGCCGATCTAACCAATTGACTCTGAGAGCTATGAGTCTCGATTTTGTTGGAAGAGAATTATTTCTGGGAATCGAATCTGATCTAGGTTTGTATCGCCTTCTGTAGAAGTGGCCGCCCGCGAAGACAAACTTTCCTGGTTGCATATTCGTGTCGTCGCGTGATGATGAGAAAAAGAAGAAAGGCTTGGGGTGAGGAATTTCGGTTCTGGTCCTACATGCCGCCTTTCTTCTTCGACTTTTTCTTCTTAGCGTTCGTCGGCTTGTTCACCCGGCTTCATACTCACAATGGTGTTTGCTTAAGAATTCTCCTGTTTTTTCGGAGACATGATATTTCTTGGCAAAAATTTCCCATCGGACAGGTTCATTGTGTAACCTACAGGCTTCTGATAGATTTCTCTTCCTCTAGACACTTCGCGTCTCGTACAGTATCTCTGAATTTGCTTTGAGAGAATCGTCTGAGACATCTTCCGGTCCCATCTCGCTTCTGCACATTGACCCGATCAAATTCGTTGGGGCTCCCAGTCTTCGTTGCTGTTTGTAAGAAACTTGTTACATCTGCAGACTGGTTTCAACGATGCTCGCTCAGTAGCCTAAAACCAAACATATTGCGAGTTTGCAGGCCATCTCAGTAACGTTCGTATCGCTGTTAACCGATCAGTAGTGGGACAATCTACCTCCAGCACGAGTGAAGAGGTTGCAGAGCTCTGGTTGGAATCTATCTCTTTTGTTATACGGCTAAGCCACTTATCAACCGTCTTACAATCGGACTACCCTTTTTGCGTAGCAAGGAAAAAAGGTGGTCTTGGGGATGATTTGGGCGGATGCCACCTCATGAAGGAAAAAGCTCTTTACCGTAGGAAAAATTCGCCCATTATCAGCCTTGATCCCGAATCTGTAGGCAGTCCGCTTAGTTGCATAGCAAATCCTTCTTGACGACTCGTAAAAACGCAACATGATCCAAGCCTGGACTATGCCCTGAATCGACTGTCTCGCCCATAATCAGTGCCAGACAACGAGAAAATTCTCCGAGAGGGGGTCTTAGCGATTGACCCTCGCGACACGAGAGTGGTTGAGGGAAGAGTCCGGTGTTAGACGGCCGATTCTCGCGCCGCTTAGGCAGTGCTTCCGGTCTCTGAAAATAAACTGCATGTACCCTGTCGTGTAGGGTTGGCCTTTCAGAAGGCCGCTCCGAGACCCGACCGTGGTGTCTTAGTCGACGAATATTGTTTCCTT
>VBAX01000125.1 GCA_005883075.1 Candidatus Bathyarchaeota archaeon | reverse complement strand
CAGTCGGGACGCCTATGTTCTCGAGCGCCATCTTGACCCCGTGAGCTCTTGCGGCATCCCCAAAGCTCCCGATGTGCGGGATACCAGAAGCTCCAAGCCCGCTCTCCACTCGCAAAGACGTTCCCGCTCGTCTAAGTCTTTTTTCCCGCTCGACGATATCGGCGGCGATCTTGTCGAGCCAAGTTCCTCTTCCGATGATCTGGGGAGGTTCGAGGGTCAAGGACTGGCTAGCAACTATGTCATGAGTGGTTCATAAAGAATGGCGAAGAGCTTTCTTGAATTGATGACTATTCGACTGGCTCCTGCAAAACTCCTGCCACGAACATATTAATGGGCAATCGGCTGATTTAGTTGATCGGTGTCGGCGCGTGAATTATCGAAGACTTGGTGCGGCAGGGCTCAAACTAAGCGAACTGTCTCTCGGTTCTTGGGTGACCTACGGTGGACAGGTCGGCGAAGAGGTCGCAGTCAAGTGTATGTCCATTGCATACGATATGGGCGTCAATTTCTTCGACAGTGCGGAGGCCTACGCTGACGGGAAGGCCGAGATTGTAATGGGGAACATTTTCAAGAAGCTCGGGTGGGCTCGGGAGAGCATAGTTGTCTCTAGCAAGGTCTTCTGGGGAGGCGACGGACCAAACGACAAGGGCTTGTCTCGCAAGCACATCTTCGAGGCCTGCCGCAAATCCCTCAAACGATTGCAGATGGAATATCTCGACCTCTTTTTCTGTCATCGCCCAGATCCGAACACCCCTATTGAAGAAACTGTTCGTGCCATGGATGATCTGGTTCATCAGGGAAAGATACTCTACTGGGGCACATCAGAATGGAATGCTGCCGACATCATGCGAGCGCACGCGCTTGCTAGAGAATATGATCTGACTCCTCCTCAAATGGAACAACCACAGTACAACATGCTTCATCGTGAGCGTGTTGAGAAAGAGTATCTGCCTTTATATCGAGAAATCGGACTGGGCACAACGATCTGGAGTCCGCTTGCTTCCGGGCTCCTGAGCGGGAAATATGCGAAAGGCATTCCCCATGGTTCCCGCGCGACCTTGCCTGGGTACGAGTGGCTCCGAAAAAATGTCATCACCTCAGAAAATGTCGAAAAGGCCAAACAGCTTGAGCCAGTTGCCCGAGATATTGGTTGTACTTTAGCTCAGTTAGCTCTTGCTTGGTGCCTGAAGAATCCAAACGTGACCACCGTCATTACCGGTGCAAGCCGGCCAGAGCAAGTTAGTGAAAATATGAAGGCACTCGAAGTCGCACCAAAACTCGATTCAGGTGTCCTTGAGCAAGTTGAAGCTATTCTGGGAAACAAGCCTCAATAAAACCAAGAATAGGAGAGAAAGCACCCCCTATGTGGGAATAATAGTATGTCCATCAAAAATCTGCTGGTAAAAAGATTTTTGGCCCTAACCACGGTAGTTCATATACGCGGGAAGGGAAGGCTGAGCCTTTCACTCCACCCCTCTCCGCCTAGAGTTGTTTGTAGTGGGAGACAATGGGAGAATATCATTCAACTCGTAGCCGGGTCTGTAATCCTTTGAAGATTTTCGATTCTCGTTTCTATGCTGCGCACATCAGAGGGCGATGCTTCGCGCAGCTTGTTGAGGGAGTCCAAAAAGGGAGCCGTTCCCCCCAGTAGCTCTGCTGCCCTTCGATCTGCGATTAATCCAACCTTTCTAGAGTACAATACTCCGATAGGGATAGACAGGAACATTATTGCGAAGCCCACGAAGATCAGAATCAGCCAACCGTCATTGCTGACAGAGACTGGCTGACCTTGAGGAGAGTAATAGGTTATCGTGGGAAAAAGGGATGGTACTAAGAACCACGCAACAACGTAGATAACTACTACCGGGACAAGCCTGATAGCGATCCCCTGGGCCAATTTTCCGCTGAGCTTCTTGTAGATCAGTGCGGAGGCGAGAATGGGTTTCCAGTCTTCAGGGCTGAGCCGGGCTCTCATGTTCTCGGCAAAGTAGACCGTATTGTCTTGGAAGAGGCATCTGTCGGATGAAACCGTTTGAAGGGCTCGTCGCCCGGGGACCATCGTCTGCCAAGCAACGCTTGAGGCAGGACTTGCAGACATGCCGAGCTTGTTCGATAGATCTGTCAACACTGCCAGGATTCCCTGTTCCTCGTCTGGATATTTTGGCTCGACTGCTGGGGTTAGAGGTATCGTGGATGGGGATGGAAGGCCGCCTCGCGCTTCCCAATCGCGCCGAAACCTTCGAGTTCCAAGCTTGACGAACAAGAAACCGGGGATGAGGAACGCGCCGATGGGTATGAAAGCTAGACCCCTGCCGGCGGAGGATGGAACGTGGAGAACGAAGAGCAAGAACCAGAAGGCGACTATGCTCACAGGGATAGAAGTAGCAGCCCCTAAAACTATCGTCATTTTCGCCTTGGATTTCTCCCACACCAAGAAGTCGGGGTGCACATTCTGACAGTGTGTCAGATAGGTTTCCGTGGTCGCAAGCTGCCCGGGAACCCCTGCCTCCTCTTCCACTATTCGTGCTTGTTCAAGAGAACAGTCGCAAATAGGACATTTCAACCGTCGGTTGGCCAATGTCCCCAGTAAAGTGACGAATTTCGGAACTATTTAGGCTCTCAAGAAATGCTTCCGTAGACGGCGATAGCAACCCGGACCCTCCTAATTTCAGCGGTGGTTTCAACGATGTACGTCTGACCAAAACTAGGAGAGGTATTTGACTTATTTCTGGCTCTTCCACATCTCTCTTACGATTGAATTGGCGAGATAATCGTCAATCTCCGAATGTTCCGGACGGACCCCCCGCTTGCAGTTCTCGCAGATGATGTCTCTCGCATCGTTGGAGTACTCGCAATTGTCACATTTCCAGAAGCTTGCGTTGTTGTTGGTCATTGGCCCGCATAACCTCCCTGATAATGTTCGAGTTCCTTTCTCAATCCGATTGCCTTTCCAGATGATTGAGAAAAACAACGATAATAGCGTAGTTCAACCCAGAGGCAGTGAAGGTGGGTACACCGTTGAACCCACGTCGCGAGTCGTTGACGTAACTAGTTCTCAGGGCTTCGGTTCAATTCGACTATTGTCTCGCCTCACCAATTGCTGCTAGGAAGACCCAGTGAAGCCTTCGAGCATCCTCCTAGTTGTCATTGCGGCAGGAGGGGTTTTAGGAGGATTATTCATGTGGGAGACTGCTGGTCCGTCGCCCCTATGCGGGGGATGCTATCGCTACAATGCACCTGGGTGCCTTGTTACCCCTTGCCCAGGACGAGAATCATTGAACATCGAGACATCACAGGTCAACTCGCCGACGAATATGACTTTGAGCGTCAGGAACATGGGTTCGGTGGGCATAACGCTCACCTCGTACGTCGTCAAAGACTCGCTTGACAATCAATACGCAAACATGAACTGGACAACACCGTTCATGAATCCCAACCAGCTCGTAGCAATTAACATAATCATAGATGGAAGCGCGTTCACGTTCCAATCCAAGAATACCTACAACATAGCTCTGACAACCGCACGGAACAACATATTCACGTTCACACTAACCGCGTGACAAGATGAGCGTTGGACTCTTTTCGTAGGGACCTCGCCCATTTTCACCATCCTCAGCCACCTTTCTTTGCCTTTGGCAGTTTCTACTGGTTGAATGGTGTTAGCATAGCTCGTTGAGGTTACTGTCCCATAGATGTGTTTTGTAGCGGGACCGGTGGGATTTGAACCCACGACCTTCGGGTTTCTCCACTTTATGGGTGCCGGAGCCCGATGTCCTATCCTCGTTGTCCTCGCGGATGACCGTTCGGGGTCACCCGTAATCTAGACTACGGTCCCGTATGGTCGCTTCTTAGGCAGGGGCGATAAAAACTAGCAATTGAGCCTTAGAATGTCCGTTCTCGCGAGAGTGTAGCATGATGTTGCTTGGCGGAGATCCTAGGCCTTCGAGATCAGAATTTCGGCAATCTTGCTGAACGCGCTGAGCGAGTCTGTTTCTACAGTTGTGAATTTCTGTCCTGAGAGGCTTTGCGCGCCTCTTCCGTAGGCGATGATTGTTATTCTGCCGCCGGTGTCCTCGATGAGAGTGTTCGCGTTTACTAGTCTTCTTGCAGCTGTTTCTGTTATCAGTGGTACGGCGAGGATGTCGGGTTTGTGCTGTTTTACCTTGCCGGCTACCTGTTCTGGTGAGAGATCTGTCCCACCATCGATGGCTGTGAATCCTCCAATCTCGAGCATGGTTAGGAGGAGGGTTCTATCAAAGCTGTGAGGATCCTCAACAAGGGAGGACACCATGACGCGTCCCTTGATCTTCCTACGGTCGATCTTGATCCTGGGTCTAACGGCGGCGAGGGATTTTTCGGCCGCATTCTCACACTTTTCCACCTCCGCTACGGAATATCGTTCCATCTCGTGCAGATCGGAGACAATGTTCATCGCGTCTGAGATCGTGTCGACAACGTCGTTTGCGCTTCCGCTCTTGGTGACTATCTCGACAGCAACTCGGGCAGCATTTTCATGATCACCCTTCAGGATCAGGTCGGTGAGTTGCTTCGATCCATCGTCTGGGATCTGTGCCTGTTCTTCAGTAGTCATAGAAGCCCTTCTTCGTCTTTCTTCCCAGTTTTCCTTCCTTAACCATTTGTTCGAGTAGGGGTGTTGGTGTAAAGGTTTGGCCGAATTCTGCTTCGAGAACCTTCAACGTAGATAGGACCACGTCTATTCCGATAAAGTCGGCGAGCTGTAGAGGTCCCATGGGATGGTTTGTTCCGAGAAGGAATGCTTTGTCGATGTCATCGCGTGAGGCAACCTTCTCTTCCAGAAGCTTAACGCTTTCGTTGATGAACGGCATCAGGGCTCTGTTGACTATGAAGCCTGTCTTGTCGGCGGACTGGACAACGGTCTTTCCGAGGGTTTCTACGAAAGACGTCGCGGCTTCGACAGAATCGGGGGACGTTCGTTCGCCTTTGATAAGCTCCACTAGCTTCATTGTTGGGACGGGGTTGAAAAAGTGCAGTCCTAAGACCTTTTCGGGTCG
>VBAX01000124.1 GCA_005883075.1 Candidatus Bathyarchaeota archaeon | reverse complement strand
CTGGAATAGTCATCCCGCTCTACCTGACCCGGGCTGGCCCAAAGAGTTTCTTCGGCAAAGGACCAGTCTCCCCCAGCCAATAGTAGCTATCATCTTTCAGCAAATCTTAACTCAACGAGCGACCAAAAGAGAACGTATCATGCAATCTGTGACCAGTAAGGTCGAAATTCGCGATATAGCCGCTGGGGTGTGGATCTGGCGTGCGGAGCATCATCACTGGAAGCCCGGCGACGATTGGCAGCCAATCGTGACGTCAACCTATGTTGAATCAGGAGGCGAGAGACTGGTGATTGACCCACTCGTCCCGAAAGCAGGCGCTGAGGAATTGTGGAAGCGTCTAGACAGCCGACCACCGACGATGGCCGCTGTCATTATCCCCGACCACGTACGAGACATCGAAGAGTTTGTGCGTCGCTACAACGTCCGCCCCTTCGGTCCGAGATTGTTCTGGCCTGACGACGTTCCCAAGACCGCGCTGGAGATAATCGAACCAGACCGAGTTCTTCCCGGAGGCTTTGTCGCTCTCTACGATGGAAGAGGACGCCTCGAGACGCCTCTCTGGCTCCCTGAGCAACGGGTGATCGTATTCGGGGACGGGCTAACAGAGCGGGGTGGCGAGCTACGGGTCTGGGGTTCGCCGTGGCATGAGAAAAGAGCGTTGCCAGCACTCCGCGCGTTGCTTGAGCTTCCGTTTGAGCAAGTCATCATTTCTCACGCCGACCGTGAACCGGTGCATGGCCGCGCCGCCTATGAGCGAGCGTTGGAACTCCCTCCCTGGCGAGGTTAGCGGACCCCGGGTCCAGCATCAAATCGGATGCCCTCGAGGGACGAGTCTATCGGTATTCTGCTCTACTTCGGATTGCCGGCCTTGAGCCAGTCGACATAATGCTGAATGCCCGACTGTGCGTCAAACTTTGGTGAGAAGCCTGTGTCCTCCTGTAACCGTTTCGTCTCCATAACAGGAAACGGCGGGAATGGAAAATGTCCCGGTGGAAGGTCCGCTTTGAAACCTGGGACCGCTTTCTTGATCGCGTCGACCAGTTCTCTATTAGGAGTGGCACTGCCCGAGCCTACGTTGTACACGTCGTACTGCAGTTTCTCAGCTGTCTGAAGCAGTGCGATGGCGCGGGCCAAGTCCTTGATGTAGCAAAGATCCATTGCGTCTTCTGCGTTACCGAAAAATACGTTCTCGAGGTTCAGCGGTTTTCCACCTACAGCGGCGTGAACCAGTCTTGACGGAAGGCCAAGCATCCCGCCATCGAACGGGCCGTACATTCCCAACAATCGAGCGCAGATGGTGCTGACCCCCGTCTTCTTCGCGAACTGACCAGCGGCAACTTCGACGATCTTCTGATACGCAAGAATGGGGAAGGGATTCTGGCCGAGATAGAGGGGTTGCTCCTCATTTGCTGTCCCCTGAAGTCCGAGGTACATTCCACCCGTGCTTGAAAACGTCACTCTCTTGACCTTCCATTCCTGTGCCACCTGGAAGGTGGCACTGAGCATGTTGAAGTATCCTTGAAGACCGCGCAGCGGGCCCTCTCCGGAGGCGAAGCCTCCAGCAACATTGACGATACCATCGACCCTGTGCTTCTCGCCAATCTTTCGCAAGTCCGCAACTGACGTCGAGTCGGCAGGTTCGATGATCACTCGGCGATGATCAATATGCTTCTGAAGGAACCGAGGGATCTCGGTGTTCTCATGCCTAGTGACCACGCAGTCATGTCCCTGCTCAACCAGGGCCTCCGTCGTGTTCGAACCTATGAAGCCGTTGAGGCCGCCGACGACGAGGATCATTGCCATGCCTCCTTCCCTGACGGACCCCTGGACGGTTGCTGATCGTCAGCTATGGTGATGACTATTTTTCCTCGTGCTTTTCCTTCTCCGAGGTACTTGATCGCCTGAGGAGTCTCGCTTAACTGGTAGCGTCTGTCGATAACAGGCGTAATTTTTCCTGCTTCCATAAGTTCCTTCATAAAGGCTAGGTCTTCTTGGTTTGATTTTGCTACGAAGAACTTGAATTTCTTGTCTCCCGTTGAAAATCGTTTTCGAATGACAAAGTAGATCAAACGGCTGATGACCTTGTTTCTGAAACCGACAATGACGCAGATTCCGTTGGGATTCATTATGCGCTTGTAGGAGGAGGGTGAATGAGCCGAGGCGATGTCGCAGATTAGGTCGTAACGTTGTTCGTTCTTGGTGAAGTCTTCTTTGGTATAATCGATGACGTGGTCTGCGCCGAGGGAACGTACCATGTCTAGATTCTGCGTGTTTGTCACCGCAGTGACTTCGGCCCCGAATGATTTGGCAATCTGGACCGCGAATGTTCCGACTCCGCCACCCGCTCCGTTAATCAATACTTTCTTTCCTGGTTCAATGCGTCCGTGGTTGCGTAGAGCCTGTAATGCCGTGAATCCTGCGATGGGGACTGCGGCGGATTCTTCGAAGGAGCGATTCTTCGGTTTGAGGGCTACTCTGTTTTCCCGAGCCACTGCGTACTCTGCGTAGCCATGGAATCCCACGCCGTATACTTCGTCTCCTGGTTTGAACTGGGTGACATTACTGCTAACTGCTTCGACTGTGCCCGCCAGATCCGTTCCGACCTGAAGTTCCTTTGGCCGGCGCACTCCCACGCCCATTCGAAACAGGGGCAGGACGAGTCGTAAAGCGAACGACATACCGTTCACGTCATACCGGTCTGCTGGGTTTACGGAGGACGCGTAGACCTTTACTAATACCCCGCGAACATCGTTCGGAGCAGGCTTCTCTATCTCCTTCAACTGAAGGACGTCCGGTGACCCGAATCGTTCGCGGACAATCGCTTTCATCTGACCCGTCTCGGCTTGTTTGGATTCAGTCATCATGGCAGGCTCCTCAATCATATTTCGCTAGTGCCTCCTCTGTTGTGTTAAGCATCTCGCTAATGTCGATCGGGTTTCCTTCCATTACATCTCTCACCTGCTTCTTTGCCGTCTCTGTGAGTAGTGACCGCAGATCGTTGGCTAGTGCTTTCGATTCTGTTCTGCTGGTCTTGTCCTCAGTTCTGAGAACGACGGCGTCCCCTGAAACCTTCAGGGTGAACTTTCGAATGTCAAGTGTGATCTTGTCCTGGGTGACGCGGAGCGCGTGAAGTGGAGATGCCGTACGCACCTCGGTGGGAGAGTAGGAGAAAATGTCGGACCCAGCCGAGAGCTCCATCAAACCATCCCCTACAGAAAGAGTGCTTCCGTTCCACTTCGCCGTAGCGCGATGACCGTTTGTCGTGATGTAGGCGTTACCAGCTCCCTTCGCCAACCATCTCTCCTTTGGATGATGCTCACCGTCCCCGTCCCAGTCGAAGATGAGTGGGCCAATCCTCCATCGGTCGCCCATGCAGCCGTCGCGGAGCCTGATCCGTCCAACATCCAACTCGTCTCCCCGCGAGTTTGTCTCTGTAAAAAGCTCGTTTGACGATTTTCCAGTCATCTTCACAACCTCATCGTTGCTCGTTGTTTTCCCTTGGAATGGGATTCCTACTGTTGTGACTGGAGCTGGGAGCGATGCGCTCACCGTTCCCATTGGGGTCTTGAAGGTGGTTGAAACCTCACCCATCAGTACGCATCCAATGGTCCGTCCCTCGCGCCGGATCGGCATTCCCACCGTGTCATGTTTCACGGTTAGTTTGGTTCCTTCCATGGTCGGCCCTTTACCTTCGGTGACGATGAAGGGAGTCGCTCTCCACCTCCGCGCCAGGCCAAGCCTCTGCGTCGCGTATGCTCCTAGACCGACAGCGATCGCCGCAACCACAAGACTGGGAGTCCAGCTTGAAATGGCAGCTGGAAAGATGTCGGACTGCAGGGACGCCACCCAGCCGAGAATCCAGATCCCCAGTATGATTCCGACAAATGCCCATGTGAGGTTCCAGAGAAAGCTGACAAGCGCTCTACCCGCTCCCGAGATCGTCTCAGTGCGAAAGACCCGACCGAGGAAACCCAAGCTGAAACCGGCTAAAAGTAATGAAAGGGTGTACTGCTGGATTCCTAGAGGTCCTCTGATGATCCAGATGAGGGCGAGAATCGCTGAAATGCCAGTCAATGTGCCGGCGATTCGTCTCGTCGCCAGGGACAGCCCTGA
>VBAX01000123.1:1456-6351 GCA_005883075.1 Candidatus Bathyarchaeota archaeon | reverse complement strand
CTAGTTCAGGCCCAAGTTCCCGCTACACCGGTCTTCAGCATTCGAGACGTTGCGCGAGATCCGCAAGTCCTCAACAGGAGGATGATAATCACGTCCCGCGGCGATATTCCTCGTCTAGGCTCGCCGATGAGATTCTACAAGACAAAACCAAATAGGACAACGTCCGCCCCAAGACTGGGGCAACATTCAACTGAGATTCTATCCGAGCTAGGCAAATCCACATAGGGATCCGGAGATCCAAAGCAAGCTAAGCACAGGCTTGAGAAATCTGCCAGTCGTTCTCTCTGTAAGACTCGGTCATAGCCGAGAATAACTCTCTTCAAGTAGCTATTTCCATATTTGGCGAAGCTTTTCCTTTCAATTGTCCCAATTACTAACTGTGTTTTTGTAATCGAGTGGAACTCAGATCGGTGACACATTCTTTGGAGGCCTCCCGTTCAGAAAAACCCATCTATTCGGGTTGCGAGAGTCCGGAACTCGAAGGAGAACTCGACTAATTAAACACGAACTGCCCCTGCTTGGGTCTCCGACTTCCTACCGCGACATGTCTCGGCATCTCTTCACTTCTATTCTGGACTCTCAGAATCCATGTACCTGGAGGCTGATGATGCTCATATGTCAACATTGAACTCTGATTCGAAATTCGAGTGGAGTATTCTCAGTAACAGTGGAGACACACTTGGGGCTAAAGTGGACAAGCCCTCCAAGAGCGGTTTTGTTGTCAAAGCTCAACCATTCAATCTGAACCATATCCGTTGCTCCATTGACATAGGACGTTTGATACTGGGTATGATTCCCGTTTCTCGTCAGGACGTAGACGCCGACATTGTCGCAGTCAACCCTCAATCGAAATTCTGCCGTAGTATTCTCTATGATAAAAGAGATGCAATCCTCGTCCCTAAGCTGGACAAAATTTCCGAGGGCCGTTTTATTGTCGAAGCTCAACGATTCTACTTGATTCATTCCAGTAGATGCCCCGACGCTATAGGATACTTGGAATTGAGTATGGTTGCCATTTCTGGTGAAAATGTAGACAGAATATACGGGGTTTTTCGGAGGAATGGTAGGATTGGAAACATGTGAAAATACCAGCGCCAGAGCGAGGACGATGACTATGACGATGATGAATACTGTAATGATTTTCTGATATTCTCGCGAAGATGGCCTCTCCGTTTGAAGAGGGGACTGAGAATAGTCCTGATTTGGAAGATATATGTCTCAATAGTTACCATTGCTTTTGCCGTCTTCGCAGGGAATGAGCAAGAAAATCCAATTGGCGAAGTTAGCGTGGCGCCGCCGGATGCACTTGGCTATTGGCGGAAAAAGAAATCTTCGATACCTGGTTAGGACCTTTACCGGTCCTTCTCGCCGCAGAGGCAGCTGATGACCGGCTCACCGCAGTCTGGGCAGATATCCTGTGGGCTCAATACGTTTCCTCCCACGGTTCTTCCTCGTCAGGCGAGGGTTCGCTGCTGCGGGGAGAAAAATATCCGCCGCACTTTGCTCAGCGATGGAAGGGATGGCTGGAGAACAAGCTGCACTTATCCGACAAGGCGACTGGGCCGCCTGAGAGTTCGCAGCGCCTGTGGTCCTGTGAAGCTCCGCAGTCTGGACAGAGGCCGGAGAGACCGACTGGGGGTTTCGGCGTCACAGAAGGTAACCTTTACAGTATAATTCAAGATAGGAAGTTAACTCTGGTAGTTGCCGCATCTCCCTATGTGGGTTATCGCGTGGTAGACGAAGAATTGGTTACGCAACATCGTGGCCCGATTGGTTTGGCATCTGTTCCCAGAGAAGGGTTTCACTCGGGCAGTAGGGGCTTTTCCTCTTCGCTCTTGGACTGTTCTGTTTCCGACGGACGGATAGGATTGATTCAAGGCTAGCTATGTCCTTAGGTAGGAGGTCAGATCCAAATTGTATTCTCAGCGACTGGTCAATGGTGACTGGCCAACGCTTACTTAGCCGGCTTAACTAATCCAGCATATGAAGACCCCGCTGCTGGTAGCGTTAATCATAGTTGCCTTGGTTGGCTCCTTGGCCGGTTTCTATCTCTATGACCGCTTCAATGGGGGTTCAACCTCATCCTGCAGTGACCCCGCGTCTATCAGCAGCCACGTCTACCATCCCTACAGACTTCAAACTGTAAAATCATGCATTACCGCTTCCGGAACAGTAGACCGAGTAATATACGAGGCTGACGGGGACGTTCATCTGCGAACGAACCTAGACCCGGCTTATAGCAATCTCACAAACAGTGGTAACGAAGGGTATCCAAATAACGGTGACCTTGTGGTCGAGATAATCTGTGTAAACACGCCTAGCCAGACAGATGCGATACCCGCATGCCAGAACTACACGAACCAGATCCCAGTTCCGAGCGCTGGCCAGCACATCACGATCACGGGACCATATGTTCTGGATACTGACCATTACGACTGGGCGGAGATACACCCAGTATACTCGCTAGTAATCGGATAGAGCAGGAAGAATGGAGAGCAGCGGAATAGAGGAGTGTCAGGTTACGACTATTGTAACCCCTAGGTTAGCGGGAATGTTCCGGTAGTTCGCAGGCTGGCGTATCTGGACAAGACCACTGTAGGTTCCCTTGCACTGAGCCGCGGGGACGAGACAACTTGCTGTCAGAGTGACGGTGTCGGGGGTTGAGCCGCAAGACGCGAAGCTAGACGGTGCGACAGAGAGGCTTACCTTCGACGTGCTCGCCTTCGCTGTGAGGGTGATGCCTGAGGTGTTGGGGCTGCAAGTAAAAGAGTCTCCCTTAGTGCCCATGCCTGCTGTAGCAGGAAATGTTATAGTGACAGGGTTAACCGCCCAAGTTGCCTTTGGCGTTGAGCTGACAGCAAAGCCGACTGCGGCATAGGCTCCCACCATGATGAGGCTTATGGAGAGGCCTACCAGCAGATGTGGAAGATATCGCCTGATAGGGGACGACAATTGCAGACGCTTGGGCGTTTCCTATGAATTTAAGAGTTGCCTCTTCAGAAGGCGAATTTCGACCATTTCCGCATTCCCGGGATATCCTGATATCTCTCTTTCGAGAGATGAGTAGAACATCGCTGGATTGTCAGAGGCCTGCTCCTGGGAGCTTTTTCCATGGGGGTATCCTGCCCCACCTCCCCCACCACCTCCTCCGAGTTATACAGACGCCTATGCAAGGCACTGGAGTTGAGGCTCAAGGCAACTGAAAAAGATTGAATTGATTGGCTTACGTTAACTGAGTCGGCTTGCCTCCGCTCAGCACCTACGTGAATAATATCGCGTTCGGTAGAATCAAACGGATACTGCGTCTCTCTAACATTCTCCAAACAGTAGGCAGCGTCATCTGCGTGTTCGCCTTCATTTTGACACTGGCGACATCTAGCGGCTCTTCAGCATATCATTCACCCTTCCCGCTTTCAACGCAGGTTCTGACTCTCGGACTATATCTAGCGATACCGATTGGAGCCATTGCTCTTGCATTCCGAGGGGACCCCGCAAGTAGTTCTTTGCTATTGTCCCAGACATTGTCAGTCATTGCGATTGGTCTGGGTGTTATTCCAATCATAGCAATTTTTCAAGGGTATTTGGACCCAACTTTGCCTTGGCTCTTCGCCTTCGGTTATCTAACCAATATTCCGGCCTTCATCTGCAGATCCATCCCGCAGACCTATATTTCGCAAAGGAAGAAACGAGGCGCTCCAGTTGGAGCTTATGGGAATCTGAATGGTATCCGAATGGAGATGGAGATCAGTAAGCGAGCCAGATTCGTTTTCTACTCGGCATTCTTGGGAATAATCGTCGCATTCATTTCGGCGCGTATCCTATTGGCATCGCCGAATTTGATCATTTGGTATCCATTTGTGATCATAGTCTTTGTTTCACTGATTGCGTTGATAGTCTATCTACAAGGGGGCAAGGCTGGATGGCAGCAGGTTGTCCTAGACACGTATGAGAAAAGCACGCTGTGGTGGATTTGGGCTAACGGTTCTTTGGCGTCCGTTCTGTTAAGGGATCCACAGGCCGCTTTAGAGGATGACTCGATCAAATTATCACTAGTCAAAGGGGGGATTCCGACCAGATTGCGTTTCCATTCCCGATCGGATCGGGATCGTTTCCTTGTGATAGTCGGGCTGAATGGGCCGGTGAATATCTAATGATCAGTTTCAGTATGGCTTCTTGAATTATTGAAGACAGGGCGGCCTGATAGTCCGCTGCAGGACACCCTGGAATGGTGCTTCCGACAAGCAGTTGTTCCATTTTGCTCCACCCACTCTCCTTATGGGTGTTCTATCTTATACCAGACATCTGGGCGAGATCGAGGACAGCACCCGCGAGATACGGAAGCGAACGGCGATTCGTCTACGATAGTCTTCGACACGTGGGCGATCGTCGATTTCCTCGGAAAGGGGGAGAGCACCGGGAGGATTGTCGAACGAGCTATCTTCGTGCTAACCTTAAGTGCCCAGCGAAATGTTCAGCTTCTGAACTACCATTGGAGATACAGCTTCCGAGGCACCATACTCAAGCATTCAGCCAGTCTCTGATAATAGGTGCCGCCGCTAAGGAGATTCTAAGGAGCCTCCTCGAAGCAAGCCAATACAAAGTCTACCCTTTCGGCTACCGAAAGTTCACTCTCATCCCTCAAAATGCACATCTGGGACAGCCACCTCCAAGACTCCAATGCGGTAGAACGAGTTCGCTCCATGCCGGATTATGTTGTGTCTTCAGAAAAAGGTCTGAAACTTGTGGAAGTAAAATTTCGCAAAAGGTCAGAGCGTGAAGGACATCCGGGAGTTTACTTGAAGAATAAGGATCTCAATCGATATAGACATTACTGGACAGAATCCGTAATCGTGCTGATCAGCCCCTTTGGAGATCGCTTCTTCTGCCAAGACGTT
>VBAX01000123.1:0-1423 GCA_005883075.1 Candidatus Bathyarchaeota archaeon | reverse complement strand
CCAAATGGTTTGACTATGGCGATTTTCAATCTCTGCGCGAGGTCTATCCTGAAACAGGCGACAAGCTCAAAGCTTTCGGAGTCGCCGTAGACAAACTTGGCAGTCTCTGGGACGAACAGAAAGCATAGTTATCGCTGACTGCTCTGGAAGCATAAAAGGTAGCTTTCTCAGTTTCTCTCACGGGAGTTGCGTTGGTGACTCGCGAGACTGTTCTCACAATCGTAACACTCTGTCTCGCGGTATTCGAAGTCTCGGTTCTGACAGTCTTAGCATTCTTCCCCTATCTGCCGGACCCTGGCTTCTCCAATCTCAACGTCAGCCTTTACTTACTACTCGCTCCATTGTCCGCTCTGTTTCTTCTTGGTCTCCTTTACGCTTGGCTTGTAAAGCTCGGAGCAAGCGCGGCTGTTCGCCGATCTGTCGCGTTCAAGTCGTTTCTCCAGTTTCTCTCAGTGCCGTTCAGGAATCTGATCTCCTCAATTCGAGCTGTTTCTTTATCCGACTCTGCACGGACGTTCAAGATACTCTCCCATCCCAGGCTATTGCTCGCGGTTAGCCTGGTCACCAGCTCTCTTCTAGCATTTGTCCCGTATCGTCCCGATCTAAATCCGAGCGGGGCGCTTGTCGGCGTGGACAGCCCAACCTATGTTACATGGATCAGCCAGATGACATCAAAGCCACCTGTGCAAGCGCTTCAGTACTCGTTTGTCACGGGCTTGGACGGGTCCAGGCCGCTCCTTCTGATACTACTCTATCTCGTCGCGTCGACCGGAATCTCTCCGGACCTGATCATCGAGTATCTGCCGATCGTTCTTGCCCCTTTGCTTTCGTTGTCGTCCTACGTCTTCGTACGTTATGGTCATGGAAGCGCGAACTTTGCCGCGCTCGCTGCCTTGTTCACTCCATTATCGTTCTATGTTACTGTTGGAATGTGGGGAGGATACTACGCCAACATGCTCGGGCTGATCGAAGCCTACCTCTTCCTGACATTTCTGCTACTGTTTTCGAAATCTCCTTCGACTACAAGATACGGTGCCATGTTTGCCTTGTCAATTGTGCTATTTCTAACACACCCCTGGACATGGGTCCTGATAATCACAACCTCCCTCTTCTTCGCCGTCTCACTTTGGAAGGAAACAAGACGTTCCATCCACCTGAAATCAGTGATCGTAATCATCAGCGGCGGGATCGTCTTGGACGTATTGAAGAGCAGTGTCTTTGCACAGTGTGTTTGCAACCCGAACGGTAGCCGCGGACTTGGTAACAAAGGTGCCTACAATCGAGCAAGCGGCCTCTTTCTGGACCAATCTGGTAGATGCGCTGCTCTATACTCACGGAGGACTATTCGGGAACTGGCTGATCCTAGGGCTTGGACTATTGTCTGTCTTTGCGTTACGATTCAGAGATCGGTTCGAGCGCCTGC
>VBAX01000053.1 GCA_005883075.1 Candidatus Bathyarchaeota archaeon | reverse complement strand
TCCCGAAATACACGTCTAAGGAGCTCTCGGCGAAGACGTGGCCTGATCTAGCTCGGCTTTTCGAGAAACCGGAAATTGGGGATGCGTGGTGGTGTTGGTGCATGCACCATCATGTGGAATCTTACTCTGCGCCCGAGAGCGCGCAACGTCGTACGAGGGCTGAGAGAGCGGCTAGAAACCGTAGACACAAGGAAGCGCTCGTCAAGAATGGACGAGCTCACGGGGTAATTGTCTACGCAAATCGGGAGCCAGTGGGATGGTGCCAGTATGGTCCCAGAGAGGAACTTCCACGGGTTGACCATAGTCGCAACTATCGAAATCTCGCGCCTACGGATGAGAACAAGAAACTCTGGAGGATAACCTGTTTTGTTGTTAACAAGAAGTATCGCAAAAGCGGCGCAGCCAGTACGGCGCTGAAATCTGCTCTCGAAGCCATAAGGAGGAAGGGTGGTGGACTCGTAGAGGCCATTCCTGTAAGCAAGACTGATCAGGGACCAGGCTACATGTATACAGGAACAATCTCGATGTTCCAAAAGGCCGGGTTCAAGACAGTCGGACCCTTCGGAACTGGCCGAACAACCACCGTTGTGATGCGAAGAACAATCTGAGTTGAGGAACCGTGTGGCTAGTAACAGGGTGGACAGACCCTGTTCTCCAGGCGTGACTGCGAGGGTAGTCCAAGCCCTATTGAGAAGTAGAGGTATCCGTCCACGAAGTTGCTATGCGATGACACAAAGACGAAGTAGACATAGTCCCATGGAAGGGGAAAGGCTCCAGGGGGCGGAGTCCATCTCATCGTAATCTGGACCATGTCTCGGACCGGAATTATGATCGGAAGCTGTGTGCAGGCTAGAGATTGTGTTGTTCCGCACTGGGCTTGTTTTCCAGAAGCTAATTGCCATGAAAGCCCTCCGGCCAATGGGAGGTTGCTGAGATAAATTGCGACGAGTTTCACTGGTATAGAGCCCGTGTTCATCACGTCCACTTCAGTATTGCCAATACAGCTCCCACTGATCGAACCAGAGATTCTGTTGTTTCCTGTGGCACACCAGCCATTGGTGCCGTAGAGAATCGGGCCGTTCACAGTGTTCCCGGAAATTACGATAACACCGTTTTGGTCGAGATCGAGACTAGCTACCGTATTGTTGATAATTTGACCCTGGTCGGCGCTTTCAACCTCCAAGTCCCCCGAGATTCGATTTCCGATAATGAAGGTTTGATGACCGACCTCGTTCTCCACCATTCCTGTTACGGTCGTATTCGTCATCGTAAACGAGCCTCGGCCACCGCCGTACATTGCTGCACCGTTTCCGGAAGTGTTGAGTAAGCTGCCCGAAATGTTCACTAGTTGAACATAATACAAGCCTGTGAATCCAGTGACGCGAGCGTTTCTCAGATTGATGCCTGATGAGTAGTTGCCGTTTAAGTCCCCGTTGATGGTCGCGCCTACCACCGTCAAGCTGGCACCAGGGGAGACAAATACGCTCCCGACCGATGCTGTGATTGAACACGCGCCGTTGGGGGGGACGAAAATATTCGCTGAGGTAGGGGAAGTCACGGGCGACGATAATGTGCAAGTCTGGTATGGGGTTGGCGGAGAGGGACTGTTTCTCACGGTCTCGGGTATGGATTGGACATATGTTGCAAATTGGCCCTGTATAGTCTTGAAATTTTCCGAGTATGCGGCTCCGGCATTATCCTGAGCGGTGTTGGACGTGAGGGCGGGAACTACCCACACGAAGACAATGGTGGACAATATTATCACGATCACAATCATCAGTGCTTCTGCGTAGATTGTGCTCATTCCTCTTCGCGAGCGACGAAGAGAGCGGGACAAGGCCACCACTAAATGTCACATCACCGCTGGGCAAAAGGAACGTGTTACAATTGCCAAGGTCCGATCCGAACAATCCTACGGATGAAATGTTGCTTGTGAGCGATAGGGTTCTGTCGGCAACTGTTTTTCGACCTAATGGGAAAAACCGGAGGAGAGTGGGCCAGAAGGACTCTTGAGACGTAAGATTGAATTATTTCGTTCTCAAAGTGGGACGCCGCATATAGTGCAGCCTCCATTCGTCCCAGGATTCAGGGCGCTGCAATAACGACAGCCCACCTTGACTATTTCTCGCAGGATTTCGATATGCGTCCGATCCTATTGTTTGGGCTTCTTGTCCATCCCGTTTAAGGCGCGACCATTATGAGCATGATGTCGATCATTAGGAGTTTGTCGTGCATGGCCTTTGGATCAGTTGACAATTCTACTGACCCTCACGACATGGCTGTTGAAACAGTGTCGTTACTGGTCGATATTTCGCGAAGTAACGGGGCCTCGAACCAGCAAACGGACTCGCCTTATTCTTAGGTGAATCCGGGCGAGCTCAGGCAATACGAGAAGAAACAAGCTTGGCCACGCGATCATCCAGTTGAGCATCATCGAGTCGCTTGCAGATAGTCGGAAACAGAGGCCAGGGCCCATTCCAGTAAACTTCGTCGGGCGACGATATCTTCGGTTCTTTCGTTCGAAGGGTCGCTAGGTCGCGAAATAAGAGTGCGAGCTTGAAATTGGCTCTTAGGACTTCCGCAAGGCGAACAGCGGATCGTGGTTGTACTCCCCAGTTGTCCGACTTCGAGGGAATGGCTTCTAGGTGCTTGTAGAATCCGAGAACAGCCGCGGTTGATTTGTCTCCCCAGCCTTCCAGACCAGGGTATCCGTCAGCATCATCGCCTACTAGGGCAAGATAATCCGGTATAGAACTCGGCGGGACACCAAACTTCTCAATTACACCCGCCTCGTTCCGAACAGTTCGTGCGCGACGATCAAGTTGTACAACACGGTTGTTCCGAACGCACTGGGCCAAGTCCTTGTCTGGAGAACAAATGTAAATATGCTCGACTTTGGATAATTTGTCCAGAGACGCGGCCGCCCCAGCCAAAGCATCATCGGCTTCAAGCTCGACCATGGGCCAGACGACGACCCCCATCGCTTGCAATGCCTCTTCAAGCAGCGGGAATTGTGCCATAAGCTGTGGATCAACTCCTTCACTTGTTTTGTATCCGGGCCACAAGTTGTTCCGGAATGATTCGATGACATGGTCTGTCGCAACCCCAATGTGAGTGATTCCGGATTCGAGCATGCCTGCTATGCTGTTGAGTACGCCGCGGGTCGCTGCAACCTCCTCGCCTCTATCGTTGGCATGGGTCGGGAGGGCGTAGAAGTGACGGAACAGTTCGTAGGTGCCATCCACGAGGTAGATATCCACGGTAGAGTCACCTCCATATGACTAGAGGAAATAGATGAACCCTTGAGACGGACAGAGCTATCGTTAGTTCCAGTCAACGCATAAAATCTGGTTATTTCCTTTTCTGTTGAATTTCCCTCATTCGGAACATGACGATCTTCTTCACGAGATCATATGGAATTGGCTTGTCCATCGGGAACCGTAACGAGCCTTTTTCTCCACTATAGGGAGATAACTCCTTTCGGAAGGCCGCATCGCCGACGGGTATGGAGTAGAACCCGATATGATTTTTCCACGCGCTGAAATATGCTAGTCTCTTCCTGTCTAGTTTGAAGGTCGGCATTTGATAGCTGATTGATTCTGCCACTCCAGGCGCCGTTTTCCGTATGGTGTCTCTCAGCTCTTCGAGGATATCTTGAACGTTCTCCGGAAAAGACTCGATGTATTCGTCTATGGTTTCGAATTTCTTAGCGGGTACCATTCTCGTTCACTCGTGGGGCTCTTCGAGCAAGTGTTCGACACTACTCATATCTTATTTCTCGTAGGCCATAAACCCTGATGCAACCTTGCCCCGCTTGACAAAACTTTTCTTGCTGGCAAGTTTCCAGAAGTCTTGTGCGGTCTTTCCAGTCTTGATCTGAATGTTGTCCATATATCCCTTCACTGTCCGTCTAGCCATGGTGACTTTGACTTGAGGGGAATACCACACACCATTAAAGTTGAAAGGAAAGGCAATGAACTGATAGTTCATATCGCCTTGACCGAAAGGCCAAGTTGGGATAGAACTGGTGTTATTCTCGCATCAGAGGGTTGGCAGGACATAGGGTATGGATTGAAAATGCAGTTGACAATAGCCTCAACTAATATTATCCTTCAAAACGAGAGGATTAAGTTGATACAGAAACCTGGAATACTCAATCGTCTACGCGGAAAGAAGATACCAATGTTGGAGGATAAGTCTTGAGATGGATAATCTGCCTATTGGAAAATCGGATTTCTTGACAAAGCCAGGACCCCTGTGTAGAACTGGAAGGCATTGTCTTGGTGGGCTAAGAAGACGCCAGTTAGATTGATTTTCGTTTTTTAGAACGACCCTTTTCGCAGATTGATCCCGTATTCCAAGTAGGCCTTCAGGCAACAAGTCATCTGCATCCAGCCCTGGCAGTTCCCGTACGAGCCTTGCAGACCGGCCTCTGTAGATCGCCATTTACCCTCAACAATCTTCACAAGCGTCTCCTTCGCGTTCAAAGGTTCGAAACTCATCTCGACAACAGTGTCGTATCCGCCCGATTCTGGTATTGATCCAGTTTTCGGATCAAAGAGCCCCTCGCTCGCCTCCCATGAGAATCGAATCAGCTTGTTCCGTACAACCTTCTGTACCTTCACCGGTGCCGACACAATCTTGTCTCCAACGTCATTGAATTTCCATAGCACGGTTTTTCCTTCATCCAATGGTCCGTCAGCGCCTCCAGACGTGAAGTAGCTGCTAAGTTTCTTCGGATTATAGACGGCATCGAATACTTCGCCAATGGGTTTCTGGATTTTCGTCTGAACAGTAAATCTCAGGTCCATATTCATCCTTCCACCGTGGGTGAATATATGTTATATATTTATAACACTTTGTCCACTACCAATTACCAGTCGTGAACGGTCACTTGAACACTCTAGTTCGGAGACGGTAACATGCCAAGAGAAGACAAGTACGATCTTATTTTCAAGGCACTAGGCGACACTCGCAGACGAGAGATACTAGACCTCCTAAAGGAGAGAGGAAGAACAACAGGAGAATTGGTTGAACGCTTCAAGCAACTGGACCGGTGCACTGTGATGCAGCACCTGAACGTTCTCGAAAAGGCGGATCTCGTTATCGTGAAGCGTGAGGGGCGTCTTCGCTGGAATTATATCAACCCGCTCCCCATCAAAGAATTGCATGACAGATGGATCGGCGGCTACGCAGACCGTGCAATCGATCTGCTGGCTCGCATGAAACGCGAAATCGAAGGATGCTAGCCACTACTGTGAGAGATGGTAGAACATACATATCTACGAGCCGGAATCGATCGGGGGAGCCCAACTGACTCAAACAAGAACTGCAACAAGACCCGATATTGTCAACCTGGATGAACTAGAACAGCAAGCGAAGCACCATCTCGACCAGGCCAGCTACGATTTTGTGGCCGGCGGCGCGGGCTCTGAGCTGACCCTGAGGGCTAACCGAGAAGCCTTTCAGAAGATTACGATCGTTCCTCGGGTCCTGACAGGAATCAAGAGGGTCGATACGTCAATCGATCTTCTCGGGCAGCGGTTGTCCATGCCGATCTATGTTACGCCGATGGCAAACCATGGCGTCGTCCATCCTTTGGCCGAAGTTGGAAGTGCGCAGGGTGCGAAGAAGGCAGGCACACTCTTCATTGCTCCCACTGGCTCGAGTAAGACGATGGAGGAAGTGGCAACATCGATTCAGGAGAGCCCGCGATGGTTTCAACTATACTTCAATAAGGATCCTGAAGTAAACAAACAACTGCTACAGCGAGCCGAGACAGCCGGTTACTCCGCGATCGTTCTAACAGTCGACCTGCCCGTGTTAGGGATCCGGGATCGCAATGTCAGGAACAGCTTCTCGTTACCTAAAGACCTTAACCGGCCTAGCGTTCAGTCCGAGCGATTCATAGCCGGAACGAGAGGTCTTCAGTCTCTTACTGCGGGTATCAAAGACGATCTCAGCTGGGACGACTACGAATGGGCCCGAGAGCATACTTCCATACCTGTCATAATCAAGGGAATCCTCTCGCCTGATGACGCGGAAGAGGCTGCTAGGCGGAAGGTCTCCGCGATTATCGTCTCGAACCATGGAGGGAGACAACTCGACACGGGGTTCGGCGCGATCGAAGCTCTTCGACCGATAGCTGATAGAGTCAGAGGAAAAACGAGAGTATTATTCGATAGCGGAATCAGGAGGGGAACTGACGTTTTCAAAGCATTGGCGTTAGGCGCCGAAGCGGTCGGCGTGGGACGTCCAGTCTTATGGGGTCTCGCTCTCTACGGAGCAGATGGAGTTGCTGGGGTACTGGAGCATTTGCGAGCGGAGCTGGTAAATGTGATGAGGCTTGCCGGCGTAGCACGACCAGCTGACATCACTCCAGAATACGTTAAGGCCGTTTAGCTGGATTAGGATCGCAGTCACAACTGGTCCAGTCTCGAGTAGGAGTAGCAGATTTCTCGGTCGTGATTGTAACTGTTTGTGGTCGTTTAAAATCCGTTGATTTATATTTCAATCTCCCGGAGGACTAGTCCAGGCACCTGTCGCACAGCTGCCCTCGTATATCCGAAGATATACCGCGATGGACAAAGTTCAAAGCTTTGGTAAGATGGTCGAGCGAGAGAAATGCTTCGAAGAATCAGGCCCCCAGAAGAAGCCGGCCGATTCAGCATACTCCACGAGTTCTTCGAAGCGCAAGTTGACACGCGCCCCGAAGCAATTGCGATAATAG
Organism: Candidatus Bathyarchaeota archaeon; assembly: GCA_005883075.1. Lineage (GTDB taxonomy): Archaea > Thermoproteota > Bathyarchaeia > 40CM-2-53-6 > 40CM-2-53-6 > 40CM-2-53-6. The sequence continues at coordinate 27,672 of VBAX01000053.1, read as the reverse complement.
TCGAAGGCAGAAGAATAACTTACGCTGAGATTGAGCAACGGGCCAATCGTCTAGCTCGATACCTCTATAACCATGGGGTGGGCCGCGGCTCTCTTGTCGCAATACTTCTCTCCCGATCACTCGACGCGTACGTATCGATTCTGGGCACTCTAAAAGCTGGGGCAGCCTACGTGCCTTTGGACCCGGAATATCCGGCGGACCGGATCTCCTACATTCTCGGTGACTCTCACGCTGAGACCCTCCTCACCACGGCCACTCTGGCCTCGCATCACCGGGAATTTCATGGAAGGATCATCGCGGTCGACGTGGATGCTGATGCTATCAGCTCGGAAAATCCGAACCGCCTCCCAACCGAAGTGGTCAGAGTGGGATCTAACGACCTGTGCTATGTCATCTATACCTCAGGCTCGACGGGTCGGCCGAAGGGTGTCCTAGTCCGGCACCGTAGCGTCTGCAACCTAGTCGAGGCAGAGGCCGAAATCTTCCGCGTTGCCTCTGAAGACCGGGTCTGCCAGATCGCCTCGTTATCCTTTGACCTCTCCGTGGAAGAGATCTGGCTCGCCTTCCAAGCCGGTGCGTGCCTTGTCCCTGCGATCCGCGAGTTGACTCATGGAGGCCCTGACCTCTCAAAATTCCTAGTAGAGCACCAAGTGACTGTCCTCTCTTGCGTCCCAACCCTCCTCAACATGCTTGACGAAGAGATCCCCACCCTACATCTTGTAATTCTCGGCGGAGAAGTGTGCCCTGAAAACCTAGTCACGCGCTGGGCTCGTCCCGGCCGGCGTTTAGTCAACACATATGGTCCCACCGAGACCACTGTCACCGCAACATACTCAGACCTCACACTTGGAAAACCGGTAACAATCGGACGACCGCTACCTGGGTATCGTGTCCGCATTCTCGACGAGACCCTACATCCGGTACCCGAGGGCGCGACTGGGGAGATCTGTATTGGTGGGATCGGAGTGGCGCGCGGATACGTTGGACGACCGAAAGAAACTCTGGCGCGATTCATTCAGGATCCGTATGTGCAGAAAGGCGAGGTCGAAACGCGACTCTACCGAACAGGCGACCTTGGCAGGTTTGATGCTGAGGGAAACCTCGAATTCCTCGGCCGGAGTGACGGCCAAGTGAAGCTTCGCGGCTTCCGGATAGAACTAGCCGAGATAGAATCCGTGCTCATGGAGGAAGCTAGCGTCCTCTCGGCTGCCTGCACGGTCCGCGAAGATATCCGGGGTCTCAAGCAGCTCGTCGGTTATGTTGTTCCCAGGGACTGGGCTAGCATAGACCCGGACCGTCTCCGTCTGCACCTTCGTGACCGTTTGCCAGCCTACATGGTTCCGTCCCTTATTGAGACGGTCATGGAGTTGCCCAGGCTTCCCAGCGGCAAGCTGGATCGCGCGTCACTCCCCAAACCGACATTGCTTTCGCCCAACCGCTTGGACCTCAAACTTCCCCGGAGCGAGACTGAAAGTCGAATCTTGGAGGCCTGGAACACTCTCTTTCACCCCCAGCCCGTTTCTGTCGAGGATGACTTTTTCCTCGATCTCGGCGGTCACTCTCTTCTCGCTGCACGGATGGTTTCCGAGCTTCGAAAAGACCCACTCTACTCACGTCTCTCGGTCGCTGATGTGTACGAAAACCCGACAATCTCAACCCTCGCCGCCAAACTCGACAAGTCATCACTTTCAGGAACAGACGCAAGAACGCAGGCGGCCCTAGACAACAAGATAGGCCAGGCTAAGGCGAAAGGGAACCTTGGCGCAGGCCTCGTCCAGACATTCCTCCTCTACTTCGTCTTCGGCTTCCGAGCACTGGAGTGGATGACACCTTACCTGGTCTTCTTTTATCTCCAACTAACTGGACATTCAATCCTTTCATCTGTCGCGTGGGCGGTTGCAGGAGCCGTCATCATCTTTCCTGTTCTTCTCGTTGCAGCAGTTGCAGCCAAGTGGCTCGTGATCGGCAAGGTCAAAGCCGGCCGCTACCCGCTGTGGAGCGGGTACTACGTCCGCTGGTGGTTCGTGCAATCCCTCGTAAGCTCCATACCAATCGACTATCTCGAAGGGACCCCACTACTTCCATTCGTCTATCGGCTGTTCGGCGTCCACGTCGGGCGTAATGTCCAGCTTGCGACTGAGAACATCGCCGCATTCGACCAAGTTACGATAGGCGATGGGTCATGCATCGACGATGATGCGTCTCTTCTCGGCTATACTGTCAAACAAGCACAGCTGATCATAGGGTCTATCCGGATAGGCCAGAACTGCTTCGTCGGGACACGCAGCGTTCTGTCTGAAGAAACAGAGTTGGAGGACAACGCACGGCTCGAGGACCTATCATTACTCCAGCCCGGCGCCCGCATACCCACATGGGAATCCTGGGCAGGGTCTCCCGCCCGCAAAGTCTCTCGCCCAGATGTTTGGCGAACTGAAAGGCCTCGGTCTGGCCTGCTTCGGCGCGCGCTAACGCCTGTCATATACATGGGCCTAGTCCTCAACCTACCGATTCTTCTTCTCGCAGCTATCCTACCGGGCGTCCTAGTCCTCGTCCAGATGAACCCTCTCGCCCATCCATTCTATTACGCGGCCGCTGTCCCACTCGTTGGAGCTACGTTCTCAATCCTCATTATGCTGGAGGTCGTGGTTGCGAAATGGCTCCTAGTTCAGCGCGTTAAGCCCGGGACCTACCGGGTCCACGGGTCATTCTACATCCGCAACTGGCTAGTTGAACAGCTCTACGCGTTGAGTCTTGACCTAACAGCTCAGCTACGCGCCACCCTCTACCTTGCACCCTGGTTCAAGGCGCTAGGAGCGAAGCTAGGCCGCAACGTAGAACTCTCAACAGCCGCCACGCCCACACCAGACCTCCTCACGATCGAAGAAGGGGCTACAATAGCAGACGAGGTCGATTTAGGACCATCCCGTGTTGAAAACGGCTGGATGACAATCGCCCCTACAAAGATCGGCAAACGAGCATTCGTCGGCAATAGCGCAGTTGTCCCTGCAGGCACCACGATCGGCGAGAATTCGCTTCTTGGTGTCCTGACACTCCCACCGCAAGACCCCAGCCAAGCTTCCGAGCTCGGCGGCTCGTGGCTCGGCAGCCCGCCAGTCCGGCTTCCACACCGAGAACCCAGCACCAGTTTCTCGGAGAAGCGAACCTACCAGCCAACGCGTAGAGCTCGGCTTGTCCGTGCTGTTGTCGAAGCCTTCCGCGTGACTTTACCTTCAGCCGGGTTCATAATCGTCACAACGACTGTTATCTCAGCAACCCTCGCTCTGATGAGCAGTATTGGACTCGTCAAAGCACTGCTACTTCTACCAGTGACATATGGGGCGGCCTGCGCGGGAGCGGCTCTAGCTGTTATACTTGCCAAGTGGCTTGTGATGGGACGTTTCCGTCCCTTCACGCATCCTCTCTATACGACCTATGTGTGGCGGCTTGAGGCAGTTAACGCGCTTTACGAGTTCCTTGCCACGCCACTAGCCCTTGATGCGCTACAGGGCACGCCCCTGCTCCCTCTCTATTTCCGCCTGATGGGCGCAAAGGTTGGCAAGGGCGTCTATATTCATACAACCGGATTGATCGAGTTTGACCTCGTCACAATCGGAGACCACTGCTGTATCAATCAAGACTCTGTCTTGCAGACCCATTTGTTTGAGGATCGCGTCTTGAAAGCGAGCGACCTCACCGTTGGCAACCGGTGCGACATCGGCGCCTACTCCATCGTCCTTTACGACAGCCAGATGGAAGACCACAGCCACCTCGACTCGCTAAGCCTTCTGATGAAAGGTGAAACACTCCCTGCTGACACGGCGTGGGCGGGCATACCTGCTAGACGGAGCGATTGACATCGACCATGATGAAACAAGTCAACGATTTCGTTCATCGCTTCGGTCATGAGTCATTCAGTGACAACAGGAGTGTTAGCGTCTGGTTCACCGATCTAGATCAACAGCAGACTGACATGGCCCAACTTTCATGGCTCTCGACCGACGAGCATGCTAAGGCGGCTCGTCTCAAAAACCCACTAGAGCGCCAGCGATACCTCGCTGGCCGTGTATTCACGCGACTCATATTGAGCGAAGTGACAGGTATCGCACCTGAAAAATTGGAAATCATCAGAAACCAGTGTGGTAAGCCTTGCTTGAGCCTCCCAACTGTTGGAAGGCGTCTGCGGTCAAAGCGATTGTTGAGGTTCAATGTCTCGCACTCGGAAAACTTTCTCTGCATCGCTACAGCTTTAGGCTGTGACGTCGGCATCGACATTGAAGTTGAGAATCCGGGTTTGGACATCCTGGCAATAAGCCATACTTGTCTTGACCAAGAGGATAACGAACGAGTCCAATGCTCATCCCTGAACGAACGTAGCCTCCTTTTCTATCAACTTTGGACGCGGAGGGAAGCGTTTGCGAAGATGCTGGGACATGGAGTCGACTCAGACCACGTTCATCGCACATCAGCCCCGCCCTGGTCTCTAAGATCTCTTGAGTTGACTCTGGAAGAGAAACAAATTGTGGGCTCCCTAGCCATCGCAACCCCGACGACCACTTCGGCGAGCCACTTCTAGGCTGTGCTATGAAGGGAAAGTTCCGATGGATCAAGTACAGCCCTGAGCTGGGAAAGAGTTGGCAAAAGACGGGCAAGATGTGCCGTCGAGTCGACTAGATCCGGCTCGACGCTTGGCTTAGTCCATGTCTGCCGCGTTCTCGTTAGTGTCGTCGAGGTCGGCGTGAATCACTGAATTGTCATCTGAGGTCTCGTTGTCATCGTGATCCTGATGGTTCTGATCTTGATCATGTTGCTCATCATTATGACTTGCAGTGGTATTGCTCGGGGAGGTATCTGCTGCGTGGAGGATGGCTACCGTTGGAATCAGCACTGCGGCCGCGACTAGTAGTATGAGAGCTATCTTCTTCGAAACTCTTCACCTCCGAGGCAATGCCTCATCAGACGGATGCTCAACAGATAAGCCAACAATTTTGAACATAACACTCAACGCGCCCTTCTAATCGGGAAATTCTAATCCCTAATCCTCTGGTTCCATCGTGTACATTCTCCAAGAGAAAGTGGGAGTCATTTGTACCGTTCAGAAACTTCGACCTCAAGGACCATCATGAGTTCCTGAATCTTCTTCGGCACGCCGTCCTTTCCATTCCAGGCTTCGTAAATCTCGAGAACTTCCCTTACGAAATGCGGAGCCAATTGGATGTATTCCAGACCCATAGCTATCAGTTCGTCAGATCAATTGCCGGCAACAACTTAGAGGGGTCAGCCTACTGAAACTATTCTATGCAAATGTATCGATTAGTGCCTATTGCTCACCAAATCAATGACACTCCGAGCACTAGACGCGCACGCTGATTGAGTGCCATTCGCCAGGAACCACGTATGTGCGGAATTGTGGATCTCTTAGAAGCCGTGTCAGGTAAGATTCTATCGCTGGCTTTCCTGGCAACCTTCCGCCCCAGCCGCCAAAGAGTGGGTTTAGATTCGCAGTTACAATAATGCTGCCGGGACGCGTGAGACGACGGAGATGTGGAATGTATCGTAGGTATTCGCGCCAATCACCGTCCAGAAACACGACGTCATAACGAGTCTTCAGTCGAGGAAGGAGGTTCAGTCCTCGGCCACGGAGGACGCAGATGCGTTTGGATAGCCCTCTTTGCTTGAAAGCCTGCTCGGCAAGGTCCGCGTGATCCGGGTCTCCTTCAATCGTGTCCACGCGACAATCGGGTCCACCCGCTGAGGCCATCACTGCAGCCGTGTATCCATGACCGCACCCTACCTCCAATATTCTTCTCGCATGTGTCAATGATGACAGCACAGTCCATAGGGGTGCCTGAAACGGGTCGCTGGGAAACATGTCGCAATCTCGCCCATGCTTACGCCGATGTTGATTTGACAGCCGATAAAGGTCGAGATGAGCATCAGCCCGACCACCGTAGATTTTCGTGAGAAGTTGCCTAACGCTTTTCTTCAAGATACCACAGATGATCCAATCGCCACGGAGTAATAACGCCTAACGCTTGCTGCAGGCAAAGGCGACTCGCTGCGCTGCCGGCAATCGCGGAAAGGCTTATCGTAACCTTCGAGACTACTTTTTTCCGTAAATAGAGTAGTCCGGCAAAATAGAGTCCTGCTTGAAAGTTAGCGCCCCATGGAACAACAGAATTGACTCGAACGAGTCAAATCGCGTTCACGAACGAGTGCCATATCGATCTTCGAATTTTTGACACGTGCGAGAGAAAATCTGTGGTCTTGGCGAAGATGTTAACTATGTAAAATGGTAATATTGGCAATTTCCGGCAAGACTATTTCTTGAAATCCGGTATGCCCACCATGTTCGAGGAAGAACCCAAGGCACGATGCCCAGACTGCAGTCAGTCCTTAACATTCATCCGGACAAAATCTCACCAGAAAAGATGGTACTGTTACGCCTGCGAGAAATACGTCGATCGGCCATCCGAGCCGACGCTTGTCAAGGACGCGCACGCGAGAATCGAGGCCCTCAACGGCCTCCAGGTGATAGATTCCCATGGCATGATCGTGGGCCGGGTCCGTAAAGCCATCTCAAACGACACCGGTGACGTCAGATCATTCGTCCTTTCAGTTGACAAGGAACAATTCAAGACCCTACTAGACGAGAGGGATTTGCCGCGCGAGTTCGAGCTGGGACACGAAAAAATCGCGACAGTCGGAGACGTGGTGATCCTATCGGATGTGTTCTCGCCTAGCGCGTTCGCACCAGCCAAACCCCCAGAAGAATCTCCGAGCATCGGCAAATGCTCAAGATGCAGCGCCCCGCTCATTGCCGGTGCAAAGCACTGTATCAAGTGTGGAGCTTTGCTGACCTCGGCTTCCTGCGTTTCATGTGGAACCCTGAACCCGACCGAAGCTAGATACTGCAAGAACTGCGGCAACAAGCTGACCTAGTATCAGATCTCGTTCTCTGCTCTTCAACCTGAAGAAAACTAAGGTCCAGATTTTCAGTCGATGAGTTCCAAGCCCTTTGGGGGTAGAACTAAAAACAAGATCGAGTGGAGCTGGGTGAGAGATGGCGAGCGTGACACCTGAGACGAGGCTAGCGCTGATCCATAGGGTTATCGTGCCGGGCGAGGAATATCCGAAAGAGTACGCCATTCTAGTGACTGACCGCCGCTCGATCTTCGTCCGTCAGAAAAGTACGAGAGGCAACTTTTGGCTTCGTCGCGAGATGAGCTATGGGACCGCACTAGTCACTGACGTAGTGCCAAAGACCCTTGAAGACTACGAGGAGACCAGCCTAGATTCATTGACCGCGGATACGGCGAACCTTGCAGTCCCCCATGAAGCGGCTATCTCGCTAACGCTGAAGAAGGAAGAGCAGAAACCTCGCAAATACGACTTTTTCGTCCGGCTGACGATGCGAATGCAAAAGGAAGTGTTCCAAGTATACGACTTTGAGTTGGTCTATCGACAAACACCAAATTCTGAGATGATGATAAAGTTCTACATGGTGCCCTTGGGCGCGTATTTCAAGCCAAGAAGACAAACCCAGACTAGAGAAACAATCCTCCGAGAATACGCCACGAATGCGTTAGAGATCTTCCAGAAGGTTCTTCCAGCAAAGATCGTCGCTTAGTAGACCATTCTCGGGCATAGGGTGGAATGCCGCGGTGATAGACAATACGGCCCCATCACTGTTTCTTGGCCCAGCGCTGGAACTAGCCTTGGAGGTTCCTTGATTGAAGCCTTCTCGGTATGAGTCGGAATATTGCGATCCCTAAGAGCCCAGCAAGAATCAGCAGTCCATAGTCGTTGAGAAAGTAACGCCCCAGAGCAAAATTGGCTCGGATCCAGTTCTGCATATTCACATTCGAGCTATACTCTCGCACAAGGCCACCGTAGATCATGATCATTACAATCGCTTCGACAAGCGCAATCGATAGAGCCTTGGATGGCGGACCGAACGACTTTCTTCCGGCCTGCTTCGCGTCCATGGCAACTCCAACGACAGGTGGAGATTCTTGCGAGGTGCTCTTTTGCCCAACTAGCACCTCGAGTTCGTACAAAGCCGACTCAATCCGACTCCTTGCCCGCCAAGTTCTCCTCATTGCAAGGTAGTAGGTACAAAGGCCTACTCCACCGATCAAAAGAGGTACGGAGAGAGAGAGAGGAGAAAAGCCGACACAGAAGAGTCCCATGGGATATGATCGCCCAGTCCCAATCCTCTGAGACCACGCGTAGAATAGACCCACGCAACGGTGCCGACTCCAATCGCGATGAGCCCGAGTACAACCTGGGCTCGTCCCTTCCAACCGGCGTCGGGAGTGAATACCGCCTGAACGCCCTTCTGGGCTGGCCGCCGCTTTCTCTTAACGCCGCCGTTGACGCCGTTGGCCAAAGGTGATTCAGTCCGCTGCGGATCCAAGTTTGGTTAGAACGGTGTCTGCAAGAGAGCCTTCCAACAGTTCCTTTGTGAGACGCCGGTATTCTTCCGAGGCCGCGTTTCTAGGGCTGTAGATGATGCCTGGTATTCCTTTGCTGGGGGCCTCCGCCATCCGGATAGATCGTGGGATGACGATTTTGAGTATGTGTTCTCCGAACGAGGTTCTGAGTTGTTGGACAATTTTCTTCGATAGCCCTGTTCTCTTGTCATAGAGGGTGAGTAGTATTCGATAGTCGAAATCGGTTTTCGCACGGGATTTTACGATTCGCATGAACTTTAGCAGTGTCGGCAGCCCGTCCATTGAAAGGAATTCGGATTGCACTGGAACGACCATGAGGTCGCAGGCGACGATTGCGTTAACAGTAAGGATCCCGATGTTTGGTGGGCAATCGATCAGGATCGCGTCGTACTTCCGCCTCGCAACAGAAAGAGCCTCTCGCAGCACGAATTCGCGGCCGGGAATGGAGGATAGCTCGACCTCTGCTCCGGCAAGATCCAGATTGCTAGGGACAAGCGTGAGATTCTCGACCTTGGTTCCAAGCATTACCTCTTCGATCTTTCTCGACTGAGCAAGCGCATCGTAGACCGTGTAGAGAAGTTTGGATTTCTGGAAGCCGAGGCTGACTGTAGCGCTTCCCTGCGGATCAAGGTCCACGAGCAGAACTCTTCTTCCTAGTTGTGCCAGCGCGGTGGCGAGGTTGACGGCGGTTGTGGTCTTGCCGGTTCCTCCTTTGTTGTTCGCGAAGCTTAGGATCATGGTCGGGAACTGCTCGTAAGTTTGAGGGTTTGGTAAGAGATTCATTTGCAGATCAAGTTGCACCCAGCATCATCGGTGTCGTCGGATTTGGCAGGAAAGTGATCGGTGCTTGCGAATTTTTGGAGCGTTGCCCTCGACACTATATTACCAGTAACGCAACCGAATGGTCACGTTGTTAGATAGTAGATGAGGGATAGACTCTCTCCCCGACAAAATTTACATTCCCGGCTACAAGAAATGCGCCTTGGGGACCCTCGGATTCACATTTTCGTGTAACTCGCCAATTATCCGGAAAAGCATCAACCCGATTGCATTTTTCGATGCTGCTCGCTGAAACCCTGACCGGATTCGACTGACTAGATTGCCTGATGTAAACGAAGTCTTAATCAGCAGACGGTCCGTTTTCCGATTTTGATGAACCGCGAAAACATTCCTCCACAACTAGCATCTGCGAAAAAAGAGGCGGCTACCCGCTTCTTGACCAGCAGCGCTAGAGCCGCCTATTCGACCAGAGCGGTTTCCTACCAGCTCGACTTGAACATTGTCGGAGTAGGAATAGGTAAGAAGATCAAAGGCGGTCAATCGACAGCCACGGACGCGGTTCGAATCTATGTAAACAGGAAATTTCCCAAAGCCCAGATTCCCCAGCCACAACAGGTGCCTGCTGCAATACGAGGCGTTCCAACGGATGTCGTTGAGACAGGCCGGTTCCGAGCCTTCGCTCTTACCCCGCCGCCGACCACTCCCCGAGACCGATTCAGGCCCATCAGACCGGGAACGTCCATCGGCCCTCCCCCTATTGGAAACTTGGTTGAGGCGGGAACTCTAGGCGCGATTGTAAAGAGCGGGGGTGCTCAATACATCCTCAGCAACAACCACGTACTCGCTAACGAGGACAAACTTCCAGCTGGAACCGCAATTTTTCAGCCTGCTCTTCTCGACAGGGGAAACCAGACGACCGACCAGGTGGCAACTCTATCAAAAGCAGTCCCCCTCTCACCCAAGGGAAACAATAGCGTCGATTGTGCGATAGCCGCGATCGACAAGGCAGTCTCGGCAGACCCTACCATCCTGCCGAGGGTGGGCAAGCTCGCCACTACCTCCCCGATCGATGCTACTGATGGAATGAAAGTCCACAAGGTCGGCCGGACGACAGGCTACACCACCGGCTCTGTGCTCGACATCAGCGCAGATGTGAACATACAATACGACATTGGAACGTTGACCTTTCAAGGGCAGATTCTGATCGCCCCTGACCAGGGCCAGATGTTCTCGGACGCAGGCGATTCCGGTTCGCTCATCGTTGACCGCGGGTTGGGTAGAGCGACAGGTCTGCTCTTCGGCGGCTCACCAAAATCAACCATCGCAAATCACATCTCAGATGTTCTAACAGCGCTCCAAATCCAGCTTGCAGGATAGGTTCAAGTGAAAGATTGTGCTCGGTCCTAGCCCGAGATAGTTGGCGCCTCCCAAGACCCTTACTGACCCCAGAGCCCTCAAACGGAAAGTATCCTCGCAAATACTGCAGCTGCCGGGAGTCAGCGGTATAGGCGTCCCAAAGGGACAGCTTACGGTCTATCTGGAATCAGATTCTGAGGATATCAAGGATAGGGTGCGAGAGGTTCTGAAAACAGTCTCGCCTGAATCGGATGTTGTTTTCCTCGTCCTCGGGAAGTTCGCTAAGCAGGACTCCGATTAGCGGATGACTTCGGATCCTGCTCATACGAAAGGGATTGCAGAGACCTTTGACGATCTCGCCCATGATCGCTGTTGCAAGTACAAGTCTAAGGGTCTGACTGCGAGCACCGAAGTGTTGCTAGGCCTCCTGACCGAAAACGGTCTGGTTGGAAAGAGGGTCCTTGATATCGGCTGCGGGACGGGATTCTTCGCCTTGGAGGCCCTTAGACATGGAGCATCTTCCTGCATAGGCGTTGACCTATCGTCGGCTGCAATCCATGAGGCGAACGAGTTCGCCAAGGAATCTGGTCTTCAAGATCGTGCGAGGTTCGAAGTCGCAGACGCAGCTTCGATCCAACACGCCGCCGACATTGTCGTGATGGACAAGGTCCTCTGCTGTTACCCTGACGCTGACGCTCTTCTGAAGACCGCTTTCGCGTCCTCAAGCGATCTATTGGGTTTCGTTGTTCCGCGCGACGAAGGACTGATGAAGCCAGTGATGAGGATCGGAACAGGGCTCATCAATCTGGTTGAGAGGATGAGAAAAACCGGTTTCCGGTTATACCTCCATCCTCTGCGTTTCCTCGATAAGCTTCTCGTCGACAACGGCCTTCAACAATCCAACAAGGCCAAGTCCAGGTTCTGGCTGGTCTTCCTCTACAAGAGAGCCGGACCCAGTGCGACCGCGCGAGAATGAGCTCGGCTTTGGAAGTCAAACAAGTTGTCGACCGGTTAAGGTCGATCGGCGACCCGAAAGCGGTCGAGGGCATGGCCAGGTTCGGAATCCAGTCAAGCAATTCATTCGGGGTTTCTGTTCCCAAACTCCGCGCTCTAGCACGAGAGGTTGGACGTGATCATCTGCTGGCGTTGAAATTGTGGGAGACCGGGTTGCATGATGCTAGACTCCTTGCCACGATGATCGACGATCCTCAAGAGGTGATCGTGGCCCAGATGGAGAAATGGGTTCGAGAGTTTGACTCGTGGGATATTGTGGACGGTTGTTGTGGAAATCTCTTCGACAAGACCCCGTTTGCTGTGACGAAGGCTAAGGAATGGTGCAGACGGGAGGCGGAGTACGAGAAGAGGGCAGGCTTTGTTCTCATGGCGGAGCTTGCGGTCCATGACAAGAACGCGAAAGACCAAGTCTTCCTCGACTTCCTCCCTTCGATAATCAATGGAGCCAGTGACAAGAGGAATTTTGTCAAGAAGGCCGTCAACTGGTCGTTGAGACAGATCGGAAAGCGCAATCTCAAACTCAACAAGGCCTCGGTGTCCACCGCGCTGAAGATACAGAAAATGGAGTCGGGAAGTGCAAAGTGGGTTGCTGCAGACGCCTTGCGAGAGCTGAAAAGCCCCCAAGTCCAGAAGAGACTCCGGGGAACGTAAGTAACGCCGAGAGCAAGTGAGACCCCCTTGGCGACATGTTCTTCCCTAGAATTTCTCCTTCCGCAACAATTCTCCTGTTGTGATTCCTTTTTTCCGCAATTATTCCTGCGGCGTAACTATTCCTTTCCAAAAATAAGCATGCTTTTCTCGACCCCCGGGGGTGGTCTTTTTTCCCGCGCGCCGCCCTTCGTGAAAACGCTAGGAATCCACGTTCACAGGTTACGGCCCGGAGGTTCTTCCTTCGTGAAATCCACCCCGAAACCCGTCCATCAGACAGAACCGGTCCCACATCCCGGCGTCCTCGGAGCGGTCCACCCATCTGGCGCTGAGATCTCTTGCCTGTTACCCCCTTGGCCGGGGGTAGGTTACGATAGAAGCATTTGATGATACCCACGCTCAATGATTCTTGCCGACCTATCTCCAAGAGTACGAGTGAGACTATGTTTCGAAAGCTAGTTAGGAACAAGAAGGGAATCGACAGCATCCTAGCTACGCTCCTAATGGTCGTCATAGTCGTGGCCGCCTCAGTCATGGTATTCGTCTACGCCACAGGATTATTCACCGCCCTGACCCAGCCACCGAACCTTCAGAGGGAAGCGCTAAGCCTCGAGTTCTCCAGTTTCGGACCAAACAATCCGACCTACAACGTGACCCTCTACTTGAGAAACACTGGAAGCACCCCGATCACCCTGGTAAGTTATTATGTGAAGAACTCGAACTCCAGCCAGTACGCAAAGGCCACCTGGACCGGCCCGCCCTCAATAACCCCGACGACACTAGGACAGGCCCAGCTTCTGATATCTTCAGCATGCAGCTGCACCAATACCGGAAGCGCGTTCACGTTCTCGACAGGAAACTCCTACACAATAACCCTGTTATCCTCTCGAGGCAGCACGTTCTCATACTCCGTAGTAAGATACTCCTAATCAGAGCCCGCTTATCTTCTCATAAAACTCAACCAGACTACGAGCCGCAGGCTCTTCCTGGTTGAAGGCAAAAATCTTCATCCCCTTCTCATACCTCTCAAACAGCAGAATTCTAGACTTTACCAACGGTTCCGCTATCCTCGCAACAGTCGAGGGCGACACGTCAAGGACACGGGCGAGGCCGGCCTGGTTGAACACCTTCTGTCTATTCTGAAGCAGATGCTCGACCAACCGGACTTGAGCCTTCGACTGGAACAGATCAACCAATCTCAACCCTGTCACCTATCTTAGGAATAGACCACTTTGGTCCCGATGTCCTTCCCTTGTAGCGCCGCGATAATGTTGCCCGGGTCTCCGAGCGACACAAAACGTGTCGGAATCCTCGCCCTCTGCATTATCTTGATCGCCAGAGGATCAAGCAATTCATAACGGCCGGCGAAAACCTCCCCGCCCATCGCCCAGCTCAACAATTTGTCTACATGAACGGATCGGATGAGCTTCGCTTTCGGGTTCTTCTTCGGGTCCTCAGTGTAGACACCGTCCACATCAGTGCCATTAACCAGAATCTCAGCTCGAGTAATCTCAGCAGCAAGCGCAGCCACAGCATTGGTCGATTGGCCAGGTTGCAGTCCACCCATAACCACGGCCTTTCCCGATCCAACAAAGTGAGGCAGATCCGACAGAGTCGTGGGAATCTTCGAGGAGGCCATCGAGCCAATTGCTAGACGCACTAGCTCCGCATTTGCTCTCGTGATCTGGATTCCGAGAAGATCGCAGGTTGACTCGTCTCCGCCAAGCTTTCTCGCTGTAGCGATGTAAGTTCTAGCATTCTCTCCCCCGCCCGCAACTAATACTAGCTGGTTTCCGTCCTCGACAAACCCTCCAAGAGCTCTGCCCATGCCTTTGAGGCTGGTTACATTGGGTTCGCGGCGGAATAGTGCACCTCCAAGTTTGACGACTGCGCGCATTCCCTCTCAACCTTCGCCATCCGAGGATGTTCGGTATATTAGAATGGAATGGAAGTTTTCCGAGTGTTCTAGGTTTCTTCCAAAAAACAGCTCGGAAAAGCTGAATAGGCGTTCCGTCGAGAGGAGAAACGATTCTTACCGATGCTGTCTTACGCGTTCAAGAGAATCATACGATCCTGGAAGCTCTACGCGTCCCTAATACTTGGCATGATGCTCGCAGCCACATTTTTCGGGGGTATCAACGTAGGGGCAGACACGGTCGGGAAACAGGCTCTTGACGCTCAGCTCGCCAACATTCCTGTTGACATCTCACTCAACCCAGTATCCGGCGGAATATCGGTTCCTCGAACATCATTCGACAACGTCGTCCAAAGAGTCCAAGGGGTCAGCGGAGTCGTCTCTGCAGAACCCGTGGGAAGCGTCACCCCGCAGTTCTATCCGTATAACGGCTCAATTCCTAACATCAAGGCCATTCAAGACAACTCTGTACTATTCCAGCACCTCGCGCTGGTGAGTGGTCGGAAAACGCTTCATGCTAATGAATCCGTCATCAACGCTGGCTCGCAGTATGCACAGAACTACAAGCCAGGCGAGACAGTCAAGTACAGCCTTGGGCAATCCGGACGCAAGTACAACGTGACTCTAACAGTAGTCGGCGAAGTACAACTTGACACAACCGCTGTCAACACTCTCGGCGTCAGCCCCTATTATTACACACCTTCCGGGTCGTCATCACTGCCTGCAAGTACGTTCATCACAAGTTGGGACCAAACCTTCGCCCCCATAGTGGATTGGTTCTACAGCCAAACCGGATTCAAGGACTACTCAATCATGGCTACCGTGAACGTCTACCTTGATCGAGCAAAGCTTCTAAGCGCATTCAATGTCGAGAGCAGCATCACACAGGTTCAACAGATCGACGCCCAAGTATCGAATATTGCCGCGCTGAACGGGTTTAACTCGAACTCGAACCTATTCTATCCTCTGCAACAGTTCTCCTCCAGCATATTCGCGCTCAGGCTCGAATTCACAATCTTCTCGATCCCAGTCTTCTTCGTAGCCTGGTTCGTCGGCAGAACCGTTTCCCAAGCATCCTTCAACCTCCGCCGAAGAGAAATCGGACTACTCATGACCAAAGGCTTCTCCCAGACCCAACTGTTCAGACACTTCCTCGTCGAAGCCCTCCTAGTCGGATTGATAGGAGGAGGTCTGGGACTCGCCGCGGTCGTACTGCTAAACCCGTACTTTGTCCAGATCCTCAGCGGCAGCTATCAAAGCGGAGCGTTTCTCAGCCAGGACACCGCCGTCGCCACGATAATCTTCACCCTCGCTCTTACCGTTCTTGCGATCTATTCTCCAGCCCGCGCTGCCGCAACAATGGACCCTGCGAAGGCTTTGAGAGAGTACGTGTATCTTGAAGACACTCGCCCATCCAAGAAACGAGGCGCAATAATCGCCTTCTCCCTCGGCCTCTACAAGATAATCCTCCTTCTCCTCGGCGTAAACTTCCAGAACATCGGCCGCTACCTCTTCGGGGTAAACTTCCTGCTCGCAATTCTTCTGATAATCATGGCGGTCCTCGATTACGGGCTGAACATTATTGGCCCTTTCCTCTTCCTCTACGGAGCCACTCAACTGTCAACCGGGCTAGCTACCCGTTTCCACAAAGCGTTCGCCTCCATATCAAAACGATTGGTAGGAGACATCGCATCTCTTGCGTCAAAGAGCGTATTCCGAAACCCTCGGCGTGTCACCGCCCTGGTCTTCCTCGTGGCCCTGATTGCCGGATATTCCATCTGGGTGATAGGCGACCTCGCCAGCCAACAGGACTACAATATTCGACAGGCGGAGATCCAAGTAGGATCGGATCTCCGTGTTTCACAGCCGTTAGGCAATCTCAACATCAGCTATGCAACTCTGGTAGCCAGCCAGTTGCGCGGCTGGAGCAACATCACCGGAGCTACTCCAGAATTTGACACAACCGTCAGCCTCTCATCTCGCGCGAGCCTCCAAGTCAAGGCCATAGACCCGACAACATGGAGGCAGGGAGCATACTATGAAGCTGACTGGTTCACCGGAAACATTGATACAGTTTTTCAAAACCTGCAGGATAACAGCCAGGCTATCGTACTTGACAGGGGCGTTGCATCGTACTACAATATTCTACAGGGCGGGACAGTAAGCGTAAACCAGACCGTGAGTCTTACTGTGATCAGCTTCTTCGGCCCAGATTACTCCCAACAGTCCTCAGGCCAACCTTTTGGTTTCTCCTATTTTCAACCCGAGGGATGGTCGTTCATCCCATCGAGCTTCGTTACTCAGCACCCAAACCTCTTTTCTGGGACGAATATTGTCTTAGTCAAAGCCGGGACCGGAGTCTCATTTGCCGATCTCGCGAGCTCAATACGGAGAGCCTATCCATCCCTTGCAGTCAGCACGACACAAGATTACACGCGAGGAACTGGAACTGTTGTTTCCAACGGAGTCCAAGCGAGCGTTCAAAGCGCAGGAGCAGTGATCTCCAATGGGACCCAGAACGTTCTACGGCTCGGAACAGTTTTTGCTGGGCTCGCTGCATCTATTGGAGTCGGAGCAGTAGCCTACACCGGCTTCAAGGAGAGAGAAAAGGAGACTACAATGTTGGCTGTGAGAGGGCTGTCGTACAAGCAGATGCTCGGACTCCTGGTCACGGAAGTCCTGCCGCTAGTGATCTTTGCGCTGATACTGGCAACAGCAGTTGGACTGATCACGGTCCGTGGAGACAGCCTGGCTCAGAATTCCCTGACCCCGAACTATTCGAGCCTCCTTGCCCCACGCAGAGTTGTTTTTCCGCTATGGGCCTCAGAGAACATCTTTGCAATAATCGGTCTGTTGTTCGTCGGGGTTTTTGTGCCTGCTATCACCGCTGCACGGAAAGACCTTTCAAAGATGAGTAGAACGGTGAGATTCGCATGACCGCCGTCCCAGTCGTGGTGGACTCTCTTGTCAAAGCCTACAAGCTCGGCAGAGTAGAGGTTCAAGCGCTACGAGGGATCAATCTGAAGGTCGAAGCGGGCGGCATGGTCTCGATTATAGGCCCGAGTGGCAGCGGAAAGACCACCTTGCTGAACATTCTTGGGGGACTTGACAGAGCGACAGCGGGAAACGTTCATGTTGGCAATACTGTACTGACAGACCTAGACCCGACACGGTTAGTCTACTACCGTCGCCAAATCGTCGGTCACATTTTCCAGACCCTCAATCTGATTCCAACGCTCACGGCCGCGGAAAACGTGGAGCTTCCAATGATGGCCATGGGAACGCCGGGCGGAGCTCGCTCGGCCAGAACTCGAGAACTGCTGGGCATCGTGGGCCTCGCTGATAGACACGACCACAAGCCCGACGAACTCAGCGGTGGAGAACAGCAACGAGTCGCAATAGCTGCGGCCCTGGCCAACGACCCTCCCCTCCTCCTAGCAGACGAGCCGACGGGCGAACTCGACAGTGTGAACGCGAAGATGGTCACAGACTTTCTGGTCAAGATAAACCGTGAGCTAGGGAAGACACTGATAATGGTCACACATGACCAGAATGTTGCCAAGACAGCGAACAACATCATGAGAATAGAGGATGGAACCATCAAATCTTCCCTCACTCCCAGCCAGATCGCCTCACAGGACACGTCAAGCTCGTACTTGGATCAGCTGCGCCACCGCATGTCAGAGCTCGAGAGACAAATGAAACAGTTGGACGAGGATTTCAAGTCAGGCAAGGTTTCAGGGGACGAATACGCTGACCAACGAGTCCGGCTGCGACAGGTAAAGGCAGGGCTCCAGGACGAACTACAGAGACAGGGAGTAATCGGGTAGCTCCGAACCTGGAAAAAGCATTTTATACGTAAAACCCACCTGTTTCTCTTGAGGACTCGTCAGTAAAATGTGTAGCACGTGCGCGAAGCACAACCCGGGAAAGAAGAAAAAATCCAAGATGTGAACGAGCCGGCCTACCGCCGTAGGCCACAGTCCTTCCTTTTTCTGGCTGGAGGTCGAATAGCCAGTGACCAGCTCAGTCCTTTCAGCATCAGACTCAGTCGCCAAGTTCAAGTTCAGACGAACCCTAGAACAACTGGCACGGAAAGAAGGCCGGGGAACAGAACTCATCAGCCTATACGTTCCCCCGGACCGTAGAATACACGAAGTTCTCGGTCAGCTCCGAGAAGAAGCAGGGACAGCATCCAACATCAAGTCACGCACAACCCGCCAAGCCGTCCAAGACTCAATAGAACGAGTCATGCAGCGGTTGCGATTGTTCAAGGAACCGCCCCCTACGGGACTAGTGATCTTTGCTGGGATGATTCCTCAGAACGGTCTCGGGAGTGAACGGATGGAAATCTACGTGTTAACCCCCCCTGAAGCAATTACAGTCGGGTTCTACAGGTGCGACGCCCGTTTCCACGTCGAACCCCTCCTAGCTCTCGTTGTAGAGAAGGATACCTACGGAATAATCGTCATCGACGGTACAGAGGCGGTTGTTGCAACCCTCAAAGGACGGCGAGTCGAGATCGTCAAAAGCTTCACCTCAGGAATACCCGGAAAGAGTCGCGCCGGGGGACAGTCAGCTAGACGTTTCGAACGTATCCGCGAACAGGTCGCCAACGACTACTACAAACGCGTCGGCCAGCATTTCAACGAGATCATGCTTGCGATACCCGATCTCAAAGGAATTATCATCGGCGGACCGGGACCCACCAAGTATGTCTGGTCCGAGGGAGAATACTTGCAGTATACGCTGAAGAACAAGGTGCTCTCGGTCGTTGATACAAGTTACACAAGCGAGGCAGGCGTGGAGGAGGTCGTTGAGAAGAGCAGCGAGATACTGAAGGGAGTCCGGTACAAGGAAGAGAAGCAGATGGTCCAGAAATTCCTCTACGAGCTAGGCCACGAAACTGGCAAAGGAGTCTTTGGAGAGTTACAGGTCCAGAAGTACTTGGAAAAAGGCGTTGTTGATACATTGCTGATCTCAGAGAAACTAGAAGGTCAGCGACTCGTCCTAAAATGCAAAAACTGCGGCAATCTAGAAGAATTTCGCGGGACAAGGTATGAAGCTCACTCAGTCAAGAGCGAGCTTCCCACGCGACCGTGCAAGAAGTGCGGCAAACCAAATCTTGAAGTCGTCGAGGACAATGATATCATCGACAGTTTCCTAGACTACGCGGAGAAAGGCGGAAGCAAAGTCGAGGTTGTATCAGAGGAGACCGAGGAGGGACGAATGCTACGCGATGCGTTTGGAAAGGTTGCCGCAGTCTTACGCTACCCTGCCAACTAGTTCGAGCAATTGTCCATGGCGCGGACTAAAGCTATTTTTTTCGACCTTGGAGAGACTCTTGTAACACAAAACATCGAAGACAACCTAGTCACGATGAAGGCCCTAGAAAAAGTGAGCAAGATCCTACCACGAGGAAAGTCCCCATCAGAACTCTTCGCGATCTATAAGCAAGGCTACAAGGTAAACGAGGCCTTTCGCACAAGGCACCACGTCGAGATTCCAATACAGGCGTGGATAGTACAACTCCTAAGACGGGCACTCGGCCATGAACCTGAGGACAGTTTGGTCGAGGATGCAATCAAGATCATCGTCTCCGCCAGGGCCGAAAACGCGGTCGTTTTCCCCGATTCGAAACCTCTCTTGGAGAAGCTTTCGAAACGAAGGATCAAGCTTGGAATAATATCGAATGTATCATCTCACGATGTTGCAGTAGAGATCCTCCGCCAAGTAGGGCTGCTGGAATATTTCGACAGAGTCGTAACATCGGCTTTTGTAGGGATCCGTAAGCCTGACCCGGGAATCTTTCTCTACGCGCTCATGCAGTTTAAGCTGCAGCCACGGGAAGCTGTCATTGTGGGCGATTCAGAGAGACATGATATCTGGGGAGGCAGGATTACCGGAATGAAGACGGTTCTGGTCTCGAAGAGACCCATGGTTGACAGCATTGCCGATTATCGATTTTCGAGTTTGGCTGAGGCATCAGCGACACTGGCGTCTCTATAGGAAACTTGCAAGGAGCATTCCCGCGACCCCGAGTAGCAGGGAAAACGGGAGACCGGGAAACATCTCATACTTTGAGAGCGCTTTGAACCCGAGGAAGGTTCCGGCGAGTATCCCGATCGCCGCCCCGAAGAATGAGAGAACTCCACCGAAGTAGACGAGGGCTGTTGTTGCGACCAGCGAATAGAAGACCATGTCTCCCATCCCGATGGTCAAATCCCCATAGGTAAAAACCGCACCGGGAAGATCACCTTCTCCAATTGTCCTCGCGAGGGCTCCGACAGGACCACGGAACACCGCGACAATGTCGTATATCACAAGGGCGCCAATGAGTACGAGCGCAGTCACGGGTCCGATCGAGTAGCCTAAGAAGATCCCCGTCAGCGCACCGATGAGTGTCACACCGATTAACTGATACTTTCTAGCTCTTCCGAATATTGTAAGGCCAATCGCCACGGCTGTTCCGAGCGAAACACCCAGGAGGATAATGGTCGCCAAAGGGTCTGAGGGAGAGTTTGGAATCACGAAGAAGATAGAGGACGTGTACCAGAACGCAACGGCAAACGACACTACGAGAACCGCGGCTCTGATGAGCGAGCGGATGAACCCCATCTTGCCTCTCCTAATCATGAGAAGCATTGCCGTTGCGCTCGCTCCAAGAGCAATTACGAAAATTATCGCGTTGAGACCTGCTGAACCCAGACTGTCGCCCTGGAAAGGCGTTACCTGGGCTTGGGGAACGATCTGGTTTGAGATCGGATATCCAAGAATGCCCGTTACAGCTAGGCTGAGAATTACCGGATAGAGATGGCGTGGGCGGGGCTTGAAAGCCCTGTGTTCTTCCTCTGCCATGGAGCGCTAAATCTCGATAACGTCCCCGGTCTTGGGAGCCTTTGCGTCCAGTCCCTGTTCCTTCGAAGCCCAGTCCGCAAGTTTCTTGCAGTTTCCTTCCGCGCCGTGCACAATGAACACTTTCGTCTTCTTATCGAGATCCGATAGCGTCAATTCGAGTTCTCGTCTGCCCCCGTGGGATGAGAAGTCGAACCTCTCTACTCTCGCATCTACCGGTCGAGCTTTGCCGTGGATAACGAACTTCTTCCGCTCCAAGAGGATCCTGCCAGGGCTACCGGGGACCTGGAAGCTGACCATGAACACCGCATTCTGTTTCTTCGCGGCAACATTCTCCATGTAGAAAACGGACGCACCCCCCTTCAGCATCCCTGCCGGCGATATTATCACACCCGCAGTCTTTGCAGCCCTCCTTCGATCATTCCATCCGTCCACCCAGTGAGCCATCTTGCTAGCCCGCTCGAAAACTGACGAGTCCCTTAGGGATGATGGATATTTCAGCAGCATCTCCATAGCATCGAGGGCCATTCCGTCGACGAAAACCGGATGCTCGAAATGGTAAGCTGAGAGTACTGACAGTAGTTCCTGAGATCGGCCGACACCGAAGGCTGGGACGAGAACCGTTCCACCTCCCTCGACTACTTCTGTTACTTTTTCGACAAACTCTTTTTCCAGTCCATCCCGCATCGGGTGGTCCTCTGTGGCGTACGTTCCTTCGATGATGATCGCATCCAGATCCTTGTAGTTGCCAGGGTCCGCACCGTCAACGAGCCTGGTTGGCTGACGGTTGAAGTCGCCCGTATACAGCAAGCGTTTGCCTTCGGAAGTGATTAGTGCCTGAGCGCTGCCCGGTATGTGGCCAGCATTAACAAGAGTTAGAGACGCGTCCCCGACATCGATCGACTGGTGATACTGAAGCTCACGCTGATGCTTCAGCATCGTCTGGAGGTCCATGAACTCGTACGGTGCGTAGTAACCGCTAAGTTTGAGGAAGTCTTTGATGATTAGACTGGTAAGCGTGAAAGTTGGTTGTACTCCATAGAGAGGGACGCCGCCGTGAATGTAGAATATTGGAGCAGACCCGACGTGATCCAGGTGCGCGTGTGTAAGCACGATCGCCTCCACCTCCTTCGGAGGGATGTGCATCGGGAATCCGACGTGATGGTTTACCATTACGCCGTAGTCGAGGACGAGGTACTTGCTGCCGACGCTTACTGCGAATGCGGACCTGCCTACTTCTTGGCAGGCGCCTAAGAACCTGATCTTCATCCGTTCACCGTAACAGTATGAAATGGATTATCGCGAGAAATTCTTGTTCACTCTACGAATGGACTGGTTTGAAAGACTACAATAAAAGCCCTACAACCCTGTCTCCGGAGAGATTTTTAGGCACCGTTAAGCTAGATGAATCTACATTGTTCAGTGGGTATTAGAGTGCCAGTTCAGCTCCTCGTCGATGCGAAGAATCTCAAAGGATCCACGCTAGTCACGGGGTTCCACGGCGTGGGACAGACAGGTTACATTGCAACGTCCTACATGATACACGCACTAAAAGCCGAGCGGGTGGGCTTTGTCCAAGTTGCAAACCCACCGCCATGGGTCGGGACAGCCGACGGGGGCCTGGTCACACCTTTCGAAGTATACCGGAGAGGCAAGACGGTCCTTGTCAAGCTGGAATTTTCTCCCCACAGATCTGAAGAGGCCGAGTTTGCAAAGGTCCTTGCAAACTGGGCTGTCAAGGGCAAGTTCAAAGACGCGATTCTGATCGGTGGGCTAGACTCGTCTTTCAGAAATAACAACGACGAATTCTGCGTCGTTCCAACTGGCGCATACATTGATCGAGCCAAGGTCTTCAAAGCACCGATCCTCGAGCCTGGCCTTCTAGTCTATGGGCCACTTGCAGTGATGTTGAGCGAGTTTGAAATTCATGACTTCCCCGCGATTGCGGTTCTTCCATATGCCGAGCCGGCGCGGGCTGACCCTGCAGCTGCCGCGCTAGCTATCCGAAAGATCTCGAAAGCATACAATTTCAAGGTCAACCTCAAAGAGCTATTGAAGGATGCGAAACTTATCGAGAGAGAGTATGATCACAAATCGAAACTCACGAAATCGCATGAGAGACTCTACGCCTAGCGCAACCGCCGAATGATCGAATCTACAATAAGGTCCGGCTTCGACCCTTTGGCCTGGATTCCAATAACTTTCAACTGCCGAGTTGCCCCTGAGAGTTCCTTTCGAAGTGCCCCGCCGTATTCTCCCTCGGAAACTAGGAAAACCTGCTTCGGGGACAATCGTTTGACCCAGGCGGCCACCTGACACGCTCTCTCCTCGTACATTGTCGGTTCGTGACTATCGAAGCTCTCGGTCTGCGCTAGAGGAAAGGTCTCATCAAGTTCCATCGGCACCGGCCCGAATGGGATTGTGTAGAAGCAGATGGACACGTTTGGCCTGTTTGCGAGTTTACTGACCATGGGCAGGTTTCGTGGGTCCTCGTGATAGGGTCTCCTCCAGCGGCCAGGCAAGAGAACAACAGCCTTGCCCCGTTCCATCGGGATGCGCGACTTCCTCTCATTGTAACGAACCATCTCGGGACGATCATCACTTGCCTTGCCGAAATGGGAGATCCCGCGAGGCTTCACTGTCGGCGTGAACCGTTCCAGAAAGGGAGAATGTTGAACGATCTTTGCAAGGAATTTTTTGAAGGCTGGGTTTGCATAGGTCCGATGTTCGAGGAGATCCCAGAGGTGGCCCCTTCTGATCGCTTCTCGAATCCTGCGTAGCTCAGAGAAGCAGGCGAGAAGGTTGTGTTTTGACAAGAGTTGCTCCTTTTCGGGTAGATCAAGACGTCGCATCTCTCCCGGAGTAGTTCTGTCACAGATCCTACACATGCAGGAGAACTCTTCGATCTCAGCCAGTTCCTGGGTTCCTTCGGAGGTGAGGTACCTGCCTCTCCGGGCGTAGAGCGCGTATGCAGCCGAATCGAACATGTCGCAGCCCAGAGCGACTATGAATGGGAACATGGAAGGATGACCTGCGCCGAACAGGTGCAAGGGTCGGGAATGGGGGAGACCCTTCTTGGCAGCGACTATCATGTCCACTAGAACGTCGAAACGCTGCGCCTCCATTAGCTCGGTGGGGCTACCGAGCGCGTAGATTGAGAATGGTCGTTTTCCCATCTCGATGGCGGACCG
Source organism: Candidatus Bathyarchaeota archaeon (assembly GCA_005883075.1). Classification (GTDB taxonomy): domain Archaea; phylum Thermoproteota; class Bathyarchaeia; order 40CM-2-53-6; family 40CM-2-53-6; genus 40CM-2-53-6. The sequence goes on along the minus strand of VBAX01000053.1, from coordinate 3,460 downwards.
AGCGACTTCTTTGATGTGGATTCCTCCCTGGACCGGACCTACCCATAGGATATCCTTCCGTTTGATTCGCTTGAGAGCTTCATCTGCTCTGCGAACCGTCTCGTCAACAGTCCATCCGGCTCGTCTTGCATCGCTGTGGAAGCCAGTTGGAAGATCAAGAATCACTCCAATGTCAGTGTCGATCTTCTCTTGGTAAGCAACGATCTCGGCGGGCCTCACGCCTACATGTCCATACTCGAGAATCTGGTAAGCTCCAGAATCTGTGGCCACTGTCCCCTTGAAATCCAGGGTCTCATGAATATCCTTCGGCGGCTGACCTGGACGACCTCTCTTCAAGAGATAGGCGTTCGTCATTATCGCGCTAATGCCGGCCTCGCGATAGAATTTTGGATCAATGATCGGAAGGTTCGGGTCCACGACGGGAAACATGTGAGGTGTCTGAAAGCTACCGCTCTTAGTGGTCAGTGTTCCGATTCTACCGAGAAGATCCTTGCCGTGTACCTGAAAGGACAAAACGGGATTTAGGCCTTGACGCCTTTTTCCCTCATGAACTCGTCAAAGACCCGCTGAACCCGCTCCGCAGCTGGACCCGTGCCTTCGATGATTCCCCTCTCGTTGACCCGGATTCTGTCCATCACAACGATCACTCCCGCATCATCCATCACGCGTACCATTCTTGGAAAGACCCGTTCAAGTCTCTCGCCAAGACTCTGAAGATCAAATGGCTTCTCAAAACTAGATATTTGGACAATAGTGTCGCCGTTCAGAAAGACCTTGTGGATATCACCAGCGTCCGACTTTGCATTAGTGAGGCAGACGCTAAGGGTTTCGGTGTCAACGCCCGTCAGAGTGCCGATGAAAGTCTTTCCCTGAGTGGTCAAGACGCTAACGTGTTTTTGGAGAAGATTCGAGAGTTCTTCCATGAACTTCCGGCCCGCGGTCGAAGACAGTTATCCAGGCACCCTTGAAGCGTGCGGACCCGGAGACCGCTATATCACCTTTGGTTCAGATACAGTTGTTCTCGGCATCTTCAGGTCGGCCACTATAGCCCTCGCTTCCCTCGCACCCTTGGCAGAAGCAAGAACAGGCAGATCGAGAATCTCAAACCGTCGCGAGCACTGAGAACAAGTCTTGCTCTTGTTCCTAGAATCAGCAATCTGATATGTCTGGCAACGCGGGCACTTGATAATCCAGAACCTTTCCCTCTCAGTCATAGAGTTCTCTCCAATTCGACCGGATCGTAACGAGCGAGCCAGTTTACTAACCCTGACCTGCCAGTTCTCCCACCTGACAAGGCGCTCAACGCTTCCCTGTATACAGCACTGGCCGACTTTCGAGTAGTGTCAATCTCAAACACCTTCCGGGTTCCGAGGAGCAAACGAGACTCTTGGAGGCACACGTCCAATATCTCTGCTTCTGTATTTTCCCAAGCCTTCCTTTTCGTCCACCCCCTCCCCCGCAGTCGCTTATAGAGAACTACCGGATCTAGACGAAGTACTAAGGCCGTTTTCACCGAGGCTTTGGGGAGAAATCTTCCAATCAGGTGAGTTGGTAGAACGACTCTCTCCGGTGATCGCGACAACACTTCCAGACGCCTTCGAAGCTTTCCTTCATCTACGATGTAGGTTTTCTTAGCTTTATCAAAGCGGGTGTAGAGCCTTTCTTTCCTTACCAGATTGCCTAGTTCGACCAGTTTGAAGCCTGACTTTCGTGAGAGGCTCTGGGCCAACACCGTCTTTCCGACTCCGGGTGTGCCGGTTATGAGTATGATGCTGGCCAAGTTTGTGGTCTAGTGCTCCGGCCGGGACAGTCAGGCTCTTTGGAGCCTTTTGAACCCGGGTCGCCGGATCGAGAGTCCGGCATACTTTCGGCCAAACTTGTGGACCGGGCTATACTACCGGAGCAAAGGCTCCCAGAAAATAAGTTTCAGTTAAGGGTTGTTGTTTTTCCGAACCTTATACCATACTGAAACTTTTTTCATTCTCTCTAAATCCATTCCGCAGCTTATTTTGACCTTTCCTGATTTGTCCAGGACTAGCCTTCAGATGGGACCGGGCTAGAACTTTCTTCTAGGCTTGCTGGACAGGTAGAAATCCCATTTCAATGCGGGGCGTCCGGATCACTTCGACCATGTCACTTTGAAAGAAGCTAGTCCAGTACTTGGAGCGTTAGCATAGCCCACGCAGTAGTCGAAGTTTCCTGGCCCACCAAGATCAAAGCGCTGGCCCGAAACCAGGATCGGACCATGGTTGCAGTCGTTAGCTCCGAGAGCATGATTCACGATTTTCAGACCTGTATATCCTGTCGGCAACGTGAAGAAGGGTCGGAACTGATCAGACTTCCCGACAGTGAGCGCGGCATTACCACCGCAAGAGAACAATATCACTCCGGAACCGCCGGCAACAACGGTCGCCTGACTGGACCGAAGGGTCAAGCAGTTAGGTACCAGGTTGGAATTTCTCTTCTCACGTGATGTGGCCAGAACTGCCGTAGCCCCGATCGGAATTGCGACCAGAAAGACCAGTACCCCAATCATGATAGCCCGGGCCACCTTGTTTCTTCTTTCAGGAACAGACAAGGTCGGATAATGTCGGGTATTGGGGTCCTGTTTGACCGCAGCGTTACCAATTGCTTAGAATACAAGTAACGCCGCCTTACCTTAAAAACTACTCGTGGCTTCTTCTCCATTCAGGTTATTTGACAAGAGGTTCTCCGGCACTTGTTGGCACGTAAATGATATTCGTCGTAGGAAAAAAGGGGGAGATAGAGGTGCCTTGGGATATCGTTTAAGCCCAAGCCACGGTGAAGCTAACGACTCCCGTCACTGCGGCAGAGGTTCCAGTCGCGCAATAGTTGTAGCTGCCTGTTGGGATACTGACTGCCGTGCTTTGTGCTAGAGCTATTCCTGCTGTGGAGGTACAGGTGTCGCCCGGAGCGATTAGGCTAAGGGTTGTAGGCATGCCGCCTGCGCCGATTGCTGGTGCCTCTGTTGGAATCTTGGTGATAGGACCGTTTGTCACTGTTATTGCTGGTCCAGACGTGCAACTGTAGACTATGGCGAAGGGCTGGCCTGCTACCACTGTGGCTGGCGTGAATGTCAGTACGTCTCCCGGTGTAGATGTTCCACAGTTCGGCACTAGGTTTGCTGCTGGTGTTGCTGTTGGAACTGCTGGGAAGTACTGTGTGAAGGTCACGAACGCCGCGACGCCCGCGACTGCGGCGATGGCGATTATGCCCAGTATGATTTTTCCTGTCCGATTGAATCTTAACCTCGATTTTTGTTTCTCTTCCAATTCTCACCCTCCTCTCCCACAAACACATTGGGTGAGTTTCACTTCAACCGATATTCTCATTGAAGACCACGAGAGTTGAAGTCCGCCAAGGAGCATTAGATTGAGTCCACCGTAAGATGAGGAGGAAGCTTCCTAATTTTCCATCGCGATTTTCCATGAAGTAAAGT
>VBAX01000108.1 GCA_005883075.1 Candidatus Bathyarchaeota archaeon | reverse complement strand
TTGACTCCTGTCTCTGGTCCGCTATAGGCGACTGGTGTGAAGCCGAAGCCGTTTTTGTAAAAGTAACTAGCCTGTTTCGCGTTTCCAACGTAGAGCTCAACATAGTCTATTCCTTCTATAGGCAACGCGTCGTTCTTCAATCTTGGATCGACTGGATTGCTCTACGTTGAACCTTTTAACCTATTTCTCAATATCCGAGATGGGTCGTTATGAGATCAACAGTAGATTTAGAGTAGATTATCGGAGAAAAAGCCTAGAACAAGCTTCTCCACCTCGTCAGGCGCGTCCTCGGGGACGAAGTGACCTGCCTTCACCTGTGTCAACTTTGCGTTCGGAATCATCTTGGTCACTCTCTCAGCATAAGTCGAGGCCGTTTTTCCCGTTCCCCAGATCACCAGGGTTGGAATTTTCAGCCGAGGAAGACCTTGCTCTATTTCTTTCATCGGTTTGAAGCTCGGGTGCGTGGGCGAGTCGGGGAACATTCGAGGGAAGGCTTGGTAGGCTTTCTTCGCTTCGTCGTCCGGGAAAGGCGCCCAGTAGGCTTCCATGGTATTCTCTGTGACGTTCTCTGGATGGACGGATGATTCCTTGATAATCGCAGGAGTGATTTTCGCGGCCACTTGAGGTGGAAGACGATAGTCTGATGTGAGGAAAGTGTTCATGATGACTAGACCCGCAATGTTTTGCGGGTGTCGTATCACGTACTGCATCGCGAGGGGTCCTCCCCAGTCGTGCACGATCAGGATCAGATTCCTCAGTCCTAGGGATTCGATGTAGCTGGAAACTATTCTTGCGTGGTGTGGAAAATCGTGGAGGTCCGGGTTTGGCTTGTCCGATTTTCCGAAACCCATTAGATCGAATGCGAGAGCTCGGTGACCGGACCCGGTGATTGCAGGGACTAGCCGCCTCCACATGTAAGACCAGGCGGGGTTGCCATGAATCATTACAACCGGGCGGGTGCCAGAGCCTTCGTCTACGTAGTGGATTGCGAGCCCGTCTAGGTGAACCCATCTCTCCGGGAAGGGCCATTCTTCGAAGTATGGCCAGCCTTGTCGGATCATCTACAAGCATCTCTCGTAAACAGTGTGCTCGTTGACGAGATGCGCGGGCCTGTTGTGATATAGGGGTTTAGTAGCCTCAGGCTCTTCATTCAGGTATCGGGTCCTTGACTCAAGCTATACCTATTCCCTGAGCTTTTCACGACTCGATGCGAATCCTCCCTTGAGCGGATCGGTTGTCTCGTCCAGACAGGAGAAACCGTAATATTCCGTTGCCGCCGCAACACGATTTGAGCTGAAAGGATCATGGACTGGGGAATGAAAAACCGGCTTTCAAGAATAATCAAGCCTGAGACAGGTAGAACAGTGATGCTTGCAGTGGACCACGGCTACTTCATGGGTCCCACTCACAAGCTGGAGGAGCCTCGGAAAACGATCGAGCCTCTTCTCGCCTATTCTGACGCGATAATGTGCACTCGTGGCGTGCTCAGGACTTCTATTAATCCGGGATCCAGTGTGCCGATTGTCCTCCGGGTTTCAGGCGGAGCTAGCATAATCGGGGAATCTCTGACTAACGAGGCGATTACAACATCTGTTACCGACGCAGTCCGGTTGAACGTCGCTGCGATGGCTCTATCGATATTTGTCGGCTCTGCGCACGAGCATCAGACCTTGACGAACCTTGGCAAGCTGGTGAATGAAGGAGAGGAACATGGAATCCCAGTTCTCGCCGTTACCGCGGTAGGGAAGGAGTTGGAGAAGCGCGATGCGCGCTATCTTGCGTTGGCTTGCAGAATCGCCGCGGAGATCGGGGCCCATTTTGTCAAGACATACTACTGCGAAGATTTCGGAAAAGTCGTGAAGAGCTGTCCAGTGCCATTGGTTGTAGCTGGAGGGCCGAAGCTTGAGACAGAACTGGACGCGTTTCAGCTCGCTTATGATGCGATCCAGGAGGGAGCTGTGGGCGTGGACATGGGTCGGAACATCTGGCAGTCAGAGCACCCAATGCCGATGATAAAGACGATCCGAGAGATAGTTCATGGAGGCGTGACTGTGAGGGAAGCCCAGGAAGTCTACAACCGGTCGAAGAATACGAAGGAGCAGGTAATCCTTAGACCGACCGCTGCACGATAGTCGTTCGGGGAGATTATCAATTACGCGGAAATTGTTCTGGGAAGAACCCTATTCCAAGGAGTTCGCTGCTAAGGTGGTTTCTGTCGAGGGACAAGCAGTTGTTCTAGACCAGACCTTGTTCTACCCGCGCGGCGGCGGTGTTGCCTGCGACACTGGTACTCTCAACGGCTCGAAGGTTCATGAGACAACAAAAGCCGACGACAAAATACTCCACACGCTAGAAGCTCCCGGATCCTTGAACGTTGGCGACAACGTGACTGGACGGGTGGATTGGGAGAGGAGACATCGACTGATGAAGATGCATACCGCCGGCCACCTTCTCAGCTCCTTATTCTATTCAAAGGCCAACTGTCGGATAACGGGAAACCAGATTGACGTCGATCGGTCGAGGATGGACTTTGATCTGGAATCGTTCGACCGGGGCCAGATCGAAGGATACGTAACGGAAGCGAATGAGCTGATAAGAAGAGACGCACCGGTAAAGACATACTTCCTAGGCCGGGAGGAGGCACTGAAGCTGCCGGATATGGTGAAGCTCGCAGAGGCCGCACCACCAGCGGAGGCGAAGCTTAGAATTGTGGAAATCGAAGGCGTTGACCGTCAAGCCGACGGCGGCCTACACGTGTCCCATCTCAAAGAGATTGGACAGATCCAGCTGCTCAAGCTGGAGAACAAGGGAAAGACGAACAGACGGTTGTATTACGACCTTATCGAGAAGGGTCCGACCAGTTCTCCCGATTCTGCCCAAGCCCGTCCCACGCTCGCAACCTAGCCAGGATCTCAAGCTCTATCTGAACCGATTAGCTCGTCGACAATTCGGCTCGATTTTACCATTCTTCGCGATGGATGAAATCCTTCAAGGATCGCCTGCCACGCTTCAGCGAGGGGGACGGAATATCTTTGCCGAAGTCTGGATAGCCTAGAGAAAGGACCCCTACGGGCTCGTAGTGTTCGGGAATACCTAGCTCCTTTCTCAGAAGGCCTGGATTGAAGATCCCAACGCTACCCGCGAACCCCGCCGCCAGTCCCTCGTTTACAGCTGCTAAGAATATTAGCATGCAACTGCAACCAACATCGAAGTACCAGAACGGGATTGGCCAGTCGATCTCCTTTCCTCCCGAGCGGATCTTGTCCGGTTCGCGGTAACGGTCGTGGACGATGTTCTCGCTGACGCATGGAATCAATAGGACTGGTGCGTCGCTTCTTAGATCTCTTAGCTTCCTCACCTTCTCGCGTTTTTCTTTGTTGGTGATGACTACGTAAGTGACCTCTTGGCTGTAGCCAGCGCTGGGATAGTGCTGCGCGAGTGAGAGAATTCGCTTGAGCTTCTCTCGGGGTACGGGGTTTGGTTTGAAGGCCCGGATCATTCTACGTGCTAGTACAGTTCTCGTAAAGTCCATGTTGGTTGAGCTTTGCCTTGGACCTCCTCAAAAAGCATGTATTGAGCCGTCGCGGGTTTTTATCCGGCCTCTCTCTGATCCATTGACAAACTACTTGCTGGTGTTCCTGCGCTTGCAATCTAGGATTGGTTGTCCATGATAACCTTCGACAATGCTGGAAAGCGTTTCGGTAATCTTGATGCTGTCAAGGATTTCTCGATTACCATCAAGGATGGGGAGATTCTAGGGCTTCTTGGTCCGAATGGTGCTGGGAAGACTACTTTGATGCTTATGATGGGAACGGTCTATCGTCCAACTAGCGGGACAATCTCTGTGAACGGATACGATGTTGTGAAGCAACCTAACGAGGTCAGGAAACTCATTGGAATCGCGTTCCAGGACCCGCGGGTTGATGGCATTCTTAGCGCGTCTGATGTGTTGAACTGGCATCTCAAAATGACTACGCTGTTCGATAAGGTCGAGCGTCGACGGAGAGTTGAGGATGTTCTGAAATCTCTCGATCTTTGGGAGGCGCGCAAGAAACGGACCTGGTTGATGAGTGGTGGTATGAAGAAGAAGGTTGAGGACGCTAAGATTCTGGTTCAACGCCCGAGCATAGCCGTGTTCGACGAGCCCACAGCGTTCCTAGACGTTCCCAGCAGACTGTTGGTCTGGAAGATGATACGCCAGCTACGAGATGAGGGATCAACTGTCATCGTGGCAACCAACATGATGGACGAGGCTGAACGACTCTCAGAGAGAGTCGCCATTGTCAACAAGGGCAGGCTAGTGGCGAGCGAAACCCCGGAACAATTGAAAGGCACTGTTAAGGGCGGCGAGGTGCTAGAGCTCACACTGAACGACGGCTCGGAATTCAAGGCTGATCTCTTGAGAGAATTCCCGGAGGTCCACGATGTAAAGCAACAAGACAACAAGATCATGGTATTTCTCAATTCGGGCACTCTTCTTCTCCCCAAGATTGTCGACACACTTAGCACTCGGGGGTTCAAGATCGAAAGTGTCCGACTGAAAGAGGTTAGTCTCGAGGATGTCTTCCTTACCTACACGGGCCAGCGACTTGAGTAATCCGCCTGTTCCTAAGGAATCGCCCACTCGTCTTGTATTTCAGATGGCTCTCCGAGACGTGTCGGTCCTTTTCAGGACGCCCTGGATAATCATCACTCGAGGCCTGGCATTCGTCATCCAACTTTTCGTCTTCGCGTACCTCATAAGCGGATTGATCCTCGTTCCGGGTCTCAACTTCTTCCAATACTACGCAGTTGGAAGCGTCGTGGCAACGATTGCCTCGATATCATTCGTCATCGGTTACGACATCTTCGAAGAAGCCGAAGAAGGAGTGCTCGACTACCTGCTGACCCTCCCGATCTCAAGAAGACAGTTCATCATTGGTCGAGCACTCGGAGGAGCGCTGAGAGCAATAATCTACATCATCCCAATGTTCCTTGTCGTCGCCTTCATCGAGGGATTCGCACAACCACTATCGATTCTTTCAGCCCTCCTCTCTCTCTTCCTGTTGGCCTTCGGTGTTACAGGTATGTCGATAACCGTGGCCGTGAGTGTGAAGAGCGCCAACAGGTTCGACGTGGTTCTTGCTCTTCTTGAACTCGCGGTTTCGAGGGGTAGCACGGCGCTCTATCCGATCGCCTTCATGCCGCTGTATGTTTCGGTTTTCGCACCTTTCTCGCCGGTTTCGTTTGCTGCCGATAGTGCACGTGCGTCTCTGGTAGGGTTCAGTCTCGACCTACCTGCGATTGCAGGGCTTGTCGCGTTCGTTGTAGTTTTCCTTGGCTTGGGAGCCGCGTTCTATTTCCGCCGTCTCGAGGGGGGAATCTACTCTTGAGCAACACCCGACTGATTCCGTTGATTATTGAGAGAGATGTGCGGGTCCTTTTCTCCGATGCGTTTCTAGTCGCTATAATGTTCGCAAACTTTGCGATCGACCTGTTCGTGACAGCCGCGACCTTCGGTCGACTCGTTACCGGCCAAGGTGCGAACTATTTTCTCTTTATCGCACCCGGTTCGAATCTCATAACGGCCATGGTCGCCGCCTTCCAGTCAGGCAGAGATGTCTGGCGGGAAAAGTACATCAAAGATCTGACATCATACCTTCTGACCCTTCCCGTGCAGAGGCCTGTTCTCGCTTTCTCCAGGGTTCTAGGCGGGGTTGTCCGAAGCGTCATCGCAACTTTCCCTGGGACCCTTGTCATATGCTACCTCTACGGAATACTCTTTACTCCGAAGGTTTTCGTCGCCTACTTGGTAGTGGGATTATTCTCTCTAGGAATTGTCGGACTTTCCATGGCTGTCTCCGCGTTTTCTTCAAGCATAGAAATGTGGGTCACCATACGGAGCGTGATTCAGCTGTACCTCTCCTTTCTCAGCACCCTTTTCTACTCAGTCAGCGTGTTTCCGAGCTTCCTGGCCCCGATAGTATCGTCGAACCCTATGACGTGGGCTATTCAGGCGTTCCGGCAACTGTCGCCCATTTCATTTGCACAAGTCCCTGCTGGCGATTCTCTGGGGTCAATATTGATCCTAGCCGGACCATCGCTCGCCTTTGCGATGCTCGGAACAATCTGTTACATCTGGTACTCGAAACTCTAACGAGGCCTACTCTAACAAACCCATTGGAGATGTTAACCGGGGACACCCACGTCGGGCCTTCCACTGTTTAGGGATTCACGTTTAGCCTCCCATTTTGCATGAACAAGTGGATCGTACATGAGATGTTGCAGTAGACCAAGAACGAGCCTGTTTGATCGGCGGTAAACGTCACATCACCACATGTTCCGGGACCCAGTGCAAATCCGCTGAAGTAGAGCTGTATCGCAAACCCATGGGACTGAACTGTATCATTGTTTATGACATGAATCGTAACGGATCTCCCCATCGTGACATTCATTATTGGCCAAGAGCCGCTTTGGAACTTGCTGCCGTTGAACCCGACATTCATCCCTTCGTTAGCCATCACGACGACGAAGTAGGTAGAGCTCGCCGGCACACTCGCGGGACGGGCCCAACAGTTGGTTGTCCCGAGCCCGAAGAAGTGAAACAAATACCCCGCAGCGAAAAATCCGGTGACTACCACGACGATGAGTACGATCACAAGAACCCGTCGCAAAAGTATTGTTCGCGGAAACCCTTCCCCGCTCGAACTCCCAGCTTTCATTCCGGTGCTACCAAACTCTGAGTCGACTGGCGAGGCACGTTGCATGGAAACCTAACTACGCTGCGAATGCAAGAATAGAGACCGAGGTTCGATGATTAAGAAAGTTATGGCTCAACCTGCGAACAAAGAAACCGTTCGGTGTTAGACGAACAAGAACGGTTTCGGCATTGTTCGTAATTTGAGCCAAAAAACCCTTAGAACATCCGGTCGAAACATCTGTTCATGCTGGGATTCGCTGAAAGCTTCGTTCCGTGGACTGCATCAACGCTGATTCCCGCCTTTGTAGGGTTACTCCTCATTGTGTTGGTGGGAATGAAATTACAGACAAGATACGTTGCCGCATTTGCTTTCGGAGTTTTGTTCTGGTTTTTCGTCGACACGATAACCGGAGCTGCAAGCCTCGATGTCAACTCAGGTTTCTCGGGAGGTGCAGGTCAGGTTGCCAGAGTTGGGCTCTTTGCCATCGGGTTACTTTTCTTCTTTTCAGTTGATCGCAATCGAAATATTTTCTCGCCCCAATTGGCAGTTGGAAAGTATGGACTGGCAATACCAGTGCTAGTGGCGGCGGCGTTGGGAATCCATGGGCTTGGCGAAGGTGCTGCCTTCGGTGGTACCGCGGCTCTGACAACAAGTACGTCGCTTCTCGACACCTTCGGCGGGATTTCGGGTGGAGTAGCGTACGTTTTGCACAAGGCGCTTGAGCCTATGATAATTGGCGCCTGCTATTTCGCATACTCTAACCAAAGCGCTAAGAACGCTGCCGGTCGCCTGAGAGACCTGGCAGTTCTGAGCATAATCTTCGCGATTCCCTCGCTAATCGGAGCGACGAGCGGCTACTACCTCATCTATGATAGCAGCTATTTCTACGCCCTCGGCACTGGAACGGCAATCTACACTGCAGTGAGACTCTTCGGACCAATGTTCGACAGTACCAAAGGCACGAGCTCGAAAGAATCGATGACGATGGCTGTACTGATAACCCTTGGACTCCTAACGATCTACTTCGCGGCCTTATTCCATTCAGGCTAAAAAACAAACCACTACCGCACTTCTCGCGACCCTTCAAGGCCGCGTGAACCTCGATGGAAGTGTCGAGTTTCGGGTCTGTCCGAAAATCTGAGACTCTGATCTCGGTGTTTACCTCTGGACCTTTCGTCCAGACTATCGAACCACGAGGAGCCTGACGGTTTTTAGTTTCTTCTCTTTCTGGAAGGCGCTAGTCATTGAAGCGACCTTCCTGCCTTCCCCCTCTAGGAGAAAGAGTTCGAAGCAGTTGTTTTGGCCCATCTTATTGTGAATATGGGTTCGCACAATGTCATCGTAGGCATGCTTCAATCGAGTGATTGGCTCTTCATTTGACTCATCGTGTGTAACTACTAGAATTGCAGCTACTCGGCCGGCGAGTGACGCTTTCTCTCTGGAGTCGGATAGAAGGAGGCGTATTGCGGCTCTGACTATATCGGATCTTCCGGCGTATCCTTGGGATTCCTGGATCGCAGTCATCGACTCGATTAGTTCGTCTGGAAGGGAGACGCTAACGATTGGCATCTGCTCGTCCTCGCACTGTTAATAACCTTCAGCTTCTCCCTTATATCAGTCTTATTAGATTTCAGAAAATACTTAATAATTCCCATCTCAAGTCTCGACAACCGTGACCGCTCTCATCCCCGAATGGATAGTTCTCCTCCTAGGGTCGCTCGGGCTTGGAATGCTGCACGGGGTGATCCCTGACGAACACACATGGCCCATCACCTTTAGCTATTCTGTAGGCTCGGCGACCGGGCGGGGCGGCATGCTCTCAGGATTATTTTTCGCCTCAGCTTTCACTGCTCAACGGGCGATCATGGCTCAACTCGTCTACTTCGCGCTCGCAAGCTACCTCGCCTTCGATGAAGGCTTGAACTCGGTGGTCTACTTGGCCGTCGGGATCGCCATGTCCATCGCAGGATATCTGATCCTGTCCAACAGATTGCCATCCTGGCATCCCTTAGCCCATTTCTTGCGAACTCGTGGTCGGACACACTACGACGAGAAGGGTGTCTCAAGACGAGTCCCGACACACTGGTGTGTGATCCATGGGTTCATCGCAGGATTCGGTGTCGACACGGGTCTATTCACTACGTTCGTCTACTTAGTCGCTGTTCCAGCGATGCCGGCATCATACCTGGGGTTCGCTCCTGGAGCCGCCTTTGGGTTGGGAACGCTAGCTGTGTTATTGGCAATTGGTTCGGTGTTCGGTGGTGTCCTCCAGATCGCCAAGAAATGGGGGCCTGAACGCGTTCAGCTCTTCGGCACAAGAGTTGGAGCACGAAGCTTATTTTACGGTGGAATAATATTCGTCATCGCGGGAATACTCTTCCGAACTGGTCTACAAGACACGATTCCCCTGGACTTCGGGAATCTGATCGTCCTCGCATTCATGATAGGAGTAATCGTCCCCGTAATGATCGTTACCTGGAAAGAAGTTAAGCAAGAGCCTAGAGAAGAAGAAGGAGAGCTCAAGGTTCAACCAGCAAGTCATTCTTGAAGACTTCATGTCGCTCGATTCTGAAAGATGTTTTGGTTCCACCTCGAGCCGTTCTGTGGTTTTTAATACGACCTTGTGGTCGTTGACTATGGAACAGTAGAGATAATGGGTGTCCCCAAGCGTCTCGATGGATTCGACAACACCCAGCCCATGACAAAACGAAATCGGGTCGTTTGAACCGCGTCTTGACCGCTAGGCTAGGATGTATGAACGAATGGGAACCGAAAATTTTGACGGGTCTGACGCGCGAGCTAAAGACTGGAGACCCTTGACAGGATTCCCGATTCCAGTCCAAACCGAATACAAGCAGATCGGAGCCTACGGGGTGATTGGTAACACGAGGACCGTGGCACTTGTGGGCTATGATGGATCGATTGATTGGTGTTGTATGCCAAGATTCGACTCGCCCAGTGTATTTGCGGCTATACTCGACAGACGCATTGGAGGCAGCTGGTCCCTCGCGCCTGTCAAGGAAGGCCAAGCCTCGCAGAGCTATGTGAAAAATACCAACATTCTAGCCACCGAGTTCGATGTCAACGGTTCGAGAGTCGTCGCTACAGATTTCATGCCCTGCTCCAATTCTCGAGAAGCATGGGCCACCCCGCCAGAGATTCATAG
>VBAX01000107.1 GCA_005883075.1 Candidatus Bathyarchaeota archaeon | reverse complement strand
CCGGAGTCAAAGTTGTCGCCGTCTCCGACTCGAAGGGAGGAATTCACAAGAAAACAGGCCTCTGGTTCAACGAGGTGGCGGCTTACAAGAAGAAGAACACGAGCATGGCGAACTTGCCGGCGTCCGAGAACATTTCGAACGAGGAACTACTCGAACTAGACGTTGACATACTCGTGCCTGCAGCTCTAGAGGACGTCATCACCGAAAATAACGCTCGAAACATCAAGGCAAAGCTAGTCGCAGAAGGCGCTAACGGGCCGACGACACCGGATGCCGATGATATCCTCTTCAAGAGAGACATCACGCTGATACCCGACATCCTAGCAAACTCTGGCGGGGTAAGCACAAGCTACCTTGAATGGGTGCAGAATCTCCAACACCTCTGGTGGACCGCTGATGAAGTCGACCATCGTCTAACAGCGATAATGAAGAAGGCTTTTGCCGAGGTTTGGAAGACCAGCCAGGAGCAGAATGTCGATATGCGGACCGGAGCTTACGTCTATGCTATTGGGAAGGTTCGGGACGCCATGGAGATCCGAGGCTGGGTCTAGAGAACTACTGCCGTACCATCAGTCTAGCAACGCAGTGAGCTTTCGCTCTTCACGGGCCTCGTCAGCCATAGCATCCATGGCCATCTTATGAGTGACCATGTCGGTATCTCGAGTCTTGCTCGCGAGCCGTTGATAGAATTCAAGCGACGATCTTTCAAGCTTCAAGCTTTCCTTAATCATCGCTTTCAGATCATTTCCCCTCCGCGGCGGGTCCGAATAGGAAAAGAACGCCTTCTTCTCCCACTCAACCGGTTTTGATATGGGTACTCCGCCTAGTTGTATGATTCTTTCTATGAATCTTGATGCGTGATCCCATTCTCCGTCAGCCATTTCCTTGAAGAGCTTCGAAAGGGGCAGTGAGCTGATTCCGCTGGCTATCTTGCTGAGGTATAAGTATCGGAAAGCTGCAAGGGTTTCTCCGGCAAGAGCTTGGTTGAGGTCATCGAGAAGCGTCGGTTCCTTCTTGACTGACAAGACTGGTCGAACCATTGCGTAGCCTCCGGGAGTCTTTTTAGCCTTATTCCAAACAGCCAGGATGTTGTGGAAATCACAAAGCGGAATATCTTGGAGGCGGGGAACTCTGAGCGTGTCTAACCGCGCGACGTCAGCTCGTTTGAGCGCGTACCTGACGCTGATACGCCCCCCGAATACCATAATGATCGGGCTTGGCGTTGTCATAGGTGAAGCGATAGGCCTCGGCATGCTCCCGGGAATTCGAGAGGCTATTTTCGGGTTCCTGACCGCCTCGCTGATGATGGCGGGGACAATGGTGGCCAACGACGTTTACGATATTGAAATTGACAAAGTCAACAGCCCCCAACGGCCCCTCCCTTCCGGAACGGTGAAGACCAGAGACGCAGTCAGGTTGGCAGTGGCTCTCTCCGGCACAGCGATATTGATCTCCGCACTGCTCAACCTATCGACGTTTCTAACCGCGCTCCTCGCTCTTGCACTGATGGTTTACTATAACACGCGAGGAAAGAGAACTGGGCCGATAGGAAATGCGGTTGTGAGCTTCAATGTTGCTCTGCCATTCTTCTATGGAGGCCTCGCGGTGAATTCGATTAGCCCGCTACTCTTCATCTTCTCCGTTGTCGCATTTTTCGCAAACTTCGGCCGGGAAGTCGCGAAGGGAATAGCTGACGTGAAAGGCGACAGCCTCCGTCAAGTCCGGACCCTAGCGGTAGTCAAGGGCGCAAAGTCCGCAGCGTTCGCATCTGCCGGACTATTCATCGCCGCAGTTCTGCTCAGCTTTCTCCCACCGTTTCTTGAGAGTATTTCCTGGTTGTATTTTCCTCCAGTGATTTTGGCTGATGTTGGATTTCTCTATTCAGCGTACAGATTGGTGGGTAATCAGACTCCTGAGAACATTCGAGCGGTGAAAGGTCATGTTCTGGTGTGGATGTTGCTAGGGCTTGTGGGTTTTCTTTTGGGCGGCGCCGCTCTCCTTTGACTTGGACAAATCAAGCAGTAATTCTCTAGCTCGGTCCAGCCGGATTTTCCGTTCGGCGACCATCTTGTCCGCCACTAGTTCGATCAGATCTCCTTGGGCTCCAGCCATCGCGGCGATGTTTCTAGCGTGAAGAGACATGTGCCCCTTCTGAATTCCCTCAGCAGCTAAGGCCCGCAATGCGGCCATGTTCTGGGCTAAGCCTACCGAGGCCATGACCTCGCCGAGTTCGCGAGCCGTCTTTACCCCAAGGATCTTCAGACAAATCTTCGCCATAGGATGCACAGCCGTAACTCCGCCAATGATTCCGACAGCAGCCGGGATCTCGATGGTCCCGACTAGGTTCCCTTTGGAATCTTTCTTCCATATTGTAAGGGGAGAGTAGTGTCCGGATCGAGCCGCGTAGGCATGAGCCCCTGCCTCTATCGCGCGGGTGTCATTCCCAGTGGCTAGGCAGACGGCGGTTATGCCGTTCATGACCCCCTTGTTATGAGTTGCACATCTGTACAGGTCGGCCGCGGCAAACGCGTACGCCTCGACAATCCCATCTACAATGTCTTCTCCACCAAGGGCTTCCTTCGAAACGGTCGTTGCAGCCTTAGCAATCCTCCTATCCGCAAGGTTGGAGATAATCCGCAATCGGGCTTGGCCCTTCGAGATTTTTTCAAGCATCGGTGCCACAGCCTCGGCCATAGTGTTGACGACATTGGCCCCCATAGCGTCACGGCAGTCGACTAGAAGCTCTACAATCACCAATATTCCGACTTGGCTCGGCAGGATTCTGACGCGAAGGTCCTTTGCCCCGCCCCCCATCGAGACCAGAGTCGGGTCCTGCTGGTTAGCTTTTTCAAGAATCTCTTTTCTTGCCGAAAGAATCTCCTTCTCAGCATCTTTCGGCGAGGGACATTTCACGATCTGGATCTGACTGATCATCACAGGCTCGGTGCTGGTAGCTGTGAAGCCGCCAGTCGGTCGTGTCATCTTGGCCGCGTTGCTTGCGGCGGCGACTACTGATGGCTCTTCTATGGCCATCGGTACTAGGTAGTCTCTGCCGTTTACCAGGAAGTTCGTTGCTATGCCAAGAGGAATTGGGAACATGCTGATGACGTTCTCGATCATTCGCTGAGCGGTCGCGCTCGGCATTGTTCCGCTGGCTAGGGTCTGAGCTTCCTCTGAGGTTAGACTTGCGAACTCTTTGACAATTCTCAGTCTCTCTTCCACGGGAAGCTTGTAAAACGAGGCTATGCTTGAGCTTCTTTTCAGAACCGGCGTTTCCAAATCTATCACAATCTCGCTTCGTCTAGGCCTCTGAAAGACCCAGGTTTTCCTTTCTCAGTTTGTTAAACGCGATTGGAAACCATGGGGTATATTTCGCCGGATTCTTGTCCAAGTCTCGTTGGAGCTCGGCGAGTGTGACCCACTTCCAATCGTCTACCTCTTCAGGATTAGGTTTCGGGTCTCTATCGTATTGCCCGATAAAGACATGGTCAAACTCGTGTTCTGTCAGGCCGCTCTTTGGATCGGTCGCCTTGTATACAAAACTGAAAGTCTCTTTTAGCGGTGTATCAAACCCCAATTCTTGCTTGAGCTTTCTATGGACCGCAGCCTCTAGTTTCTCACCCTTGATTGGATGACTGCAACAAGGGTTGCTCCAGAGGCTCTGGAAGTGGTGCTTCGCCTTTGATCTAAGTTGGAGAAGCGCCTGTTTCTTGGAATTGAAAATGAAGATTGAAAAGGCTCTGTGCAGTTTTCCGCCATCGCGATGAGCTGCTAGTTTTTCTTCGTATCCGATCGGATTGTCTCTCTCGTCAACTAGGACTATGATCTCAGGCACTTTTTGTTTCTCCGTTTGTCGAGGTAGGAAGCGCTCTTTTTCTGCCTTTCCGATCGAAGCTAGTTGGGGATTACTTGACTCCACTTGCATCAAGGGACACGTTGTAGATTGTTCCTCCTGCATTTCGCAGTTTCCTCGCAATATTTGATCGGTCTTTCTTGTCAGCGCATAGCGCTATGATGCATCCGCCGCCTCCTGCCCCTGTAAGTTTGGCTCCGAGGGCTCCTGCCTGCAGAGCCTCAGCCACAAGTCTGTCAAGGTCGGGTGTCGAGACGCCAATCTGACGAAGCATTTCGTGGTTTCTGTTCATCAACCTCCCCAGCTCGTTGTCGTCTTCCTTTCGTAGAGCCTTGACCACAGCATTCGAAATGGAAGTTATCTCGTCCAGGTGTGATTGAAACCCGTCTGTCTGTTCCTGTGACCTCTTGACAACCGCCCCCACCAACGCCTTGGTTGACCGGTGGGCTCCTGAGTCGCATACTAGAATCGTTGGTGGTCGTTTGACGGTAATCGCCTTAATCTTTGAGGGTTTCTTGAATTGAATGATTCCGCCGTAGATGCAAGTTGCCTGGTCGACTCCAGAGGGGTGTCCATGAAGATAGTTCTCTGGGATGAAAGCGAGCTTGAAGATATCTTCTCGGTTGAGTCGTGCACGCCTTGATTTCGCTACTGCTGAGATGGTTGCGACTGTGGTAGAGGCGGAGGACCCGAGGCCTGCACCGCTAGGAATCTGGCAGTTCGCTTCAACATGGACCCCTCGGTCTCTCATAGCTAAGTGGTCGAGCGTCGCGCTCGCGGCCAGGCGCAACGGCTCTAGAAGCTCTCGATTCTCGCCAACCAAGGACCCCTTATCAGCGTCGCCGACTAGATGAAGCGGAATGTCAGCGGTGACTTCGATCCGCCCGCTCTGAGAGGGCCGCACTTCTATCTTTGAGTAGAGATTGACGGCCATAGCCACGGCAGGCGCGCCGAGGACAACAAATTGTTCTCCAGATAGGATTATCTTTCCAGGTGCTCTGGACGAGACGATCGATGGAGAAGTTGATGGCGAGGACGAGCTCACTTCGTAAATGCGATCGCCGCATAACCAACAACTGAACTCTTGTCCCCTTCCGTATCCCCACTCGTCTGGTATGACAGCAGCTTGGCCTGTTTGGCTCCTAGGACCTTAGATGCATGTATGACGGCCGTGACGGGACCGTATCCGCAGGATGACACGTGA
>VBAX01000040.1 GCA_005883075.1 Candidatus Bathyarchaeota archaeon | reverse complement strand
TCAACGACCTCGCAATTCGATTCTACGCATTCCACGTCTTCATAATACCAATAATCATGTTAGCAATAATGGCAGTCCACCTTCCACGAAACCTTGTTCTAGACATACCGGTCGCCTCTGCAATCACGGGAGTCATCTTGATTATGGGCGGACTCTTCCCGGTAGATGTCGGGATCAAGTATGACCCGAACGTCCAGACCCAGATCACGTTTCCAGAATGGTACTTCACCAGCCTCTACGCTTTCATTAGAGTTAGAGGACTCGCACCCTTCATAGCGGGAGCCATAATCCCAACAATATTCGTCCTGATTTTCACCGTAGCACCGTTCTTTGACCGCGGGAGGAAGATTGCGATGATCGACCGGCCCTTCTGGGTTGCCCTCGGCGTGGCATCTCTAGGGCAGACTGCAATAGTTACCGTATGGGGTTTCCGAGCTGCAAACCCACTCGTCGTCCTTACGGACCCGGGACAATTGGTGATCGACCCAACCCTCTTCTTCGGATCACTACTCCTAGCAATCGCTCTGGGATACGGTTTCACCTACGCGTTCGTAAGATGGAGGAGAGCCAAAATAGATGCCCTTCGCGCAGCTAGAAAGCCCATACCATTTCGAAGACTACAGCCATACATGTTTTCCAAGAGCGAAGTCTATTCTCTGCTAGGCGGGCTACTGCTCCTGCAAGCGTTCCTGGACGTTTCGATATTTCGAGCGCTAGTGGCAAATCTCAACAATTTTGTCCTTCTTGAAATTGGGATGGTTCTGGTCGCGTTCGCCGCGGCGGTTCATATATACAGGATATCAAGCCAAGCGAGGTGATTGATGAGTCGTGCAAGTTCCGAAGAGACACTTGCCAATAGTTGGCCTGCTTGGCTTAGTAGTAATTGCCGCCGCAGGGGGCGGCATCTATTACTACGGGTACTTGCACCCTCCTTGCACAAATTGCAGTGTCCCTTCTCACCGACTCTACTTCATGACGGCGACAATTTTTGAAGCGGGTGGCTTCCAAATTGTAAATGGCGCGTACCTGAACCAGACCGATGCCCCAAGCTTCAATCCGACGTCGGGCCCTAACCTTTCGGGCGTGAAACACCAGAATTATACGGCTAGTGGTACCACAATAAACGCCATTGTTGGAGACACGGTCACACTTTACATCTTTGGAGTCAACTCTACCGATCCCGCTCAGGTCCCCCGACTTCAGGCACA
Source organism: Candidatus Bathyarchaeota archaeon (assembly GCA_005883075.1). Taxonomy (GTDB): domain Archaea; phylum Thermoproteota; class Bathyarchaeia; order 40CM-2-53-6; family 40CM-2-53-6; genus 40CM-2-53-6. Next base: position 13,081 of record VBAX01000040.1, on the reverse strand, counting down.
CGGATTTTCTATGACACCGTACGTCGCATCTGGCGTCATTCCCCTTGGCAAATGGTACTCTGTCACGTTCATCGTCAATCAAGCGGGGACGTTCCCATACTTTTGCACCATAACTTGCAGTGCCAAGCACTACCTGATGGTTGGTAACATGGTGGTATCTAGTGGTTGAAACCCTTGTTCAAAGACAAATCCCCGCCTCATTCAAGGATAGGATTCTAACCTATTACGAGTATACGAAGCCCAAGATCTGGTACCTTCTCGTTTTCACGTCTCTGACGGCCACGTTTGTTGCGGAGAGCCTTCTCGGAACCGGCCTGTCGCTTGTCAAATGGATAACCGCGGCTGTGGCGATCACGGCAGGATGCGCTGGCTGCAACGCGCTGACAAACTACATCGACCGAGACATCGACGCTGTTATGATCCGAACCCGTCACAGACCCCTTCCTAGCGGAAGGATCAGTCCTTCATCAGGACTCCGTTTCGGACTCACACTTATCGGGATCTCTGTCTTGTTGTCGTTTACTTTGAACCTATTATCGGTCCTTTGGATGGCTCTTGGCGTCGTTGATAACGTAGGGGTCTACAGCCTCCTTCTCAAGCGACGAAGCTCTCTAAACATCCTACTGGGAGGGTTCAGCGGTGGACTGCCAGTTCTTTTCGGATGGTCGGCAGCCACGCCAGGCCTCATTGGAACCATTTCCTTGCTTCCAATTCTCATGGCCGCGTTGGTATTCCTCTGGATTCCAATCCACATCTGGTTCCTCGCAGTTACATATCGAGCGGACTATGCTAAGGTTGGAGTTCCAATGCTCCCTGTGGTAATAGGATCTGTATCCGCAATCCGGCTGATAGTAATTTTCTCGATGATTCTATTCCCCTTTTCCATCGGCGTCTACCTACTAGGCCATTTCGGGCTAGTCTACGGTTTGGTAGCGCTTCTAGGAGGTCTAGTGAACCTAGTTGGGAGTGTGTGGGTTCTCTACAAGCCGACAGAGGCGAACGCCTGGACAATGTTCAAGATCTCCAGCCCCTATCTTTTCCTGCTCTTCCTCGCAATGATAGTTGATGCGGCGTTGAGGGCTTAGGCGAGCAATCGCATAAACCGTCCCATGCCCCCAGGAATCTGGCACATGATCACATCAGATATCCTCTTGGTGCCCATCATCCGCAGCATCAGATCGAAGAGGAAGCCGTGTGCCATGACTCTGTCCGAGGCTTGACGCATCAGCTTCGAGTTCTCCATCTCCAAGCCAATCTGCTCCTTCCAGGAGGCCTCATAGCTCGACAAGGGTGTCTGATGCTCGAAATACTTCACCGCGGCCTCCGCCGCCAAATCTCCCGTAAGCAGGGCGGTCTGTATTCCACCGCCATTTGTAGGCATAACCATTCCAGCCGCATCGCCAACCGCCATGACCCGATCAGAGTAGGTCCGGGAAAGAGGTCCGTCAACCGGTAGGCTGTCACCGATCATGGACGCCTTGTTCCCGCCAACTAATCGTTTCGAGGCGACCGTGTTCTTCTCGATGAAACCTGTGAGGAGATCACGTATCTGCCAATCTCGTCGGACGTATGGTTCCCTGATCCCGATCCCAACGTTCGCTCGTCCCTTTCCCTTGGGAATTATCCACCCGTACCCGCCCGGCGAGTATCGAGGATCCATGTACATCTCTGCAACATCCTGCTCGACATTGAGGTCGGTCATCAGGTATTCTATGTTCGTGGCGACCGCATACGGACCCGCGTAGGCCCTTTCTGGAAGACCCCCTCTTTCAGCGGTTTCACTCGGATAACCGTCTGCTGCTATGATAATGTCGCCGTGAACCGATTTTTCGCGCGTCGGTCCCACCCAGCCACCCTGATCATCCGGGAAGTAGTGAGCTTGGACCCCGACGTCGATATCAGCACCATGGCTTCGGGCAATATCTCCCAGGTGAGTCTCGAAGATATGCCGGTCGAGAATGTAGGCACCGAATGGAAATTCGAACTGGTGCCCCCTCGGACTAATCAGACGAATAGAACGACAAGTCGCGTCGACAGACTCCGGTGGAGCGTCGATCACATCGAGATTCTTGACCCTGGGAACGAGCTTCTCCATCTCAGCTTTGACTGGAAAATATTCGCCGCACCGGACCGGTGTGCCGAGAATCTTCTTCTTCTCGAAAACTTTCACTTTGAAGCCTTTCTGTGACAGATGGACCGCTGCGGAAAGACCGCCGGGCCCACCGCCAACGATGACAACATCATACTTGTTCCCACTCAATCTCAGAGATCAGCTCGAAGTCTGTCAGACATGAGACGATCGGTAGAAGTGATTTATGCGTTTGGCCCGGTTCACAATTGTTCCCGCGATCAGTGAATAGATTTATAATGCGGGCCGGGCGGCTTGACGGAAATTCCATAGTATGAAAGTAGCAGGAACCAAAACTTGGCGTTCGACCCTCTTCTCCTAACGACCTCTCTCGCGGTCGTCGGGGTCATCGCCTCGATAATTCTCGTTCTATCCGTCAAGAAGTATCCCACTGGCAACGAGAAAATGGTCGCCATATGGAAAGCGATCATGGAAGGCGCAAACGCCTACCTGAAAAGACAATTTCGAACCATTGGCATTATCGCGATAATCATCGCGATCGTTATCCTCGCAGCGTTCAGCACAACGTTCACAGTGACTTACAGCGCTGAGATCGCGTTCAGCTTCCTTCTCGGAGTCACCTTCTCCCTTGTCGCAGCCTACATCGCAATGTATTCAGCCACAAACGCAAATGTCAGGTCGACCGCAGCTGCAGAACAATCCACCTATCTCGCCCTGAAAGTAGCCACGCTCGGGGGCGGTGCACTTGGCTTGGCCGTGATTAGCATGAGCCTTCTGGGTCTCTCGATTCTCTACGCCGCCTTCCGTGACCCAGGCGTCCTAGCAGGGTTTGGATTCGGAGCATCGCTGGCTGCCTTATTCGCCCAGCTGGGTGGTGGAATATTTACAAAGTCAGCCGATGTCGGCGCCGATCTGGTTGGGAAAGTTGAGGAGAACTTTCCGGAAGATGATCCTAGAAATCCCGCTGCTATAGCTGACAATGTCGGCGATAACGTCGGAGATGAGGCAGGTAGAGGAGCAGACCTCTTTGAGTCTCTTACAGCGGAGAACCTTGGAGGCATGATCATCGGTCTTATCGTCTCGATCATCCTCTTCCAGGGAATAAGCGTCTACTACGTGACGATGCCCCTTATCGTGAGGTCGCTGGGGATTATCGCGACATTCGTCGGGCTAGCAATTGCAATCTTCGAGAAGAAATTCAAAAACCCGATCAAACCATCTAGAGACGGGCTCCTAGTAGCGTCCGTCGTGGCGGCTATTCTCATGTTCATTGCGACATGGTACGTCTTCGGTCCATCCGGACTGACGCCGAGCGGTAGTGCCCTGGCTGCTTACGCGCTCTACGGCTGTATGGTCTCAGGGCTCGCGGCAGGATTACTTATCGTACTCTACACTGAATACTACACGGGCTCTGAAGCGAAATCTGTTATTACAATTGCTGAGAGATCAAAGTCAGGTCCAGCGCTCACCATAATGTCCGGTACCGCGGTTGGCATGATTTCAAGCGGACTACCAGTGATTACAGTGGCAATCACCCTTCTCATCTCGTTCGCCCTGGGAGAACAGTTCGCCGTCCAAGCTGGAATTACTGATAGGTTCCTAGGCGGCGTCTATGGTACGACCATGGCTACGATGGGCATGCTTTCAACGGCCGGGATCGTCTTAACAATGGACGGTCTGGGTCCCATCGTAGACAATGCTGGTGGAATCGCAGAAATGTCCGGCGCACCCGTCCAAGTCCGCGAGCGAATTGAGCCTCTCGATACGCTTGGCAACACGACCAAAGCCCTCACAAAGGGCTATGCGATGGGGTCCGCCGCTCTCGCGTCCCTACTACTCTTCCAAGCCTTCGTCCTAGAAGTCGCCAGATACCAAGCAAAAATAACCGACCTAACCACCATCACAAGCGCCCAGGCCACACTTTTGGGAACGAAACTATCCAGCCTTGGATCCGCTCTTGCGCTCAACCATCCTGATGTGGTGATAGGCGCGTTGATTGGGGGTATGCTTCCCTTCGTATTCTCCGGGACGGCTATTAACGCGGTAAGCGTTGGCGCGTATCGTATGGTCGAGGAGGTCCGAAGACAGTTCAGAGAGATCCCAGGACTGAGAGAAGGAACAGCCAAGCCAAACTATGCCGCAGCAGTAGACATCTCCACGAGAACAGCTTTGCGATTGATGGTAGTCCCAGGCGCAATCCCGGTGGTTGCACCGATAGTTGTAGGAGTATTTCTGGGCTGGGCCGCGGTCGGAGCATTGGTTGTTGGGGCTACACTATCTGCTATACCTTTGGCGATTATGATGATGTGGGGTGGAGCAGCAATGGACAATGCGAAAAAGTATGTTGAAGCCGGACACTTTGGAGGCAAGAACACGGAAACGCACGCTGCAACTGTCGTCGGTGACACGGTCGGCGATCCTTGGAAGGATACAGCAGGCCCAAGTCTGCATATTCTCATCAAACTCCTCAACACGATTTCCTTGGTCTTCATCCCACTCTTCTTGGTAGCCCTGATTTCCTTAGCTTAGCCGGGTCGGGCGGATTTGGGTAGCTCCGCCAAGAGCAGCGTTCTAAGAGCGATCCTGGCTGACGACGCTTCGGTGAGAATGGCAACAGCACTCGGCATACCAGGAAAAACGGAATCGAAGAGGGTTGCACTCACGTCCGGACAGCTGACAACGGAGGAAATTGTACGTCGCATCAAAGAACTCTCGAAGCTACGAGACGAGATCCTCCAAGTAATGCGACAGCTCAACCTGACAAGGGGAGCGGCCCCTAGCACAGTTGAACAACTGGACTACGATAGTGAATTGGAATTGGCTAAGCGAGAACTGGACGAGGCAAGAAACGAGTACCAAGAGGTTCAAGGAAAGGTCGAGAAGATCCAGAGACAGATCGATGAGTCCAAGAAGAAGATCGCGGGGCTCACAGAAATATCTCAGACGGGTTTTGCGACGGACGAGTTAGAATCTGTGTCGGTAGACTTCCGGAGGATCCTGGGGCAATTGCCCGTTAAGAAACTAGAGGCCGCTCAGAAGGCATTGCAGTCGCAACTCAGATACGAGGCTATCTTCGCTATTGGTAGCAGAAAACAGGACATGTTCTACGTCCTCGTCGCCGCGCCCAAGGACAAGTCTTCCCAAGCCCTTCAGACGCTCCTTCTATATGACTTTACACCTATCGAGATTCCCGAATACAAATCACCGGATGCAAAGTCGGAAATACAAACGGAGGATACGAGAGCGAAAATGCTCTCCAAAGAGCTTGAAGGGTTGATGCTGCAACTAGACGATCTGCGGCGGAGGACGGGACAGACCTTGAACCGGAGGCTTGATGAGGTCGTGGATGCGCTGATGCTTCTCCGCGGAATACTCAAACTCGGCGAGGGAACCCAGGCCTCTCGCATCTACGCTCGACTGGAGAGAGTCGTTCCAGTTGAAACTGTGAATAGCCTATCAAGAAAAGGGATTGTCGAATTGGAGTCGTCCTCTTAGAAGCGCGCGTATTTGTGAGCAGTCCAGACCTCGAAGCACAAGCAACGCCACGAATCAAGGATGCACTAAACGCTGCGATTCAGCGAACAGGCCAAGAAGAATTCGCCAAAATATCAGGAATTGAGACTTCAGTCCTGGATAGAATCTTGCAAACCGAGGGTGAATACGTTCCTGTAGCGATCATAACACTGGCATGTCAGGTCAACCGAAGCCACAACGATCCAGACCTCACACATTCAAGCATTAGCGAGTGCTTGAAGGGAGCAATTCTTAGGTTGCCTCAGAAGATCACGCCTCATGAAGTGAAGGAAGAAGACGCTTCCACTAGAAGACGTCATCGAAACGAATTTTTCAAAGCTAGGAAAGGCTACCCCAGGGTCTATAATCCGTCTTCACTTCGAGTTGTAGGATACACAGCCAACATCTTCGTTTTCTTCGTGTTAGGATATTTTCTCGGTGGAGTTGCGCTGGGCCCCCTTCTCGGATTTCCTTCATGCTTGGGTGTTGTAGGAAGGTCTCCATGGGTCACGCCTTGCACTGGCTCGATCCTTGGTCTCATTCTAGGCGCTGTCCTCTGGCTGGGCTACACGTACTACTATTTCGTCAAAAAGTTCTGAAATGTAATGTGGATTCCCCCTTAATCGGGAATCGCTGTCAAGGATCTGATCTGGTCGGGCTTGATCCCGGCTCCGACCCCCGAAAACACTGCGGATAGGTTCCTCGCTTCATTCTCCTTGAGAATTAGGAAAGCAAGGATTATTCCTAGAGTGTAGGGGAAGCCTGCGAATATTCGACGACTGATAATGATTGAATGCTTTCTCAAGGCTATTTCTATGAAAGAGAGTGACTTCGTCTCTTCGTACTTTTGTCGAGCTGAGCCTAGGATCCGCGCATAGTAGGAGTGAGACGAAATGAGCTCAAGAGCCTGACCCACATCCTGAGCGGCCGTTACCTGGCCCATTGTTTTCGGGTCGAGCTTCCAAGAACCACGGATGAGATGGTCTTCTACCTTGGAGATCCCGATGAGCTTGCTTCTCAGTACGATTGCAAGATTCATCAAATCTATCGTAGCGCCCACGATAGGTAAACAGCTCGCCCGGTCAGGGCCACGGAGATTGTCATTGACGTAATTGTAAAAGCGCTCTTCCCCCCAACCCGTGATTATGTCCCGGACAAAGGCGGCTCGTTCCCCCGATATGTCAGCCATCGCAAAGTCTCTTACTCTTGCTTCGAGAGTTCTATCCCCCATGATCCCGATGATGGCGCGAATGTCGTCTAATGAATACAAACGATGAAGCTCGGATTCCTTCAGGATGGCTAGGGGTTGGCGTGTGGCGATAAATTCCTCCCAAGTCTTACCTTGCGCCTTGAAAACGATAAGAGCGGCCAAATCGTAGGCATCGAAGCGATGAGTAATTTCTTGGAGGAACGTACGAACGCTTCCCTGGGACGATGCGAAGAGGGTTTTCACGGCACGAGCAAACCCCAAGCGTATAGCCCTCTCTACCTCGATAGGGGATGATCCTTCTTTCAGCTCTGAAAGTTCCCTTCCGTACGTTCCATCCGATAAGACGCCTAGAATTTCGCCTTGGGATCGGAATTCTGCGAGTGAGTAGAGCTGTTGCCGATCTAGAAGAAGTCCTTTTTCACCCCGAATCTTAGCGATTGTATAATTGTCTCGAAGAACGTGTTGCACTGAAGAAGGCAACAAAAGCTGATCGCTAGGCTTGGAGCACGAGGAGTAAGGCTATGATGAGAGAGTAAATCGCTAGGGCCTCAGAAAGGATTACGGGTATAAGAACACGTGAGTAAAGTTCTGACTTCTCTGCCGTAGCAGCAGCCATGGCGCTCCCAGACGTTCCGATGCCAAACCCTGCTCCAAGCGCCCCTCCTCCAACAGCCAGACCCGCAGCGAAGATGCGAAAAGCCGAGTCAGCCGCAGTAAGGTTAGCTGGGTCTGCAATAGCCGGAAGCTTGAAGACTGCAAGAAGCGCAACGACTAACCCATAGATTGCCAATGCTTCAGCAAGAACAACCGCAATAAAACTTCTTGCAAATATTTCGGGCTTCTCAGTAATCGCGCCAGCAACTCCCGGCCCCGCCACACCGATACCAAGGCCTGCTCCTATGGCTGCGAGAAGGATGCTGAGAGCTATCCCGAGCGAAGCCCAGAAAATGGGGTCAAGCATTTGTTACACAGGCCAACTCATCGGCTCTCGATAGGGCGAGAAAGCCGTGCCTCCGCCCTCATAAAACTTACCAAACCATTCGACCCAGTGAAGCCTCAGAGCCTGCACAAAGACGATGAGTCCTTCAAGTAACATGACCAACAAGTTTCCAGCGGTAGCTCCTATGAGCGAAGTAGCCGTGATCATAGGCCCACCGAAAGCGACAAAAATTGCGAACTTGACGTAATATCCGGACAAGTTTAGGGCCCATATCCGAAGATAGGAAAAAGTATTGCTAATCGACTGGATGAAAACTTCCAATGCGTGCAAACCACCCTCTTTCCATCCCAGCAACAGCAAGGGGACTAAGACAGCAGGAATCTCCACTGGGTTTTGCAAAGCAGTAGAAAACTTGAACCCTGAAAGGACAACTTGCGAGATGACGAAAACCCCTGCAAGGTAGAACCAAGCTGAACATATAGGTCCAAAAAACGCTTCCCTGAATTCACGTCTGCGGAGCTTGTTGTAGGCTCCCAAGCCCATTCCGAATGTCATATGAGCAACTCCGAACAACAAGATGAAAACCATGAACAGCTGAAGATTCGCAATATCCCCCTCTATTGCGCCTTTTGTTGGACTGAAGAGTCCAGCGAACCCGAAAACAGACTTGGACTCGAAGCCGAAAAAGTCGCCGAATATCAGGCCAAACACCGTCGTCGCGGCGCCAAGCATCACGATTAGCTCGGCCCCACTGACAAAGGGTTGAACGAAGTCTCCAACTTTCTTTCCCTTCTTCTTTAGCCTCAATAACACTAGACCGAGCAGCAGCATTAACGGGCCCTCGCCAAAGTCTCCGAACATGAGACCGTACATTAGAGGAAAGGTGAGGATCATGAATAGGAGAGGATTGGTCTCATCATACGATGGGATGCCAAAACTGTCGATTAACGACTGGAGAGGTCTCGTCCAGTTCGGAGAACTCACCAAGGTCGGAGGTTTCTCCCCTTCACGCGCTTCCAGATCTTTCCCCGGGGTGTTCCCGTGAGAATTATGAGGCACTTCGACTTCCCGAACTCCTGAATGGATTGAAACCAATCCCCGGCAGGCGGCAGACGCTCCCTCGGCGAACTGAGGGGTTTTTGCCGCGGGAATCCAAGCATTTAGCATGTACGTCGACTCTGTTGTGGAAGTGCCTGCTATCGCTCTGGACCTTGCCTCCAGAATCTCCGCATAAAATTCGAGAGCTCTAACTCTTGGCGCAAATTCGCTCTTCAGCGATTCGCGAGTGTCGGCCAATTGTTTCTCTGTTTCTTCGATCACTCGCAACCTTGCATCGATCAGGTTCTTAGCCTCGCGAGGGTCCGAAGGAAGATCAGTCCAAGGCTCCTCGACTCTTGCGCCAAGGGCTGCAGCAGCTTGTCTTGCATCGTCTTCGAACGCCTTAGGAAATATTGCTAGGAAGGTCTGGGTTTTTTCTGAACTATGAGTAATGACAAAGATCAGATTTCCATACGTTATCTCATTCAAGTCTGCTTGTACTGAGACTGTCGATTCTCCTGGGCACTCTCCTGCGAGAGTGACGAGGAATCCGCTGCTTCCAATAGTTCCAAGCGGCATTCCAACGGCTTCTAATCCAGAAAGGAAACGTGAGACTTCTGAGGTCCTCTCCTTGTCAGCTAGTAATTTGCCCTGCGACTCCTCTAGTTGACGGACGGACCCTTCTAGTTTTGAGGTTTCTTGGTCGAGGAAGAGCGCGAGCTCATCAATGTCATGAATTGGAGCTTCAATTTTCTCGGCTTGACCCTGGACCGGTTGAAGGGCGGCGGCCAGTGCGGAGATGCGGTTCCTTATCGTCGCCGATTTCGACAGCAGGCCCGTGGCTTCGAATGGCGTTGCACCGGGTGGGAGCTGTTCGTCCTCAATCGTCATGAGATGAATCATCTGTTCTCTCCCAGCGTAAGAAAGGAGGTTGGGCAGCTCGTCCTTTGCGACTATGATGCTCACCTGATGCATTGTCTCTGGTCTGAGCAAGAAATCGATACCTACTAACCAAATATGGTGGAAGCGATTGTCGCTAGGAGTTGGTTGTCGAGTCTCTCGATGCGAGCCTTGAATGAATTGTTGAAGATAGTCTTTCCTTCGGGGTCGTTGGCGACTACGCCTCCCAAGTCGTCGATCGGTGTGTCGTCAGCAAGGAGTTTTGTTCCTTTGGGCAGCGATTGTCCCAGAGATTGGAGATTCTTCTTCTGCGTGTTCCGAAAGCCGACTTTCACTAATGTATTATCTGTTCCAACCGCCTCAACCGCTTCTAGCACGAGGCGTTTCAAGGTCGGCTCGAACTGGTCGGTATTGGCGATATCCGAGAGACGCTGTTCGACCGATTTGAGAACACCTTGTACAATCTTGTTCTTCTCGTCAAGAATCCTTAGCCGGTTGGTCCTGATTCTCGAACTCAGGATACTCCTTCTGATGCTCTCGGCCTCCAAGCTGGCTCTTGATAGAATATCGTTCGCATCTCTTTGCGCTTGAGCTTTGGCATCTTCCAAGATCTGCTTGGACTTTTCTTCTGCTTGCTCGACGATTCCCGCAGCCTTCAGTCTTGCATCTGACAGAATCCGATTATGAAGCTTGTCCAAAGACTCTGACATCTTTTAACCACCTAGAACCAATTTGACCGCTTTCTTGGCGGCATCGTCTTTCCTATTCTCGAAGAGTTTCTTGTAATTCCCAAGCAGAGAGTCGGTTTCCACGTCAGAGCTTCTCGCGTCAGCCTCAGCTTTATCCCGCGTCTCTCGAAGCATCTGGACTTTTCGCTGTTCTGCTTCGGCTGTTGAGGTCTGCCGAACCTTTTGAGCCTCTTCTGAGGCACGAGCCAGAATTTCCTCAGCCCTTGACTGCGCTTCCTCGACGATCCGTTTCGCTTGACCCTCGGTTTCCACAATCTTCCTTACAGCCTCGATTCCGGACAAGCGATTTCTGCTCCAAATACACCAGTAGATCGCGTTTTCGAATGCCCAGTTTAGATGCGCGCTATAAAACTGTTCAAAGAAGGGTTTTGATACAGTTTCCAACCCTTACTCTACATACAAGGGTCGCTGAAGAATGCCCGTCAAGATTATTCACCCCGATCACGTGGAAATCGTCGGTCTAGGGCACGTTCTCCTAACCGCCCCACACACCACTAGCCCTGACGCGGATCTTCACACGGGACAAATTGTTGAAGAAGCAGCGCTAACTTCGAGGGCCTTTGCGGTCATCGGCAAGGTCGACAGAGAATTCCTGGATCTGAACCGGATTCAGTCCGCGCAATTGGAGTTCAGAAAGGGCATCGAGGGATTCGTATCGGAAGATGGAATCAGGTATATTCTTGACATCCGCGGAAAAAAGGAGCCGGGCGTGGAAATTGGGACAGTTGAGGGGCAGACAAGTTCTGACTCCACGACCGAGCTAGTAAGATCACGGCTGGTCAAAGACTTCACGGTAAAGGTGAACAACGAGTACAAGGGAGACGAACCTGTAAGCTTAGTCACGGGTTACGACCGTAAAGATGCGAAAGGCAACTTCACCGTTGAGACCATCCAGATTCAGTTCGGTCATGAAGAGAGACAGTTTCTGAGAGAGAAGGTGATCAGGGACATCTCTGAGATAGCGGACATACTCAATGCGCGACTAGAGCCCTCGCGAACCGACTAATGCAGCGGCGGCGCTTTGAACCAGCCGAATCCAAGGGTCAGGATAGAGTCCGATGGCGAAGATCAGAATCGTGGCAACCCAAAGAACAGCCATATAGATGCGAGGTTCGGGAATACTAGACTCATCTCCTGGTTCGTCAAAATACATCCTCTTGATCACCCAACCATAGTAGCTCATACTGAAACCGCTGTTGATCAGAGCCGCCAACGCCAGATAGCCGCCCCAGCTGTATGGCGAATAGATCGACCCTGTGAACAGCATTACTTTGCTGAAAAATCCGTTCAGAGGAGGCACGCCTGCAAGGCCGAGAAAAATTACTGCGATACTCAAAGATGTTTGCGGCATTCTTCGAGATAGCCCATTGAACGAGTTAAGATCCGTAACCGACAGCTTGGTGGCGACTGCCGCCGCAGCGACGAATGCAGCTGTCTTCAGAATTGCATAATTCAGAACATGAAAAAGTCCACCCGCCAGACCCAAGGGCACATTGGTCGTTGTGAACGGGGTGGCGAGCGCCATTAGGATGTAACCCGCCTGGGCAATGCTGGAATATGCGAGTAGTCGTGTGAAGCTCTTCTGCATGAGAGCGGCAACGTTTCCGACGCTCATTGTCACTACGGCTACAATCGCAAAGGTCGAGTAGAAATCAACGTTGAAAGTCGAAATCCCTACGATAAACACCCGAAAGGCCGCGGCAAAGGCTGCCATTTTAGCCCCGGCGGCCAAGAACGCGCCAATTGTCACGGGGGCCCCTTCGAATGCGTCGGGGATCCACATGTGAAACGGAACGACTGCCATCTTCACTCCGAACCCAACGATAAACAGGACAATCGCGAGGATCCCGAATGGACGAACATCGGGTCCGGCCATCGAAAGCGAACTCGCGATGGCTGTGAGCCCGGTGGAGCCTGTGACGCCGAAGACCAGGGAAATAGCGTAGACGATGAGTGCGGAGGAGAGTGCGGACAGGACGAAGAACTTCATAGCTGCTTCGTTGGAATTCGGATCCTTCTTCCTGAAGGCTGTCAGGGCATAGGTAGGAATGCTCATCAGCTCCCAACCAACGTAGAGAAGTATCAGATCCATTGAGGCTGCCAGGACAATCATTCCGAGGGTCGAGAGGAGCAGAAGTCCGAAGAACGGTCCCTTGTTGGGATCCTCTCGCATGTATTGCAGCGAAGCTATGGTCACGAAGATCGCCACGATCAGTAAGACTCCCGAGAAGAACAGAGTAAACAGATCAACTTGGAATCCCCCGAAGGATACTGACGAGGGGCTTGTGAACCCAAGCCATACTGTGGAGACTAGGGCGATTGCCAGACCTAAGATACAGACAAAGGGCGCGAGACCGAGTTTCGATTTTCTGAAATGAAGAAAGCCAGCAGGAGTGGCGAGTAGTCCGAACACTGCTAGGCTGAGAAACGGCGTCAGCGAAAGGAGGGCCAATCTAGATCATCTTGCCCCAGGACCGACTATGGTTCCAACCCATTTCTCCACTGTCGGCGCTATCACGCTCCCTAGTATTGGGGGCGGATACACTCCGAAGATCAGCAATGGCACTAGAAATGCGACAAGGATGAGGATAGAGTGAAGATGCAGCTCGTTCTTGGGACCCATTGGAGGGGTCATGGCAACT
>VBAX01000039.1:7535-22229 GCA_005883075.1 Candidatus Bathyarchaeota archaeon | reverse complement strand
TCCACCACCAAGAGAAACATACGCTGTTGCAACGGAAAGCATTGACACCCCTACCGCCAGTTCAACAACGGACAGCCATAGCCTAGGCGCCTTGGCAACTTTCACTGGTCTAGCATTCCCGGCAGTTTCCAGGGGAGAACCACGTAAAGGGTAGCACCCACTGATTGTTCCTCGTTATGTGTACCAAACGTTACAAGTAACGTTAATATTTACTCGTGTGGACAGGCCACGTGAATCATGGACAGGCAGCTGGGAGCCGAGTCAGGCCGTGAAACTTCTGCATGACCAATGATTCGCAGCCAGAAACAAGTGAGAAATTTATGGAAATGTCTGACGAACCCAAATCTTGGGTAGAAGAGGCAAGGAACAGGGTCAAGCGGATCTCGGACCTTGATCCTCAAGACCGCTTAGACATCGTCTACGGTATCGGATTGTGTTGCTCGACCCTCGCGAAGAGTATGCAAGGCTGGATGCAGTGGATCGGGAATCTTTCACTGAAGGATTTTGAACGACCAGAGCTAGAAGAGATTTTTGGCATTATAAAGAAGGCAACGGTCCAGCTCATGGAGCTAGATATTGACAAGACCGAGAAGTATGAGCAGTCTCACGGGTTGCGCCAGAAAGCTCCGGACCGGCAGAATCGGCTGGTCAGTTAGCGCAAGAATTAACCAGACAGAACGCGATCGCCCCCGTGAAAGGTGCGGGGTCTGAAGAAAAGACGAATTGTCTTCCATAGCTGACTTCAGCATCCATCCCGTTGGGACAGGAACGAGTGTTGGCAAATATGTTCAGCAGGCACTGCAGGCTATCTCCAAAATCGAGGGGCTTGATTACCAGGTCACCCCATGGCGACGATCCTTGAAGCCAAAGACATTCATACGATTCTGAGAGCGGTTGAGGCTTCACACTCGGCCTTGCGGTCTATGAGTGCAAAGAGAACTTCCTCGCTTCTTCGGATCGACCAGCCCCTAGACAAGCCGAGAATGATGAAGGACAAGATAGAAAGTGTCAGGGACTGCTAGAGTCCGCATCGTATCCCGCCTCTACTCTAACCTCTTGAACATGCTCTGCATAAAGTGTATCGGGATAGGCTGCCCGCTCCTGCTGGTTTCGTAGTATGTCTTGCACATATCACACTGCCAGACTTCCATGTCTCTGATCTGGGCGGGAGCCCCAGCTTCAAAGTCTTCTTGGACGATGTATCGCCCGACGAAGTCGAGCTGCAGGTCACACTTTGGACATTTCAAGAATTCAGGTCTCAGTTTTTGTAATGTTCGCCGATAAACCTGTCAGCATCCATCGCTGCTTTGCAGCCGTCCGCTGCGGCAGTGACGGCCTGTCGATATCTGAAATCTCTCACATCTCCAGCCGCAAATATTCCCGGAACGTTAGTTTCAGTCTCATTATGGGTAACAATGTAGCCTTTGGGGTCAAGGTCCACATGTCCCTTGAATATCGAAGTGTTTGGTTCGTATCCGATTGCCACGAACACGCCGTCCGTCTTGAGAACGTGTACCTTTCCAGTCTTGAGGTTTCTACTCTTGACCCCTGTAACATTGCTGTCTCCCAATATCTCATCCACTACCGTATCCCAGACGAATGTTATCTTCGGGTTCTTCAGGGAACGCTCTTGCATTATTTGACTGGCACGTAACTTATCCCTGCGATGGACCACGGTTACCATCCTGGTAATGTTCGCGAGAAACGTCGCCTCCTCCAAGGCCGTGTCCCCTCCTCCGACCACAACCACGTCCTTTTCTTTGAAAAAGTAGCCATCACAAGTTGCACAGCTTGAAACGCCGTGTCCTCTAAACTTGGTCTCTGAGGGTATACCCAACCACTTCGCGTTTGCCCCTGTGCTTATAATGACCGTTTTTCCCTGAAGGATCCGTTTTCCGACCGTAATCTCGAAAGGTTTAGACTTGAAGTTCACCTTGGAAGCGTCGTCGTAGATAATTTCTGGACCGAAACGCTCAGCTTGTTTCCTCATCTGTTCCATCAGTTCGGGTCCAAGTATGGACTCAGGAAACCCTGGAAAGTTTTCCACATCGGATGTGAGCATCAACTGGCCCCCGGGTATCGACCCTGCGATGAGCGCGGTCTTCCTTCCTGCTCTACACGAGTAGACCGCGGCCGTGTAGCCCGCTGAACCGGACCCTATGATGATCACGTCGTACATCGTATATTCCCAAAGATCGCTTATCCACTGATTTATGGGTATTCTCGGACGGTTGCTTCTTTAGAAGGCTTAATTATTGTGTAAGATGAGATTCGAGAAAAGGGGCGTCGATTGTTCGAATATCAAGGGGTAAAGATTAGCTGGCTCGGCCACGACTCATTCAGAATTAAGAACGGTAAAACCATAATCATCGACCCCTTCAAGATTCGACCGCTCGCCGATAAAGCCGATGTGCTTCTGATCAGCCACGAGCATTTTGACCATCTCTCATTAGATGATATCAAGAAAGTGTCTTCGGAGAAGACGACCGTCGTCACCACACCCGCGTGCAAGAAGGAGCTTTCAAGCCTGAAAGTCAAGGACGTCAAGGCGGTCAAACCGGGCGACAGGGTTGTCTTGGGTGATGTATCTCTCGAAGCCGTTCCCGCTTACAACTTGAACAAATTCCGTGAACCCGGCAAACCGTTTCACCCGAAAGAAGACGGAAAAATCGGCTTCATAGTATCCGTCAAGGGAGTTCGAATATACCACGCAGGCGACACTGACCCGATCCCAGAGATGAAGAATTTCAAGACCGACATAGCACTCCTACCGGTTAGCGGAACATATGTAATGACACCTGAGGAAGCCGGTGAAGCCACTAGAATGATCAAACCTAAGCTTGCCATCCCCATGCACTACGGAACCATCGTCGGTTCTGAGAGTGACGCGGAAAGGTTCAAGCAACTCGCTAACTGCCCGGTGCAGATTCTCAAACCTGAGTAGAACCCAGGACATCTGAAGGCTCTGAAAGCCACCGTCACACCGGCTTGGGTGAAGCAACACCTAGCTTCCAAGAACGTCGTTGTCCTGGATGCTCGATCCAGGAACGCCTATTCAAGAGGCCATATTCCGGGAGCTAGAAATGCTGATCTCTTTCATTATTTCGTTCCGGGAACTGACGCCAAAAACCTGAGAGTGTTCCAACACGATCTTGAATCGAAACTTGGACGGCTGGGCCTCAGAGGCGACGAAAAAACAGTCGTGTACGAGTCAGGATTCGGGATGAGGGCTGCACGAGTCGCTTGGATGGTCGAATACGCAGGAATTCAGAGCCCGTTAATGCTTGAGGGAGGGTTCCGTGCTTGGCGAGATTCCAACTATCCCGTCGAGAAGAAGCGTAGGGTGGTTGTCCAAACTAAGTTCAAAGCTCATCCAGACCCTAGTGTCCTGGCGACGGCTAACAATGTGAGATCTCTATCTATGTCCCAGTCGGGGCTGGTTTTGGATGTCAGAAGTAGGGAAGAATACGACGGATCAGAGAAACGGGAGTGTTGCCCGCGTTCAGGACGAGTTCCAGGATCGGTTTGGTTTGAATGGACAAATTTTCTGGACGAAAGAGGCGGCTTCCGGAATCGTCGATCAATCGAGAAACAACTTCGATCGAAGGGCCTCCGCCCCGGCTCCGAAATAGCGGTATATTGTCACCGAGGCGCTCGCGCGGCCGTTGCATTCTACGCACTTAGATCTATGGGGTACAACAGGGCTAGAAACTATGTTGGATCTTGGCACGAATGGTCATCGAAGAAGAACCTTCCTGTGGAGCCTAGCTAGTAACCTATGTTGCGACAGTTTTTCCAATTGGCTTTTGGAAGTGCCACGCTTCAGGATCTTCATGAATTTGAGTGACCCATCCCAACGCCGTTTTCTCGGGTAGTGACAACAGGACCTTGCCTACATGTTTGCAGAGCTGGCGGGTTTCGATCGATCTTTCCCAATCTCCACAATCATGGGTTATTGTTCTCGTCTCAAAATCCATCGTCAAATTGTAGTCGCGAATCTTCGCGACTACTTTTTCGCTTGTAGCGGTCTTGAGGTTTACTTCCTCATCGTGGATAGCCAGTGCTCGGGCTAGCCTGGATTCACCCATCAGGGCGCTGAGCAAGTCGATAATTTTCGGGCGATCATCGCCTCCTTTGACCCATTCTCCTAGGCCCTCGGGACCTTTTCCTTTCTCCAAGTGACCCTTGGCCCTGTTGAACGCGGCTCCTTGAGCTGGAGTAAGTTTCCCCATCATCTGGAGAATTCTAAGTGCGTTTTCAACGGCATATCCATGGAAGTGGTTGTTGAAGTAGCCATACGTGGTCTTGACAGAGGGTTCGATCTCTTTGACTTTAGGCATCCATGATTTCAGTTCCTCTTCAGTGTAATGGTAATCGTACCAGGGCCGCTGTCCTTGTCCATGCCAACGGATGTATGCGAAATCAGCGGTTATGTGAACTTCAGGCGGGAGTAGAGGCTCGTCCACTATCGTATAGGCCACATTGTACTTGGAGAGCAGAGGCCACGTCGAGTCTTGAAGCCAAGACTTGTGCCGGAACTCAATTGCATACTTGAAGCCATGCGGAAGGATGGAGAGGAAGCTCTCCAGGTGACTCAGGTCGTACTTGTACTTGGGTGGCATCTGGAGAAGTAGACACCCAAGCTTTCCGCTGTTGTTCAGTGGAAGCATCAACTCTGCAAAACGATCCAGTTCAGACTCCAAAGAAGGACCGATCTCAGCCAGTTTGTCATGGGTGATGATTTGCGGAATCTTTGCGCAGAAGATGAATTCCTTGGGAGAGAATCTGTTCCATCCTAGCACTGTGCCGGGCTGTGGGAACGCATAGAATGTGGAATCTATCTCGGCGGTCGGAAATACTTGCGTGTAGTGTTTCAGTTTGCTCTCGGTAGAGGTTGGATAGAATACCCCTACCCATTCTGGGTACGACCACCCGGACGTCCCTAGAAGTAACCGACTCGTCTTCGCCTACCTCTTGCCTAAATCCGAGTCTGCAAACCGTCTCAAGAAGCTATGGGTCAGATTCGGATCGGCGCGGGCGGTTGGGACTACTTCAATATCCCTAATGGCGACCGGTTGAAAGCATACTCATCAGCGTACGATTTCGTGGAAGTAAACAGCACCTACTACCGGCTACCGAGTCCTTCAGCAGTAGCGAGTTGGCGAAGGAGAGTCTTGCCTGGGTTCGAGTTCTCAGTTCGATGTCAGAGGGATCTTGCAGAACTTCATCGGTTTGAGTTGACCCACAAGACCATCCGCATAATCGATTCCATGGAAAAGACTTGCAAACGCCTGAAGGCAACCGTTCTCACAATTCTAGTTCCGAAAGCGCTTGTTGGAGATATAGAATTGGCTTCCAAACTGAACAACTTTCTCTCAACGACGAGCTTTGGCGAGACCCGTATCGCCATCGAGTTTCGTGGAGGCGATCCAACAGAGGATACGTTGAAGATTCTACGGGACTACAACGCGGTACATTGTGTTGACCTTTCTACACAAGACCCTGAGGTTGACTCAAGCATGCTTTACAGTAGGCTGTTTGGCAAAGGAAAAGAGAACATCTACGAGTTTGACGACAACGAGCTTCAAAGCATCGCCACAAAGGCTTCTGGCCCAAAATTCGAGAAAAGCATCTTGGCATTTCATGGGGTCAGGATGTATGGAGATGCTGCACGTTTGAAGACTTTCCTAAATTCTGGAAAGTTCCCTTCACTTACGGGTCAAGTCGGGCTTGGATCGTTAGGCGAAATCTTGAAGGAAGATGCAAGGTTCCCGACCACCAAGTCCCAACTCATAGAGGAACAAGGATGGAAGCTCTATGACAAGAGCGGGGAAGAGCGGGCGAGAGCGCGAGAAGTCCTTGAGAAACTACCGGCGAGAACTTACCCGACTCTAGACGATGTTCTAGCGTCCCTCAAGAGAGCGGTTCTCTAATCGTTCCCGATGTTAATGACATACTTTCAGAAGACCCGATACGAATGATGAGTCATAGCCACGGAAGAATATAGAACACAAAGTAGGGGGTTTGCCGTGAATTTCTCGTACACAGCGTTGAGGTGGCGAATCGTCCTTGGATCCGATCTAGGCCGCTGCGAGTGGTTGGACCTGAAGCAGTTCCTTTGCCAGTACGCGATATTGTTCCGATGCAGGGTTTCTCGGCCGGTACAGTATGCCCGGCAGACCTTTGCTTGGAGCCTCGGCCATTCTGACGGATCTTGGGATTACGGATTTCAGAACTCGCTCGCCAAAGTTTTCGTTGACTTGTTGCATGACTCGGCGTGATAACGCTGTTCTTCGGTCGTACATCGTTAGTATTATCCTGTAGTCAAAAGTTGCTTTCAACCGGGATCTTACGAGGTCCATGACCTTGAGGAGCGTTGGTAATCCCTCCATTGGATAGAACTCGCATTGCACTGGTATGAGGATTAAGTCGGATGAAACGAGGGCGTTGAGTGTGAGTAGTCCGATGTTCGGTGGACAGTCGATTACGACTTGTTCGAACTGGTCTTTGATAGGGCTAATTGCTTCTCTGAGGACGTACTCTCTGCCGGGGGTTGATGATAGTTCGACTTCTGCACCTGCTAGATCCAAGTTGCTCGGTAGCAGCGAGAGTTTCTCAATTCGAGTGTTCAGGAGGACTTCTTCAGTTTTCCGTGATTGAGAAAGAATGTTGTAGACTGTTGAAGAGAGGGTCGCTTTCTCGAAGCCTAGTCCGGTTGTGGCGTTCCCTTGAGGGTCCAGGTCCACGATCAGGGTATTTTTTCCCTCGATCGCAGTTGCGGTTGCGAGGTTGACTGCAGTTGTTGTCTTTCCAGTTCCGCCTTTGTTATTCAGTACGCTAACGATCATTGCTAGGGGGCTCTATTCTGGATAATTACTAAGAGATTGATTTGCAGAAAATAGATAATGGAAGCGCCTGGGGGAGCTGATATCATCAGAATCACTGACTCTCTGCAGGAATAATCCTCGGGGTTTCGGACCTCTCATATAAGCGACTGAAGGGTCGCGCTTTATATGGAGAGATAAGATTGAACTCTCTTATCAACGAACGTTGCACTGAATTTGTTAATCTAGCAGTAGACCATCTAACAGAATGAGCGAGCTGGCTCTCATGAATGGGGATATCGTCAAAGCGACCTCGAATCTGGCGAAGCGGCAAATCATCGATTTGAATAGGGAAGTTGTCGATTGTCGAGATTGTCCCCGGCTGGTCGAATATCGCGAGTCGGTAGCGCGTGCGAAGAAAAACGGTTTCTGAGTTGTAACTACTGGGGCCGACCCGTTCCTGGTTTCGGGGATATCGCGGCTTCTATTCTCGTAATTGGGCTTGCTCCAGCACCTCACGGCGGGAATCGGACCGGAAGAGTGTTCACCGGGGATCGGAGCGCCGACTTCCTTGTTAAGGCGCTCTTCGATGCAGGATACGCAAACCAGCCTCGTTCCGTCGACGTAAATGACGGTCTGGAATTGCAAGGAGTTTACATAACTGCGGCTGTAAAATGCGTCCCTCCCAACGATAAACCCACGAGCGAAGAAACGGCGAACTGTTCCCATTTCCTCGAGTCTGAACTGGAGATCTGCAATAAGTCCAAAGTCATCCTCTGCCTTGGCCAGTTTGCTTTTCGTTCCACGATGACTCTGTTGACAAAGAACAATCTATTTGCTTCCAAGATTCCAAAGTTCGAACACGGGCTCGAAGTCGACCTGGGAGACGGGCGGAAGGTCGTTGCATCATACCATCCCAGTCCCAGAAACACTCAAACAGGCACACTAACGGCTGACATGTTCAACTCTCTTCTCCGGAAGATAAGCGGTGACTTGAGTCGCATGCCCTAGCCTTCTCTACGGAAATGCCGGACTATCGAATCAATATTGTCTAGGAACCTGTTTGGACGGTCGCGGTCGTTCTATCTGAATGTCGCGCGATAGGTACTCCTTGGTCTTAGATTCTGCTTGAACTAAGAGTTCCTCGAAGTGCTTGGTCAGCGCTTTCATCTTTTCCTCGGCCAAGTGAAGTCTCTCGGTGGCTTGAAGCTCGTCCTTCCTCCCATCGTCGATCTTTCTGAGAACAATTTTCCTCTCTAGATAGAGATTCTTGCAGGTCGGGTCGTGGAGGAGTCGTTGTCGTTGACCTAGAAGGTTTCGGCCTTTGCTCTGTTTTTGTGCTAGGTGTTCGGTTGTCGTTAGTTGGTCAAGCTGACCTACAACCCTGGTGGTCTTTCGATGGCTAAGCCCCATCTTGCCCGAGTCCAGAGCACTCTTGAGGTTGGTTAGAATAGGGGTGAGGTAGGGTCCTGAGGTTCGGGAGAGAAAGCTCCTGTACGGGGACTGAATATATTCGCCCAGTGCTTCTCTTTCCTCAGATCTTAGGGCGATTTCGCCTCGCTGGGAAAGGTCTCTGAGTTTTCGGAGGGGTCGTCTGAGATGGGTTAGCGTGTCTGTTCTGAACTCTCTGCTTTCCTTGCGAAGCTCCTTCTCGATCTCCAGAACTTGTTTGAGAGAGTCGTTCGACGTAATCTTCTCCAGCTCATTTGACAGCTCCTTTATGGCGGACGAGAGCCCTTCGCGGGTTCGTTCAAGTTCGACACTCTCCTTCTTCTTCTCGTCAAGTTGCACTCCGATTTGACGGATCGTCTCAACAATGCTGGTGAGAGTCTTTGCACGTTGGAGGTTTTCTCCGCCTCCCTCGAGGAACTGGGATATTTTCTCCCCTACTTTCGCTATTCTCTCGACAACCCCTGAAAACGAGAGCATATCCAACAGGTATAGCCCGTGGATTTCTCTTTGGGTACTGTTTCTGCTCTCTCTGAGGGATCGGGCGGTGTTGGAGAGGTTGTCCCGTAGAACCTTGAAGGAGTCCCAGCTGACTTCTTGTGGGATTTGGATTTTTTCTATGCTGGAGAGGGCGTCTCGGGAAACACGTCCCACAACTCTAGCGGCTCGATAAGAGATCGGATCTTTCTTAGTGGCAAGGTTTCCATCGGCCTTGCGCGAGAGTTCTTCGAAGAAACTTCGGGCTTCATCAAGCGCACGGCGGGTGTCTTCAGAGAGTTTTCCTGCTTTGTTCTTTGTAGGGCGCAGAACCTTCTCGAGTTCTTGATCCAACCATGTGTCGTATTCGTCTACGCGGATTTTCAATTATTGCGGGACCAGGGGAGGATTCTTACCTAGTCTCCTCTCTAAGATTAATGACTATGGTGTCCATTGTCTGCTGAGCCTTTTCCTTTCTCTTAGCCAGGTCTGATATCAGAGACTCGTACAGTTCTCTAGCTATTCTTGCACTCCTGTACTGGTTTCTGAGGTCTGCGGAAGTAGTTCGGACTACTTGGATGTCCGCCTCCGCTCGCTCAAGCCTCTTGATCATGTCCTGGTAACGCGGATTTGCTTTTGATAATTGGTCTTTGATCGGGGCCAAGGTCTTGTCCAACTCGGCTATTCTTAGCTCGATGACGCGCTTTCTTCTCTTGTATTCGTGGCGGTTGAGAGCTCCCCTTGAGAGGTCTTCCTCCATCTTTTCCGCTTCCAGTCGCATTGCTGATTTTTCATCATACAATTCTACGAACCTTCCAATAAGCTCAGAAGGAGCGCCAGAGACTGTCACACCAGCGGTCCCGGTGGCGCCGACTGCGAGTACGATGGCCGCGATCGATCCTACGGCAAGTCCAGCCCATCCAAGGGCCGAGACGCTTGCCCAGAATGGGTCAAGTTGGTAGTCCATCGTAAACGAGAGGTTGGACATTGGCGTGACCGTAGAGACCTGCACAAGGATCTGGTTGCCCGATATTGTGAATGTTTGGCCGCTTAGAGAATCGAGGCGGAATCCCACTGGAGTCAATATTTTCGTCTCTAAGACGGGTTCGAAGAACTTGACGTTGTCAAGCAATCGGAAGCTCAACTCGAATCGCCCTAATCCCTTTGATGTCAAGTAGGACTGGGTAGGGAGGGAGTAGGTGATTCTGGTCGAAGAGGAGCCTCCGTTTTTCAGGGTTCCGAACCTAGGAGGGAAAGATACCGAAGTCGTCCCATCGGGCGCAGTTGAGGGGGTTAAGGTTGCGACTGATGGGATGATGTCGCTCGCTATGGCACTCTGAACGTTCTTTGGAACAGGCAGAGCGATAGTGGCTAGGTCGTGCCCTTTGTTAGTTATGTCGTAAAAGTCGGTGACTTGAATCGAGCCAGTCTGTGCGAGGGTTATGGTCCGGTTTGCGATTACGTCGAGGATGCTCTGGCTGGTGCCTGTCGAAGAGAACGTCATTGTCGCGATGGTAGTATTGTAGGGCTTTAGTGTAGTGGTTTGGGCCGTGAAAGTGGCACTGGCGAACGTCCCGTCGACGGAGAATGTGTTCGGAGATGGCCAGTCGCCGGTTTTTACTGAAAGCTGTGCGCTGGTTATGTTGTACGTCCCATCTGTGAGGGGGAACGGCTCGAACGCGAAGGTGTATTTGCTCGAAGTTGAATTGAAGTTCAATAGCTCGGAATATACGCTGGTGAGGTTGAAGCTGTACGTGCCGGTTTTTGCAGAGGGAAACGCGATGTCCAGTTCGGAGTAGTTACCTACTAAGGGCAAGGGGAGGCTCCTTACTGTGGGCGGGGAGATCCTCAGTTGATTCGCTTGCGAGTCCACTGCCTGGGTGAATCGGAGTCGGCTGGCCAAAGAAGACGGTATGCCGAGCGTGATCTGGGATACTGGCGAGGCTCCTGTCGTTAGACTGAACTGATCACTCACAAAGGTCACTCCCCAATTGTTAGTCGTAATAGATCTACTTACAGTGACAGCGCAACTGTTCAAGGTGCAGTTTGTCTGAGCAAATGTTGGACTGGGGAGCTGGGTTGACAGTAATGCCAATAGTAGAAGCGCGAGTACGAGTGCCTTCATTTGCAGAAACCATTGTGCACCGTGGGAGTTTGCTAAGCATCCGGAAAGACTCCCTACTTATTTATTCCCATACAAGTACGAAACGCGATACTAGGTATCGCTTTGCAGAGCATTCTGGTCACAGGCGCTGGAGGTAGCGCTGGCAACAATGTTTGCTGGAGCTTGCGTGTCAGCAAAGATGGCAAGAAAATCCTCCTCGATGGAACTGACGTTGACAAGACAAGCATTGAACTCAATGGATGGATCGACGGAGCCTACATTCTTCCATCTGCTACCAGCCCTCGATACGTGTCGCGCCTTAACCAGGTCATCAAGAAGGATAGTGTCGAGATGGTCTTTCCTCAGCCCGACTCAGAAGTAGGCCGAATATCGAGGGACAGGGACCAAGTTCGCGCCTCCCTGTTCCTACCTGATCGTGAGGCGGTGAAGATATGTCAGGACAAGTACGAAGCATTGTCCAGATGGTTCAAGAAAGGACTCAGGAGAGAGCCGATCGTTCTCTCGCCTCGTAGTCGCAGGACCCGGCTATCGGTTAGGAGGATTGCATTTCCCCGTTGGGTGAGAGCCCGACAGGGAGCAGGGGGAAGCCTCAGCTGTCTGGCCAGGAACTGGAGGAGTGTGGAACACTGGGTCGGATACCACTGGGGCGAAGGACTCAAGACCGATTTCATCGTGGAAGAGTACCTTCCAAATCGAGACTTCTGTTTCATGTCTGTCTGGAATGAGGGAAAGCTAGTAACCTCGATGGTGAGGGAGCGTCTGAGTTGGGTGGGACACCGAATTGTAGGGTCTGGGGGAACCTCCAAGCTGAACCGGGTGGTTCACTCGAACAAGATAAACACGACCGCCGTAGACGCGATTAGGGCTGTATCCAAGAATCCTCATGGAATATTTTGTGTCGATCTAAAGGGAGATGAGAGCGGTGTTCCGTGTCCGACCGAGATCAACTGCAGGTTCACGACCAACGTTCACTATCTTACCCTGGCATCTTTGAAATTGGGTCATCCAGAGTGGAATTTTCCATGGCTAGTCGCAAAGATATGTCTGGGCGAGAAGATTCCACCAACCAAGGCCTTCAATGCACTGCCTGCGAACCTGTGGTTCACCAAGAATACCGACATGGGGTTCACAATGGTGGTAGACCGGAAATGGGGGGCAGAAGACTACTCCTAGACAGGTTCTGTGGCACCTTCTCTCTTCCTGTAGAAATACAAGCGGACTTGTCGGTCCCAGATGAATAGCCAGGAAATCGACAAAACCAGCGCTATCATGGCCTTTACGGCTGCGTCAAAATAGCGGCCGAGACTTGGGTCCGACTGTATGCGAAGAGGTGCTACGAGGAGGGCAAGGATTCCAAATCCGAGTATCATCAGCCCCCACTGGGTAACGAATACGATGAGCTGTAAGGCAGTAGCCCGCTGGTTCAGTTTCTTTCACCCTATCAGGATCAGCGTGATAAATGCTAGTGTTGCCGAGATTAAGTAGAGTCCAAATATCGTCGACACGATCTCAGACTCCTTGGCCGGTCGACCAACCAGCAGGGTCCTAACAAGAGTCAGTGGCGCTTTGGGATCTGATGACGATGCAAGACGGCCATCATCGAGCAACATTGTTGGTTTTGCGCTCAGTGCTCTGTGCTCGGTGAACCTCTTGATTTTTGACAGGAAGAAGAAGGAATTCTGGATGTTCGGAAACATGGCAACTATGCTCGCTATTTCACTCCTGCTGAGTATAGCGATCGCGCCCAGCGCTGCCCCAATTGATAGTTGTCCCACGTTTCCAGCGAAGGCTCTGGACGGATACCGGTTGAAGTAGAAGAAACCCAGAGCGGCGAAGAGTAGAGAAGCGTAGAGGAAGACTGAGCTCGGAGCGGGGTCCGTGATGAGGACTCCCATGAGCAGGGCCGCAGAGATTATTGAGACGCCTCCAGCCATGGTTCCATTCAGTGGGTCAAGCATGTTCGTCGTGTTCGAGGTCACTGAGATGGCGACAGGGATGCTCAACGGATAGATGACTGGCAGGTGGAAGGCTCCGAAGATCGGAACTTGGAGTGTGGGGTTGTACACTTGATCAGGATAGAGTAGTCCTAGGGCTACTATTGGTAGACCGCAGAGTAGAGTGAGCAGAGGCTTGTAGATACCCCTCATCTTTAGTCGGTCATCCACGGCCCCCACGACTGCTGCGGACCCGACGACCAGGGAGAAGGCGAGCATCATGAGCGAGTTCCCCCCACCGATAAGCACGAACACCGCAGACAAGAGTATCAACGTGATAGGTATTGATGCGCCGCACATCTCAGGAATCTTTGGCTTACTCAACTTGTGAACATCTATTCCAACAATTCCACTCTTCGCGTTCATTTTCATGAAGAAGCGAGTGAGAACTAGGGAGGCTGGAAACGATACGATCGCAAATAGGACGGCAGTGGTAACCTCCCACCCGCTAGGGAGCATGAACATCGGGTCATCGGAACCGATTATAAAAGAAATGATTTCCTCAGGCGAAGGATTATCAGTAGTCGGAAACCGACCGCGATAAAGAATCCCGATGGCGACATTCGACCATCCCTTTCTCCCCAACTCAAGCGCGCCGATTCGAAAAATCATGCTCGAGGCCATCGGAGTCGCCTCCATAGACGAGCTATACTCGGACATTCCAGGTCAGGTTCGAACGAATCGTCCGTTGAAGGTGGACTGGCTGCCTTCAGAGCAGGAAGTCAGGGACCGTATCGATCGTATGCTGGCCGATAACAAATCGGCTAGTGATATGCCTGTCTTCCTAGGGGCGGGCATCTTCAATCATTATCTTCCCGCGGCAGTCAAGGCTATCCTTGCAAGAACCGAATTCCAGACCTCTTACACTCCCTATCAGGCAGAAATCTCCCAAGGACTCCTCCAGTCCCTATTCGAATTCCAGTCCATGATCGCTGACCTTACCCAGATGGACGCTGTCAACTCCTCCCTGTACGATGGGTCGACGGCTCTGGGCGAAGCCGCTAGGATGGCGTCTAGAGCCACGGGAAGGAAGAAGATCCTGGTGCCCGAAGGTTTGCATCCTGGAAAGTTCTCGGTTTTGAAGAACTACACGGAACCGGCAGGCATCGGAATCGAGACTTTCAGATACGATAGAGAGACAGGGGGGCTGGAAAAAGGCGACCTGCAAGCCAAAGTCGATCGGGACACCGCTGCGGTATATTGCGAGGTTCCCTCGTTCTTTGGCGTCTTGGATCCGGAGGTCGTCAACGTTCCCTCGATGTGTCATGCGAAGGGGACTCTGTCGATTGTGGGCTTTGATCCTGTATCGCTGGGAGGATTGAAGCCTCCAGGAGAGTATGGAGCAGACATCGTGATAGCAGAGGGCCAATCGATATCGACCGAGATGAACTTCGGGGGACCTGCACTGGGTATCATCGGGTGTCGGGGAGAGAACCTGATTCGTCAACTACCGGGCCGATTGATCGGTATGACTACAACTCTCGATGGAAAGGAGAGAGCATTCAGCATGGTCCTTCAGACTAGGGAACAGCACATTCGCCGGGAGAAGGCTACATCTAACATCTGCACAAATGAGGCTCTGTTTGCGATAGGAGCAGCTGTCTATCTTTCCCTCCTCGGTCCTCAAGGTCTTCGCCAGCTGTTCGAGAGCATTCTCGTCAAGACGAGCTACGCGATCAAGATGCTCAGCGAGATACCAGGCGTCGTCGTTCCCCGTTTCAAGGGTCCTCATTATCAAGAGTTTGTTGTCTCGTTCAAAGGCGCGAAGGGAACCCTTGCCAGACTAAACAAGTCACTGCTCGACCATGGAGTTCACGGCGGTAAG
>VBAX01000039.1:0-7498 GCA_005883075.1 Candidatus Bathyarchaeota archaeon | reverse complement strand
AGTCCATAGCAGCGAAGCGATTGACAAGCTTCGGCTCCTCATCGAAAAACTTCTAGAGGCATAGCACTTGTTCCACCAAGCAAAGTGGGACGAACCACTCCTCATAGAGAGATCGGGAACTGGTAAGAAAGGACACAATCCAGCAAGACCGAGCAGCGTCGAGCGGAAGACTGTCGGGCCTGACCCTTGGAATAACGTTCCTAAAACTCTGTTGAGAAATAGGCTGCCTCCGTTGCCTGAGGTTTCAGAGCCGGAAGTGGTTCGACACTATACGCGTCTCTCGCAAGAGAACTTTGCGGTAGACCTAGGAATCTATCCTCTCGGGAGTTGCACGATGAAGTACAACCCGAAAGTATCCGAAGCGATAGCTCAGAATCCTAAACTGGAGAAGATACATCCCGAGCAAGACGAGTCGACAGTGCAGGGAATCCTGGCACTACTGCATACGCTGGACGAGTTCCTTGCAGAGATTACCGGCATGAGTCGAATGTCTCTCCAGCCTGTTGCCGGTGCAGCTGGAGAATACCTTGGGGCTCTCATCACGCGTGCCTATCACAGATCGAAGGGAGAATTGGAACAGCGGCGCGAAATGATAATCCCGGACTCTGCCCACGGAACAAACCCCGCCAGTGCAGCGATGGCCGGATTCAACGTTGTAGTCGTCCCATCAAACAGCGAGGGCACGGTGGACCTTGAGGCTCTCGGCAAGGTAGCAGGTCCCAAAACGGCAGGTCTAATGATAACCAACCCGAACACGCTCGGTATTTTCGAGAAAAATGTTCTCCAAATCGCGGAAACGGTTCATGACGCGGGGGGTCTACTGTACTACGATGGAGCGAACTTCAATGCGATATTGGGGAAGGTTCGACCGGGGGACATGGGATTCGATATTGTTCATCTCAATCTACACAAGACTTTTGCGACTCCTCACGGTGGCGGCGGACCGGGCGCCGGACCGGTAGGCGTTAGAAGGGATCTCGAACAGTTTCTCCCCGTTCCACTGGTTGGTTTTGACGGAAAGAAATACTTCTTCGACTACGAGGTGCCGCATTCTGTTGGGAAGGTGACCGCGTTCCACGGCAACATCGGTGTCTTGGTAAGAGCCTACGCCTACATCATTAGCCTCGGCCCTGATGGCTTAAAGGCCGTGGCTGAAACTGCAGTATTGAACACAAACTACGTCCTTGCCAAAGTTCTCGAGCACAACAAGTTTGAACTTCCTTTCAGTCCACGGAGGAAGCACGAGTTCGTCCTGAGCGCGAAGAGGATCAGTGAACAGACGGGCGTCCGAGCTTTGGATATCGGTAAAAGGATGCTCGATTGGGGTCTTCACTCGCCGACAGTCTACTTTCCCCAGATTGTGGAGGAGGCGATGATGGTCGAAGCGCCAGAAACTGAGAGTCTCCGCGATCTCGACGAGCTTGTTGAGGCATTCATCAGGGCTGGAAAAGAGGCCGAAACCGATCCTGAAAAACTTCGAAGTGCTCCGCACAACACTTCGGTCGGAAGAATCGATGAGGTGAAGGCTTCACATCCCAAGACACTTACGCTCAAATGGAACAATCCCAACGCTCGAGATAACACTCAATGACGAACCCGAACGACCGAACACTTCTGCCTAAGGCACAGCATATCCAGGGAGAGAGCGCTTGACTGGTTCAACCAACGATTGATAGGTGTACTTATTAGTACGCCGAAGCAATCTATCATTTCGTATTACGATTTGAATACGCTTTAGTCATTCTACGATATATGATCGTTCCCTTCCCAACTGTATTGATTGATTTGTCTGCTGAAGAAATCTCTTCTGACGAGCGGCTCACGAACCCGGCGCTCAGAGTCTCTGTTGTTGGAGTAGGCGGTGCGGGGAACAATCTGTTGAGTCACGCGATAGGGGGTGGAGTCAGTCCGAGCCGTTGCGTAGCGGTTAACACCGACAGGGGACAACTCTCTCGATCCTTGGCGAGAAACAAGGTCTTCCTAGACCAGACGGCCGGCCAAACAGCCACAAGATTGGTAACAAGGCGAGATGACCAAAGAACATTCCAGTCCGCTGCTCACCGAGTCACAGCCTACACCGATGGTTCTGACTTTACAATCGTTGTCACGGGACTCGGAGGCGGCACTGGCACAGAAAGCGCGCCAATCATCGCTCAAAGGTCACGGACCCCGGTTCGTCCAGTGGTATCCGTCGTAGCGATTCCCTTCATTCATGAGAGAGAACGTCGATTCATCGCGTTACGAGGGCTGAAGAGAATGGTTGATGCTTGCGATTGCACCATCGTCATAGACAATGGGCTTGACCGAGGCTATCTAAGCACCGCCACAAGAAGCACTGACGAGACGGCAAGTATCGCTGTTAGGAGTCTCACCGAGCTACTATCAGGGGCAGAAGACGTCGAAGCAAGGGATATTCTTGAGATTCTCTCGAAAGGAGACCTTGCCACAGTCTGCAACTTTATGCTTAGAACGGGGGACACGCTTCAATCCTCTGTCATTCAGGCCTTGAGAACGCCATCGGCGAATCTCCCTCTGAAAAATGCCAAGGGAGCGCTACTTCTCTATCGAGGACCCGCCACACTTAGCACCGCCCAGTTTGCCCAATCATACGATGCGTTGGTTTCCTTGGTTGGACATGATCTCGCTTTCATTCACGGAAGCGTCTACACCCGGTCAGAGCCCTCGGTATGCCTCTTTCTAACAGGCTACGCTTATGGGACCGCGCTAAACGGGTTCACCGACTTCATCGAACTGTATGACGCAGAATACGGCCAGGAAGAGGGCGACGGGCTAGCAACACTCTCAGTACCGCTTTACCAAATGGAACAAGGTCAGACTCGGAGAGACTGAGCTCTCTCGCGCTTCCGATAGAACATCTTCCGAAAGCGTTCATTTGCCCGAACAGAACGGCCAACAGGACTCATCGATCCGGATACTAGCGAAGCCAGTATAGACCCAGTATCCCTTGATCCGCATTCAATCTCAGTGTAGGCTCGTCCAATTGTTTGGGGTATGTGCGAGTCGCTTCCAGCTGTCATAGGATAGTTTTCACTCTCTGCGAATTTTCGTGCGCGTTTCCATGTCACGGAATGGAGGAAACTGGAAGAGTTGATGACCTCGATGGCATCCGGACGAACAGTCAAAAGATGAGGTCTCACGCTGGACCGGAATAGGTCATAGGGATGCGGGATGATCGAGGCCCCGTTCTGTTCTCGGATTTTCCGAATTGTTTCATCTGCCGAAAGTCCCCGAGGAATCGCATCTGACAGCCCGAGTCCGATGATATGTCCGTCTCGCGACGATATCTCGATCCCAGGGAGTATCACAAGTTCGTCGTCCAAATCCTGAGCGAGAACGTTATGGTCTGTTATCGCTAGACCATCAAGTCCCCGCTCTGTGCAAATAGTTCGTAGTTGCTCGGGTGGTGTGAATGCATCAGTCGATCTGCTGGTATGAACATGTAGGTCAAGCTTCAGCTTCAATTGGAGTCCTACTTCTGATGCTCTCTAGTTCAGCTCGAAGCTTGTCAGCGTTGACTTTGTGGAACAAGGGTTGGAGAGGGCGAACCTTCGTTCCAGGCTTGACGATTGCCTGTCCAGCGGATCTCCAGGGAAGGTTTGCTTTTCCCGTTAAGCTCAGGCAGATCTTCTTGGATGCTAAAGGTAGGAAAGGCTGGAGAAGTATGCCAAGGCTTGCTACGATCTGTATCGAGACGCCGAGGATTTCGCCTGAAGCGTGAACGTCTGCCTTGTAGAGGCGCCACGGCTCGTGTTCATTGAGGTACCGGTTTCCTTCCCTTGCGAGTTCGACGACCTGCTCTAGACCTTCTTTCAGCCTGAAGTGTCCGAGCCGGTCATCTACCTTCGAGAGACTAGAGCTTAGTGTTGCTAGGATTTTCGCATGTTGCTTCTTGTTTACTGAGTATTTTGGAACTTTTCCTTTGTAGTATGTTTGAATGAATGATGTGGTTCGGTGAACGAAGTTGCCCAGAACATCGTTTAGCTCGGTGTTGACTTTTCTCTCAAACTCGTCCCAAGTGAAGTTGGTATCTTTCTGTTCGGGTCTAAGGCTGATCAACGCGTAGCGCCAGTATTCCGGCCCTGCTAGTTCAACGGCCTCATCCATCCAGACGCCGATCTTTCTGCTTCTGGAGAATTTCTGCCCTTCGAGCTGTATGTATTCTGATGAGGAGACCTCCCAGGGCAGATCGTAGTTCTCCCTGGTGGCTAGGAGCAACCCTGGGAAGATTACGACGTGAAATGGAATGTTGTCTTTTCCAATAAAGTGGACGTTGCGGCTTTCCGGGTCAAACCAGTATTTCTTCCATAAGGATGGCTGCTTCTTCTTTTTTTCAGCCCATTCTTTTGTTGCCGAAACGTATCCAAGGACGGCTTCCATCCAGACATAGATGGTTTTTCCTTTGGCTCCTTTGAATGGTGCCAGTATTCCCCAGGCGTTGTCGCGGGTTAGTGAGCGTGGTTTGAGCCCGTCTCTAATCCAGCCCAGGCTAAAGTTTCGTGCGTTTTCTGGAAAATTGGGGTTTGTCTCGATGTATTTTCGAAGCGGCTCAGAGAGTTTGGGAAGATCGAAGAACCAATGCTCCGATTCTTTCTGAATCGGGGTCGAGTGATCGAGGGCACAACGCGGGTTGAGGAGGTCTTTCGGGTCGAGGACTCTTCCGCAATTATCGCACTGGTCCCCGCGTGCGTTTGGGTTGTGGCAGTAAGGGCATTCTCCCTCGACGAAACGGTCTGGGAGAAAGCGTTTGTCGTTGAGACAATAAAGCTGGGTTATCTTTTGGCTGTAGACGAAGCCGTTCTTCTCAACTTTGAGGTAAAAGTCCCGTACGAATTTTTTATGAATTCGGCTCTCGGTTCGAGTATAATTGTCGAATTCAATCTGGAAGACCTTCAGAAGCTGGACGATGAGTTTGTGGTACTTGTTCGTAAGCTGGCGCGGTGGTACGCCCCGTTTGATGGCTTCCACCTCGATGGGAGTGCCGTGTTCGTCGCTCCCGCTGACCATGACAACATCTTCGCCCTTCAGTCGAAGGTAACGTGCGTAAACGTCCGCGGACAGTAACTGGGTGAAGGTTCCGAGATGGGGACGATCGTTGACATACGGCCATCCACAGCAGACTACCCATCTTCCCAGATTTTTCCACCTCGTCCAGAATGGAATTCGGGTTTTGCCTTCCCGGTTGTGATAAGTGTTTGCGGCGAATTGTATCTGCTACGTTGTCGTTGAATGCATTGGCTAAGCTAAGGTATCCATCCGCCGTCGTGTAGGCTCTTGATTATGCGACGAGTCTTCCGAAAAGCTAGCAACCCTCCAAGAAACAACAATAGACTTGCGAAGTAGCTGGGTGCGAAATAGAGCACAGAGAGTAGCAGAAAATCAAGACTTGGCCAGGAACCGCCCGCGATGATCAAGGGAAGAGGAGAAGCGAGAATGGCTCCCGAAAGTAAGAATATTCCGCTAGGTTTCCTAGCAACCGGATAGAGAATGCAAGCTGCAAGTCCGACTGCGCTGCCTATTATCAACGGCGTTCCAATGAAGGTTTGTACGAAAGACCAGTCAGCATCAGTGCTGCACAGTGAGCATGCGTATCCATTATCACTCATCACAGCGTAGGAGTAAAGGAGTCCAACGATGCTCCCAAGAAGGCCTAGTATGAGTGGCGCTCGTATCTTTAGCTGTTGCGACATACCGTAGAAATATCTTCCTCGAAGAACCCTATAGTCCTATCCAAATGACCGCCGCCACGCCTCTGATTGGTTATTGGGTGAAGAAAGCCTAGGCGTCTGCTCTTGGAAACGATTGAAATACCCGTAAGGGCGTACTGTAGTTAGGGTCACCACATCGGACAACTATGATCAACTGCTTGACAGAGCACTGGCAGGCATTACGAAGCCTGGGTCGACCGGGGAGCGATTCGAGCTTCCCATCGCATCTGTATCGGTAATTGGGGCCCGGACCATAGTCCACAACTTCGCTGACGTCGCTGACCGTTTGGACAGAGATCCCCTTCAGATTCTGAAATACTTGGCAAAAGAGATGGCTACAGCAGGCTCTTTCGAGGGTGGCAAGGGCTACTTCCAGGGCAAGTTTTCCAGAGAAACTATCAACAGGCTAATCGGAGCCTACTCAAACAGGTTCGTCATCTGCCCAGTATGTCATAGACCGGATACTAGGGTCGAGCGTCGCGACAGGTTGTCCTTCCTCGTGTGCGAGGCGTGCGGTGCGCGGTCCTCGATTCTCACAACGTAGAGGGCTGACTTCTTGGGCCTCGTCTATGCCCGGTCATACAAGACAGAGAAGGGCACGATGGTCGCTTGTTGCGACAAAGAATTGCTTGGAAGAATCTTTCGAGAAGGCAAATTGAAACTCTCACTGCAGACCAATTTCTACGGAAACGCGGCTGTAGACCTCTTGGAAGCACTTGTGTTGCTGGATGGAGCCGATATTCTCAACCTTGTCGGCGAAAACATTGTCCGGGCAGCAATTGAAAGAGGGCTGGTCCACCCGCACGCTGTAATATCGATCGCAGGCGTACCACACGTACAGGTCATGAAGCTCTAGATTCCCTTCTCTAGTTCACGGGTTCAGAAATCGGGGAAGGCTTATTGGATTAATCGATCGCGAGGTCGATTGTAGCCCGGTGGTGTAGCGGACTAGCAAGGGCGTGCATGCCCGGCCAGTGACGGGCTTTGGACCGTTACTATAGGGAAGAAACCCGTCGACGGGAGTTCGAATCTCCCCCGGGCTACCAGCGGTGATCCGCGACTGTATACCGAATTGGCAAGGCTCACCAGTTGTCCCTGATTATCTCTACAATCTTGGAGAAGCGGTTGTCTGGGTGGACTACATACTTCGGGTTGAAGATCGTTGGGATCCGCTTAGTAGATTCTTGCCTGGGAATAGGAATTTCGAGAGCTGTCTGAGCCTTCTGCGTTCGAGTTTTCGTTGTTTTCTCTCCATTACGACCGAGTATATGATCCGGCGGACTAGAAGGCCTGTCTGAGTCTCGCGGTACGATTCCCATCTCGGCTCCCACCCCGCAGTTCTCATCTTCGACACATTATCCTCAAGCAAGGCTTTCTTCCTGAACCTAATGACCCTAGTCTCCTTCCCCTCCTCATTCACCCTATCCAGCCGCTTCTTGATCTCTCCCCCAAACCAGCTCCCAAGCAAGACACCAGCGATAGACCCGCTCACCGCCCACGGAAGAAGCGACAAGAACCCAGCTAAGAGGAAGAGAGAACCACCAATCAGGCCGATAATCATCACTGACCGAGTCAAGCCGGGGACCAGTCCTCCGGAGAGCCGCTAGGGATTAACCGTTCCCTCTTCGAGGAAGGGGCTGCTCAGACACTCCCCTCAATAATAAAACAGCCACGGGGGATGGCTAGTAAAGTAGCTGAACACCGCCTCCTTCAGAAGGTGGTTCTTGTCTGGGCTTTCTTGAAAAAGCGATGCGGGAAATCTGGTAATAGAG
>VBAX01000038.1 GCA_005883075.1 Candidatus Bathyarchaeota archaeon | reverse complement strand
AACACCAAGAATTCCGGAAGCGAGAATCGTGGGGTTGGGGAGCTTTATACCAGCAAACTCCACCGATAGGTCAGGTTCCAAATGCTGCCGAGACAGTATACCTGTGCCACGTTAATTATCTTCGCACCATGCCAGCGCTACAAGATCGACAGAACCAAGATAAGCGAGCGATCTTGAAGGCCTACCTGGTCGATTCGCCGGCCGGACTCTTCCTGCTGGAAAAGACTGGCAAGATTGCCGAGAAAGCCCTCTTCCCCCGAAACCCCAAAGACGCTGCCGTCAAACTGAACGAAGTTCGCCAGGGACAACTACCCCCGGAATTCTCTGAATTCGCGAACCGCTTATCCCAGATGGGCCTGGAAAAACTCACTGTAGACAATGAATATCTCGCGAGAATCCTGCGCGCATTTTTGGCCTCGGAAGTCGTCCTGGACGAAAGGGACGAAACGATCTCAAAGCTGCGGAATCGGCTGCCCAATATGCTTGTCCGGTTCCGAATCGTGGAGTCAAAGGACGATTACGAGAAACTTGTTCATGATGTGTCGATGGAAATCGCACAGGCATCAATTGCGGAGACCGGTACGAAGCGTGACCTTTACGCGATCCAGACCGTCAGATGCATCGAGGACCTGGACAAGGTACTGAACCTGCTTGCAGGTCGGATACGAGAATGGTATGGGCTACATTTTCCTGAGCTAGACAGGCTCGTTGAAAAACATGACAGCTACATTCGGCTCGTCCAAAGCCTTGGCACACGCGACTCGTTCTCCCAAGAGTCCCTCGTCGAAATGGGCATACCTCAAGAACGGGCACGGATCATCTCGGAAGCAGCCCAGAAATCCTCAGGAGCAGATCTCCCTCAACCCGACCTCTTATGGCTTCAAGAAGTCTGCGGGACGGTTCTTCAAATGTACAAGCTGAGAGAGACTGCTGAAAAGTACACTGACAAGATCATGCTGGAGGTAGCCCCCAACATGACAGGAGTTCTAGGTGCAGTTCTTTCCGCCAAGATCCTTTCGATGGCTGGAGGCTTAGAGAACGTCGGTAAGATGCCGGCCAGCACGATACAAGTGCTCGGTGCGGAAAAGGCTCTGTTCCGAACCCTGAAAACTGGAGCTCGCCCTCCGAAGCATGGAATAATATTCCAATACGCCGCCATCCACCAGTCCCCGAGATGGCTGAGAGGACGAATTGCCCGCGCAGTTGCAGGGAAACTCGCCATTGCCGCTCGAATGGATGCGTTCGGCGGATCCAACGAGGGTGACAAGATGCGAATTGCGCTGGAGAAGAAGCTAGGCGATCTCAAAGATCGTTATCAAGGACAACCCCCCAAGAAGAAGCATGCCACGCAATGGCGTCCACCCCCACAAAAAGTTCGAAGGGATCTACCTGATCGGGGGGGAAGGGGAAGAGAGACTAGGTACCCGCAGCCTGGCCCCGGGAGAGAACGTTTACGGCGAGGAAATCGTCAAAGTTGGCGATGAAGAGTATCGGATCTGGGACCCGTTTCGGAGTAAGCTCGCAGCCGCTATCATGAAGGGACTTCACAAGATCCCGATTAGGGAAAAGTCGAAGGTCCTATACTTGGGAGCCGCAAGCGGAACGACCGTCAGCCACGTAAGTGACATCGTAGGGCGCGAGGGAAAAGTATACTGCGTTGAATTTGCGCAAAGATCCTTCAGGGACCTAGTTAACAACGTGTCAAAAAACAGGATCAACACCGTACCAATCTTTGAGGACGCTCGCTTTCCCAGCAGATACCGCACCCTCGTCTCCGAAGTTGACTCAGCGTATTGCGACATCGCACAGCCAGACCAAGCAAGAATATTGGCCGAAAACCTTGACACGTTTCTAGATCCAGGCAACGAGTTCCTCATGGCAATCAAAGCCCGAAGCATTGACGTGACTAAAGATCCAAACGCGATTTTTCGCCAAGAGGCTGAGACTTTGAAGAAGAGGGGAAACACGATAGAAGAAATGGTTCGATTAGATCCCTTCGAGAAGGACCACTGCATGGTTCGAGGCAGGAAATAGAAAAGGCCATATCCCGTGGATCGAGACGGCTTCTTCGATGTGATGCTGCAAAACGAATTGCGAAAGCTCAACACGCATCTCCCGAAGAATCGGAAAACCATTAGAGAACTGTTGGCCGAGGAGCAACCGTCTGTCTCAACAGTAGGCGGAGAGAAAGCGAATATGAAAAAAAGTGAAGTTGAGGCTTTGAGTGCCGGGTTGCCAGATGCGTTGCGTGACAAGGTCAGGCTTCCCCTTGTCTTGTTGCGAAGGAGGGAGCTGGGACCCGGCGCGTTCACATTGCTAGGAGATCCTAACGAAGAATACGCGGTTTCCAACATTCTAGGAGAGTACAATGGAACCCTTGCGGAATTTCAGCAATCAAGACAATCCGCAACTGTGTTTTATAAGCCGCAGGTCAGCGAGTTAACGCGTCGTTTTCACTCACTCGTAGTTGTAGGATTCGGTCTCTCCGAGTGACATCCAACAAGATCGATTGCGTGACACCTGCCGCCCCGGTTTGGTAGTGACGAGACTCCACGCGACCATTGAACGCTTATGTACGGCAGGGTTCCCCACGTTACTAGCCGATAACTCTCTTGCTTGAGGACAGCATTGCAAAGCGTGTCGTTCACACTTGTCTGAGGGTTCACGAAGATGACATGGTCCTCATTGAAACTTGGCAACACACCATCGACCTAGCCAGTGAGATAGCTCTTGAGTGCTATCGGACAGGCGCAAAGCCCCTCATCACACTCAACACCGATCGGCTATGGTGGGGAACCCTTGCTGAGATTCCTGAACAATATATGCGCAAGATCCCTCGCCACGTTCTCAGTGCTGTCGACAATGTAACCGTCTGGATTGCGCTTGGGGGTCCTGAAGATCCTTCCAAGTTCCGCGACGTACCCGCCTCAAGACTAGAGATCCTTTTCGAAGGAGACAAACCCGTCCTCGACAAAACTTTCGAGAAAAAAGTTCGGACAGCCGAACTCCTTCTGGGTCACGTTACACAGCAACGTGCTAAAGCTTACGGCTTCGACTATGACCGCTGGTTGAAAATGACCGAAGAAGCCATCAGGGTTGACTACCCAAAACTTGCGGAACTGGGAAGAAAAGTAGCGCTCCGCCTAGAACGGGGGAGCAAAGTGCACATCACATCTAGAGGAGGTACCGACGTGAGGTTCGAGATAACGAAGAGACCCGTTCACGTTCAGGATGGGATTGTTGATCAAGCCGACGTGGAACGCGGGCTCGTTTCAACACAACTGCCTTCAGGTAAGGTTGAGGTCGCACCGCTGGAAGAATCAGCCCGAGGAACTGTAGTTTACGATGTGCCCCGTGCCTTGAAGGGGAGACTAATTCAGGAGCTAAGACTAGATTTCGAGAAAGGTCGGATCAAGGAATTCCGAGCCAGGAAGTACGAAGAAGTTTTCCGCGAGGTCTTCGAGGCAACTCAGGGCGACAGGGATAGGATAGCCCAGTTTACTATAGGACTAAACCCCAAAGTGGATCTAATCGGATACACAACTGACGAGCTCTCTCTAGGTACCGTGACGATTGGGGTGGGAGCGAACAAAGGTATCGGTGGCAAGAACGACAGCAGTTTCACATTCTCAGGAACCATTACGAAGCCCACAGTCGAGATTGATGGGCAAACGATAATGGTTGATGGAAGAATGACGCTGTAGCACGAGCGGCCCGTTTTTTAATCAACAATACAACCTGCGAGGCGCGAATCCCGCATGGTCAAGAAACAAGTCGATGTTCTAATCCTGAACTCGAACGAGACCATAACCATAGACTCTCCCGACACCGAAACTGGACTTGGTATAATTGACAATGGAGGTGTCGCGATAAACAAGGGCAAGATAACTCTAGCGGCATCAACAGATCTCCTCGAACGAAAATTCCGAGCGAGAAGGACCATGGACGCAGAGGACCAGATCATCCTTCCCGGGTTCGTTGACCCTCACACTCACTTGATCTTTGCCGGAGCTCGTGAAGCCGAGTTTCAGCTCCGGATAGCGGGCGCCTCATACATGGACGTTCTTCGCAAGGGAGGCGGAATAATCGAGACTGTGAACCGTACTCGTCAAACCAGCTCGGAATCGCTGTTTCAATCTGGGAAACAGAGACTCGATAAGTGTCTCGAATCCGGCTCTACCACCGTTGAGATAAAAAGCGGGTATGGACTCAGAGACGATGACGAGCTGAGGATTCTAAGGACGATTCAACGACTGCAGAAGTATCACCCGTGTCGCACTGTCTCCACGTTCATGGGTGCTCACGCGGTCCCGCCAGGAGAGACTTCGTCGGAATATGTTTTGAGTGTGATCGACGAAATGTTGCCGCAGATTGCCCGAGCGGGACTAGCGGAGTTCTGCGATGTATTTTGTGAGCAGGGCGCGTTTGACTCAGCTGAGTCGGCAAGGATTCTTGGGAAGGCCCGGGAACTCGGTCTGAAGCTCAAGATACACGCCGACCAGTTCACCGAAAGTGGTGGGGCTGAGATAGCGAACAAACTTCACGCGACCTCTGCAGACCATCTGGTTCACTCTCCAACGAGACAGCTCGAAAAGATGGCTGAAACGAAAGTTGTCCCGGTCGTCTTGCCCTCGTCATCCCTCAGCGTGCTAACCGGGGAGAATGCGGACGCTCGCAGCATGCTTACGCTCGGCCTCCCTGTTGCTTTGGGAACCGACTTCAGCCCTTCCAACTGGATGCTCGGCCAGTTGACGGTGGCTGCCCTGGCGTCGCGACAGCTGCGAATGAAGGCTTCTGAAATAATTCGAGGAATAACGATCAATGCAGCGAGAGCTTTAGGATTGGAGAAAAGGGTAGGAAGCCTTCATGTTGGCAAAGACGCGGATCTTGTGACTTTGCGGGTACCCAGTCACAAATGGATTGGGTACACGTATGGTGAGCGGATCGTTGACAATGTCCTTATCGGAGGCGAATGGGTAGTGAGGGACGGTAAGAGGATTCCTTGATGCAAAAGAGACGGCCTCGAGTCTCTTCAATGTTGAAACACCGAAGGACGATCTCCGCCATAACTGGCACGGAGTTGCACTGCAAGAGCTGGCAGATCGAAGGGGCCTACAGGATGCTTCACAATGTTTTGGATCGAGAGGTAGCCAAAGACCCTGATCATCTGATCGTGTATGGGGGTACGGGACGAGCCGCTAGATCCTGGGATGCGCTTGAGGCAACGCTTGAGAGTCTGGAGAACCTCGAGGAGGATCAGACACTTCTCATTCAAAGTGGCAAGCCGGTCGCAGTGTTCAAGACCCATAATCTGGCTCCGCGGGTATTGATTGTTAACAGCATGATTGTTCCAAAGTGGGCTACATGGGATTACTTCTACGAGCTCGAGCAGAAGGGTCTCATAATGTATGGACAGATGACGGCGGGTTCATGGGCCTTCATTGGAACGCAGGGGATCCTTCAGGGTACTTACGAAACGCTCGCAGCTGTTGCAAAGGAACACTTTCACGGAACACTTGCAGGTAGACTAGTGTTGACTGCGGGTCTGGGCGAAATGGGAGGTGCCCAGCCTTTGGCGGTTACGATGAATGATGGCGTTGCGCTGGCGGTAGAGATCGACAAAGAGGCGATTGAGAAAAGAATTCGCTATGGTTATTTGCAAAGTTTTACTGACGATCTGGATGAAGCTCTAGACATAGTTCAGCAGGCGAAGCAAGATCGAGTTCCACGTAGCGTTGCCCTCCTTGGAAATGCTGCAGAGGTGCACCCGGAACTCTTGAGGCGTCACGTGATTCCTGATGTTGTGACCGATCAAACCTCAGCGCATGACCCTCTGAACGGCTATTATCCAGCGGGCCTTTCAAAGGAGGAGGCCGACTCCCTGCGCCGATCCGATCCAAAAGAGTATCTGAAAAAGGCGAGTCGAAGTATTCACACGCATGTGAAGACTATGATCGCTATGTCTCGGCGGGGAGCCGTGGCCTTCGAGTATGGAAACAATATTCGACAACAGGCCTTGGACGCTGGGTTGAAGAATGCGTTTGAGTTTCCGGGATTTGTCCAGCGATACATCAGGCCAATGTTTTGTGAGGGCAGGGGACCGTTCAGATGGACATCACTGGCTGGAGATCCAGAGGATATTCGTAAGATCGACGATCTGGTTCTCTCTATCTTTCCTCAAGACAAGGGCCTCTCCCGATGGATTCGTAAAGCCCAGAAGGAAGTGAAGTTCCAGGGGCTGCCGGCTAGAGTGTGCTGGCTGGGATTCGGAGAACGAGCCAAGTTTGGTGGACTGATAAATGGAATGGTGGCCAGGGGAGAGCTTGCTGGACCAATTTGGATTGGAAGGGATCATCTCGATTGCGGCAGCGTTGCATCTCCTCGGAGAGAGACTGAAGGGATGCTTGACGGTAGCGATGCGATCGCAGACTGGCCGATACTAAACGCCCTCCTGAATACGGCGGCCGGTGCGACCTGGGTGAGCGTGCATCAAGGAGGCGGTGTGGGAATGGGGTATAGTATTCACGCTGGAATGTGTCTCGTAGCTGATGGTACGCCCGAGGCAGCGGCCAAACTTGAGCGCGTATTGACCACTGATCCAGGGATAGGGATAGTGAGGCATGCGGACGCAGGGTATACAGCGGCGAGGAAAATCGCTAGGGAAAACGGCATACAGATGCCGATGCTCAAGTAGAGCTCTCTGAATTCTCCGTTCGCAAAGGTCCGAAGGGACCCCGGCTCAACCATGAACACCGCACCCCTTCAATCTCTGAGAGGGACCAAATCGCCCATTATCAGCCCTGATATCGATTCTAGAAGGTCTCCCCTTATTTTCATACTAAATCGTTCTTAACGCCTCGACAAAACACGATCCGATCCAAGCATGGTCTGTGCCCTGAATCATCTGTCTCGCCCATAATCAATGCCAGACAGCAGACATTCTCTGGGTGAGGGGGGTCTTAGTGATTGACCCTCGCGACGCAAGAGCGGTTTTTCCAGCATCGGGCTGGGCATCTGGCTCATGTAGAGACAATCTTTCACCGGGAGCGTCATCGAGCCTGCTCGTTTGCCAGCGAGCTTGACCGGGGCCGATCGAACTAGTACGAAAGGTATAGTCTCGCGCGTTTCCCCCATCAGCATATGGGCTGCACCAGCGATCCCGTCTGCTAGAGACTGGAGCGTCATCAGCACCTTCCGTCCATACAAGTCTGTCATTCCTCGAGCGTCCCTCACCGGCTGAAATCCCGAGCAAGCAATTGCCAGCCCGATCGTGCCCAGGCGCAGAGGCGTAACGCGACTGTCCACGATAACAACGCCAACCTTCTTTCTGAACTTGTGACTAACGATTCTTCGAATTTTCTCTGCGGATCTTTGCGGATTAACCGGCCACGGAACAACGCTTTCGCTAGGAGCATTCTTCCGGTCAACACCCGAATTCGCTACCGCGTCCCCATTCTTGAGTGTGAGAAGAACCCCCGGAACCCCACCGTAGACGGCATCAGATTCATCGAGCACGACCTGAACAAACTCGGGAGGCATTCCAAACCGACTGGCAAGTCTTCTGGCAGAAATCGACGGTTTGACCTCAGCGAGAGAAACAACGTTCTCTTCAGACAGAGAAACAACCTTACTGGCGATGGCGATTATATCTCCGTTCTTCACTCCCAGTTTGGCAGAAGCGAGTGCTTCAGTGAGTCTAACAGTAATCGAATCGCCGGGTAAAACGAGTTTGGACTTGAGCGGGTAGAGTTGCAATCTAATCCGCGCTCTTGATGAACTGTTTGACCGTGTCGCTGATTTGCCCTCTCCTGACGATCTCGAATATCCGTTCGATATCGTCGTGGGAAGATCTATCCTGAGTCAGAGGGCGAACCTCTTTCCGGATAGCCCGATAGACGTTCCTAGTACCTCTTCCTAGACCTGAGTCCCCTCTAAGATGAACCGCCTGAGCCGCGGTCAAGAGTTCTATAGCAACTACATACCGGCAATTCTCGAGAATGCTGGTTGATTTGTGGGCGGCTCCCGGACCCATGCTAACGAAGTCTTCGAAGTTACTGGAGGTCGGGATAGAGTCGCTGCTCGCCGGATGGGCCAATATCTTGTTCTCCGCGACCAAGGCGGTCGCCGTGTATTGAACGGCCATCAAACCACTTGCCAAGCCCGGTTTCGATTCTTTCCCAACTAAGAAGGCTGTCAGACCGTTGTTCAAAGATGCGTCGAGCAGAGCGGATATTCTTCGCTCCGATATGTTCGCGAGGGTTGAGAGACCCAAACCCATCATGTCAAGAGCCATGGAGATTGGCTGTCCGTGAAAGTTGCCCCCGGATAAGCAAGCTCTTTCATCCGGGAAAATGAGCGGATTGTCAGTGGCCGAATTCATCTCGATCTCAAGTATAGACCTGACATAGTCCATTACATCGATCACTGGTCCCATGACTTGCGGAGCGCATCGGAAGGAGTACGGGTCCTGGGGACGCCCGTCCACAGGATCGTCGTTGATTATCGTCCGGCACAGCTTGCTGCCCTCTATGAGGGTACGAATGTCCGATGCAACTCGCCCTTGTCCGGGATGTCGTCTTGCTTTGTGAATCCGTTCATCGAACGGGTCAATCCATCCTCTGATCGCCTCTAGAGAAAGCGCCAGAGCCGCTTCAGATGCTGCGAACAAATCATAGGAATCGCAAAGATTGAGACAGCCTATCGAGGTCATCTGCTGCGTGCCATTGTTCAGTGCCAGGCCTTCCTTGGCTTCGAGCTGTATCGGGTGCAGACCA
Organism: Candidatus Bathyarchaeota archaeon; assembly: GCA_005883075.1. Classification (GTDB taxonomy): domain Archaea; phylum Thermoproteota; class Bathyarchaeia; order 40CM-2-53-6; family 40CM-2-53-6; genus 40CM-2-53-6. The sequence goes on along the minus strand of VBAX01000038.1, from coordinate 14,396 downwards.
ACCCGCTGGAGGGCTTGTCTCCCTGAGACCCATCTCTCTCGGTATTCGGCCTTTCCTTCTCCCATTAGCACCAACGCCATGTGAGATAGGGGAGAGAGATCACCGCTAGCCCCGACAGATCCTCTTTGGGGAATGTATGGATGGATTCGCTTGTTAAGGAGCGCTACTATGAGCTCCGGAATTTCTGGCCTGATGCCGGAATTGCCTTTGATCAGTGTATTCGCTCTTAGGAGCATCATCGCCCTTACCACCTCTGCTGAGTGAGGTTTGCCTACACTTGCGGCATGGCTTCGAAGAAGGTTTGCTTGAAGTTGTCTGAGATCTCCCGGAGCAACTTTGAAATTGGATAGTGCACCGAACCCCGTATTGACGCCGTAGATTACTTCGTCCGCTTGGAGTAGCTTTTCAAGAACCGCTCTGCCCCTTATGGTTCTCTGTAGCGCCTTCTCGTCTATTCTAACCGTGCTGTTGCTTCGCGCCACGGACAGTAGCTCTTTCAGCGTCAGGTTTGATCCGTCTATGGTGACTTCGACCAATCTTCCACGAGAATCCGGCACAATGAGGATTTGGGAGATAAGGTTGGCTGTTCGTTATAGTGGATTCCTCCCTTCCAAACAGTGATCGTCGTCCCGAAACTTCTCACACAATTCCTGGCGTTAGAGCTTCCAGGCCTCGTTTTGAGGACCAAATTAGCCCAGCGTGTAACGCTGATATTCTGCTCCTACACCTCGGGCATCACCTTGAGTCTGGTAAAAGATCCCAAACTTGCGCCTTCCGGCAAAGTGAAGATGGCATGGGCTCGAGAACACATGCCCGTGCTCGCAAAAATAACAAAGAGACTAGTCGCCCGCAAGACCTTCGAGGGCTACAAGATAGGAACCTGCCTGCACCTTGAAGCAAAAACCGCCGTCCTAGCAGAATCCATGCACCGAGCCGGCGCAGACGTAGCAATAACCGGTAGCAACCCTCTTTCGACCCAAGATGACGTTGCAGCGGCGCTCTCCGAAACGGGAGTTCACGTATACGCTTGGCACGGAGTGACCGACAAAGAACACAAACAAAACCTGAATCGGGTTCTAGACCTACAGCCGGACATTCTAATCGACGATGGTGCCGAACTCTCGATTCTTGCTCACTTGAAAGGGGGGAGCCGTTTGCGCAAGATCATTGGCGCTTGCGAAGAGACCACAACAGGCGTGACGCGCCTCAAAGCGATGGAACAGCAAGGAAAACTAAGATTTCCAGTCATCGCCGTCAACGACGCTCTTACCAAATATCTATTCGACAGTCAATACGGAACCGGCCAATCTGGCCTTGAAGGCATAATGCGGGCGACAAATCTGCTGCTCGCAGGTCGTAATGTCGTAGTGGCTGGGTACGGATGGGTTGGCAGAGGAGTAGCGGAACGCGCGCGCGGAATGGGGTCGAAAGTCACCGTGACCGAGGTGAACCCAATTAGGGCGCTAGAAGCGCTGATGGAAGGATTCGATGTTATGCCAATGGCCGATGCGGCTGAGAAAGGCGACTTGTTCATAACCGCCACCGGCGACACCGATGTAATAACCGCCTCCCATATGCTCAGAATGAAGGACCAAGCGATCCTCTGCAACGTCGGCCACTACAACGTTGAAGTGAGCGTCAAAGACCTTGAGAAGCTTGCAGTAAAGCGCAAGAGGGTACGCCCCGACGTTGTTGAGTATTCGCTACGGAACAAGAAAAGGCTCTACCTGCTTTCTGAAGGGCGCCTCGTCAACCTGGCTGCCGCGGACGGTCATCCGGCCGAAGTCATGGACATGAGTTTCGCCGACCAAGCTTTGTCGGCGGAATATCTAACCCAAAACAAGGGCAAATTACCAGCGAAGGTTGTCAAAGTACCCGAAAATCTCGATTTCGAGGTCGCTAGACAGAGACTCGAAGCGTTCGGGCGCAAAATCGACACTCTGTCCCGATTGCAGCAAAAGTACCTCCGATCTTGGCACGGTTAGCGCTCCTCTGCACAGTACGATGCACAAGTCTGCACAGCAGCGTCCCGTTCTGCACAGGCGTGTTTTGAACTGCTCCGAGGCAAACCTCTACCTCTGACCACTCGTTTCTTTCCTTAGAACCGATAACGGCGCGACGGAGAGAGTTCAGGACATTAACCCTCTCAGCGCGAAATTTTGCGTACGGGACGTCCAAACCTAATTAGTTCTCAGAAGGGACTTTGTCGCTCCGGGTGTATCTAGATGCGATTCTGGCCATTCAGTCCCGAAGTCTTCCATCGAGTCCGGGACACAAGCCGGAACAAAGCCCGACTGCCACCCTGGCTGATCACGCTCGTCGCCATCTTCTGTCTTTGGGAGGCAGTAGCTCTATCGGGCGCGGTCTCTAGCGATCAACTTCCACCCCTTCACAACGTTCTTCTCACACTAGTCCAGCTTGGAGGAACACCATTCTTCCTCGTTCGCGTCACCCAAAGCTTCGTCAACGTAGCCGCGGGAGTTTCTCTCGCCCTAGTGGTGGTCATGCCCCTAGCATTGCTAGTAGGTCTAAGAAACCAATTGGACGAGGCAATAACCCCGATCATTATGCTGGTAGGCGCGTTGCCGGACCTAGCGATACTAACTCTCCTAGTTACCGTGATCGGTCGAGGTAACGTAGCGGCAGTAGCCATCTCCGCCTTCAGCGCTTTCTTCCCGATCTACTTCACAATTAGGCAGGGAGTCAAGGAGATTCCATTAGACTACTTCCACGTTGCTTCTGTATTCAAAGCGGGGAGACTCGACACTTTCTCGAAAGTCGTGCTTCCCTCGATCTTTCCAAACTTCCTAACCGGACTAAGACTGTCCTTCGAGTTCAGCTGGAACGTCCTCCTCGCGGTGGAGATCATCGCAAGCGTCGCGGGGGTCGGAAGTTTCATCTCCAACAGTATTCAGGGGTCAGCGCACTCGATGACTTATGGCCTAGCTGCGATCATGACGGTAGGGCTTCTAACTATCCTTCTGGATCGAGCATTTTTCGACAGGCTAGAACAACGAATCAAGAGATGGCGGTAGACACTGGATGCACGTTGAATTCTCAAACGTCACAAAGGTATACTCCGAACCCCCACAAACCGTGACCGCCCTGAACAACATCTCTTTCCAAATCCACGAGGGAGAGTTTGTCTGCATCGTTGGACCAAGCGGATGCGGGAAATCCACTCTTCTGCGAATGATTGCAGGATTAGATCGACCATCCTCTGGGGAAATCCGCTTCAAAGGGGATCTGCTTACCGCTCCCCACCCCAAGATCAGCATGGTCTTTCAGACCTTCGCTCTACTTCCTTGGCGAACAGTCCTAGAGAACGTCGCTTTTGGCCTTGAGGTCCAGAATGTTCCGAAACACGAGAGGGAGAATACGGCTAGAGACCTTCTCGGAATGGTGGGTCTCAAAGATAGCGAGAAACTCTATCCGAAACAGCTGTCCGGCGGGATGAAGCAACGGGTCGGAATTGCCAGAGCCCTTGCCATAGACCCAGAGGTTGTCTTAATGGACGAGGCCTTCAGCGCTATCGACGAGTTCACTGCAGAGGCCCTCAGGGAAGAGGTCGCAGAGATTCACGCTGAGACTCAGAAGACTTTCCTTCTCGTCACCCACAATCTTCCCGAAGCAATCGAACTCGCCGACAGGATCCTCGTTCTCTCTGCACGTCCTGCCAGAGTCAAGAGCATAGTACCGATCGAGTTGCTTCGGCCGAGAAGCCCGACCGCGTCGGACTTCGTGAGCATTCACAAAGACATCTTTTCTTTGTTGCAGTCCGAGCTGGAGGCGAGCATAATGCGGCATCGGCTAAACGGACTCAAGGAGTTTCAGGGACTGCGCGACATGGAGGATCGCTAGTCACGCAGTTCAAACTCGTAGTTCTTGGGCTGATACTCCTAGTAGTCGGCCTAGCCGCATATGCCTCAATCCCGGCTGTCCACACGACCCCAGTGGTTAGCGAACAGAACGTTTGGGTTCAAAACGGGTTTCCGATACAGGCAGGTGCTCTAGTTGGACAACCAAGGAACATTAGCACGTTTTCCGGCATGAACAACGAATTGCGCGCAAACGTTACAGTTTTCGAGTCTGGTGCAGGCGCTTCAACTATCCATTTCGAACTCTTAGCCATGAACGATTCTCAGACATGCTCTCCATCGTCTCACCCTCCAACTGTTCTTGTGGACCAAACGGTGGGAAATAAGTCGTTCAATATTCCACTAAGGGCGGCAGGTACATACTGCTTCGTGTTCGACAACCAGGGTCCTCAACCATCCAAAACCGTTAACATTTCAGCCAGAGTCTTGGGAAGTACGGAGAAGGTCTTGATTGCCCGGGATGGAAGTGCGAACACGGTGGGTCTCGGGTTAGGAGCCCTTGGGCTCGTTGTTGTTATCTACGGGTACTCCAGAAAGAGCATCATCCCTTGGGAATGACCCAGTCGGGGACGACGGATTGCCTAGTTGAGTCACACTCGGCTCAGGCGAAGAGTAAGTCGCTGAACCCTTAGCATTGCCGAGAGCCTGATGTCGTCTCCTATGGAACGTTACAGCGAGTATAACGACTCCGAGGATCGTCGCCGCTGTAATGGCAGTAGCGAACGAGGGCTCGATTACCACTCGATAACTGGCGGTTAGAACGCTATCTTTGACAACTGAGACCCATCGCGGGTTCGACGTGCTTCCATCGTCCCATGCGGCAAAGCTCTCTGTGAGCCCGAGTTGGATGGTGCTGGATCCGATCAAAACTGGAATTTGCGGTTGTATGAAAATGGTGTGGGGGCCATATCGCACCGGGAGCCTCAACTGGTTTGAAGCGTCCGAGGTCCAGTTGGCACCGTCAATAGTGACGCTAACGCCCTGCGAGGGAGTGTTGATTTGCAGAAGAAGCCTTGGTGCGCTTGTTCGATCAACCAGAACCGAATAGGAAGTAGGACTGGTCGTTGTTACGATAACTTTTACGAAGTTCGCCTGGTCCGAGAACGTGTTATCACTAACGCACGGAGAATTACATGGCCCAAAAGGCGCGTCATTAAGATCTCCGCCCGGATGGGCGTCTATTAGCCGGACGCTACCATGCCCGGCCGCAATACTCTCGTTTACTTTGTAGATTAGAATGCCTGCGCCCGGATAATCTGAGGGAAAGGGCAGGTACTGATCATACGTGCCGATCTTTGCCCTCATCTCTACGAGGTAGTAGGTCAGGGAACCATCCTGGTTCGCGGCAATAGGGATTGTGGTGGGGGATTCTAAGTTCGTCAAAGTGATGTTAGCGCTTTGACCTGGTTGAACGAGGGCCACTCTTGAGCTTGGAACAAACCCTAGTTGTATCTTCGACCAGATCGAATGGTGAGATGGATACGTGCCCGGTTTAGGCTGGAGTAGGTTACCAGTGTTCGGGTTCCATTCTCCCAAGGCCATTATTTCCCAATAGCCCAAAAAGTTGTTCGACGGGTCGATTTGACCAGTCAAATCGTAAAGGTCGGGAAGCCCCAGGAGGTGGCCAGCCTCGTGGCAGAAAACTCCCGTCGGGTCAGATTCAGCTACCACGGACGTTGAAATCTTGTATGATATCAAAGGAGCCGGATTGAAAACATAACCCGGAATCGTGAAAGAATGAATATCACTCGTCACATGAGTCATCGCTTCGTCGTTGCCCGAGTGGACTACTATCGCAAACTTGTAGCTAGCGAGGTCGACCCCTGCGTTGTAAGCTGCTTGTAGCGAGTCAGATACTAGTTGATTATCGCTCGATACAGTATCTGCTCCATAGTATGTCATTGCGTTCGGCAGAGTGTACCAAGTAGAGCTGGGCGCGGGCATCATGCCAGTCTGAAATGAGACGGTCCCGTACGAGTCTTCGTTGTAATAGTTGTTCAAGTTTGAGAGCATTGTCAGAATCTGGGTAGGGGATGTACCGTTTCCTTTGTCGGGAAACCTAACCATAATTACGATGGTTCGTTGAGGGCCATTCACCGCTGCAAGGGGTAAATGATTCGGGACGAGTCCGGTATTCATCGGCTCTTGATGAACATTCATGGCTCTTGCTGAGAAGGATAGAATTATCAGTGCCAGAATTGTGCTCGTTGTGGAGCGGTATACCATCTGTGGTCCTTCGAAAAGCTACTAGTGAGCTGGGCTGGGCTCTAGCCGCAAAAACAGACTGTAACCAAGTGAGTACTCTTCGAGTTTCAGAAGGATTGAAGAAACTGCCGGCCTGTGCCGTGGGACGAAGGAATCGCATTTTGCATGCAGCTAGGGATTTGATCGACTCGTGGAGTCAAGCCGTTTTCAACGTAGTCTTAAATACCGTGTTGGCTGAGAAAAGTCTCTTCACATATCGAATGTTTCCGAGGGTCTTCTCATGAGTCACAGTAAAGTTGGAATCGTTGGTTACGGGGTTTACATCCCCCGAGAACGGATTGAGACTGCGAAGATTGTTAGGGAGAGAGAGAAGAAGCGCGGGAAAGAACTTGAGAAGGTTCTGGAGAAGGTAAGGCATGGACTTCTTTTACGTGAAAAAGCTGTAGCAGGCCACACGGAAGACACGATGACCATCGCCACCGAGGCGGCGGAGAATGCCATACGCATGGCCGGGATTTCCCCTGGAGAAATCGGGGGCGTCACCGCTGGTTCAGAGTCTAAGCCGTATGCAGTCGGGACGATTGCACGACACGTCGCGTCTTTCGTCGGTGTCGGAGAGAACGTATTCATTGCTGATCTTGAAGGTGCGTGCAATTCTGGAATGCAAGGAGTCGGCTTCATAGATGCTGAGATTCGTAGTGGACGAATAAAATACGGTCTCGCGATTGGGTCGGATGTTGCTCAGGCTGAACGTGGAGACCCCCTAGAATACTCGGCCGGAGCCGGTGCCGGAGCCTTTGTGCTAGGGAAGAGTGATCTTATCGCAAGTATCGAGGACATTGCGCCTTACTCAAGCCTCTTCATGGATTTTTGGAGACGCGAGGAATCCGCTGTCCCCAAGCACTTCGGTAGGACGACTGTTGAAGCCTACAAATCACATATTATCGGCGCGATCGCCAACCTATTCCGCAAACATCCAGATCTCTCTCTATCCGACTTTGACTGGATAACATTTCACCAGCCATCGGGCTATCTTCCGATGAAGACGTGCAATGCGCTGACACAGGACGAAATCCCCTACGTTGGCGATTCATCTATCTCCGAAAGGATGAGACTCACCGAGCAAGACATTGAGAAGAAGATCAAGCCCTGGCTCAGAGTATTGGATACAGGAAATACGTACGCTGCTTCTACGATGATCTCCCTCGCCTCCCTTTTCGACAAAGCAAGGCCAGGTGACCAAGTTCTGGCAGTCTCCTACGGCTCCGGAGCCTATTCAAACGCAACTTGGTTCGAGGTACAGGATGGAATCGAGGAAAAGAGAGGACGAGTTCCCACCGTGATGGACTATGTCGAACGGAAATCCGAGATCAGAATAGACACATACCATGATCTGATCCGCGAACGACTGTCAAGAATTAAGAGAAGGTTGGAGATTCCGCGACTGGTCGGCGAGATTGAACCGGTCAACGGAAGCTACTTCTCGCTCTCTCTCTGCAAGGGTTGCAATAGGATCTATTATCCCGCGAGAGAGACCTGTCTGGCCTCCGACTGTCCGGGACCGATGGAGAAGAAACGCTTTCCGAGATTTGCGAAGCTGAAGACCGTCGCGAAGCTTCCCTTCAAGAAGAGATGGACCTCAAACTTCGAGCTCCTCGAAAAAAACAAGGTGCTGTTCGTCGACGCGGATGTCTCGGATTTGAAACCAGGGGTCCGACTGGAAGGGGTCATCAGAAGGCTCGACTACGAAGGGAAGGATGGACTCATCCTCTATGGAATCGCTTATCGGCCAATATTCCGGGAGGCCTTAGCGGTAGTCACTAAGCCGAAGCCGATCGTTGTCGCGCCAACCCAATACGCCTAGACTCGTTCCGACTCCGCCGGGCTAGCTTAGCCTCATACGCTCGGACGGAACTCGTTATGAGCCTAGCTCTGACCAAGCAGGAGCTCCTTCCAGCGAGGAGTGAAGGCGTTTGCTCAAAGGAATCTCAAACCCCTATCGGTCAAGATAGAAGCCGAGGAGTATTTCTCCCAGGGAGTTTCTTCGCGATCTCGGGAGAAATAGGTTTCTGGGAGCCCCTTTCTCGAGATCTGATAGGGTCTTGACCTTGGCTGGGTTTGAGAGACGATTGTGGCCGAAGAGATTTCTGCTGTCAGTGCTACTGCGGAGATAGCTAGACTAGCTTCTACGGCACCTGTACGCAGCCCTAAGCTGTACGCGACGGAAACTGCCTTCGAGGTGGCGCACGAGTCTCTGCAGAGCTGTACAAGGAAATGGGCCGACCTTCATGATGTTACCAGCCGCTTTTGCGTGAAGTTACGCGATACTTTAGTCGATTTCATGCTGCAGGCCAATCGTCAAAGGCCTCGTTTTTATGTCCACTGTTGAGATCGAGAATTATCGATGGAAGTGTGAGAACTTTCTAAAAGGGTACTGTCCAGGTAAAGACTGTGATGTCTGCGCGAAGATAACGAATCGGCTCCTCCTCAAAGGACTGGTCAAGATCACCCACGCTGATGATGTCCTGAAACCAGTTCAGACTACCCCGCCGACCAGTCAGACCTGATCCTTCCTACCAAGATTCAGAAAGTCTCTTCTAGTAGGATGTATTTTTCAATAAACAGATACCTATCGCCTCAGTTTGCGCCTTTGATTTCGAGGTAGGTTTATACCGCAAGTTTCGCATTATAGCCTATGAGCGCAAAACTCTGTCCACTCATGCGTCCACACCTCGCTCGTGTCGTGTTAGAGGTCTCCTGAATTGGTCGACATTCATTATTTCATCTTCATAATGAACGTAGACTCTGCAATCGCATCCGCGATCGCAGGTATCGTCGTTTTCGCTTTGACTTACGTTGGGCTCAAACTGATCTACCGAATGTGGCGAAGGAATCTCAAATGTCCACACTGCGGAGAGACATACCATGATCATCGGGTTTCTCCTCCAGTGGAGAAGGCTCTGCCCAGCGCCTTGTGGACGTAGAATCCGGTTCAGTTTTGCTAGACTGTCAGTTTTTCCAGGTCGCGTGGATAGTCTGTAATGAAGTTCATTCCGTTCTTGGTTATTACTATCGTGTCTGAATGTCGGAACCCGGCGAAGCCGGGAATGTAGAGTCCTGGTTCGCACGAGAACACCATTCCTGTCCTCATGATCGTCTTCTCGCCTGGGTCGAGCCACGGTGGCTCGTGGCCATCGATTCCAATGCCGTGGCCAGCATGGTGGCGAAGAGCTTCGGTCAGACCAGCCGCCTCAACCGTCGTCCGAGCTGCCGCGTCGACTTGGGAACAGGCAACGCCCGGCTTGAATGCGCTTAGTGCGGCGTCCTGAGCTCTCAGCATGGTCTCGAAGTATTTCTTCTCTCTCGGCCCGGCTTTCCCAACAATAACGGTCCGTTCGAGTTCGCTAGTGTATCCTCCGATTTCAACTCCGGCCTCAGTAACCAATACATTCCCTCTCCGGATCCTCCGCTTAGAGAAAACCGCGTGTGGCACAGCCGATCCTGGTCCGACCTGTCCCCGACAGCCCACAACTACTGGCGAAAGGCCCCACTTTAGTTGTTGATATCTAGCTCCAAGTTTCTTCATCATTCCTGTCAACGCCTCATAGCTCGCCTTCAGCCCGATTATCGCATCATGCTTTCCAGGTGCGATGTTTTCCATTAGAATATCGTGGGCCCTCTCAGCCCATCGAGCACTTTCTTTCAACAGCCGTATTTCCTGCTTCGATTTTACCCATCTTAGACTGTCGACCACATCTCTGCCGTCGACCATCTTGGTCTTATCGAGCAAGTCTGGTAAAGAAGGACCTCGGTAGCCCCAGCCTCCGGCTGCCCCGTCAACGGAGTCCGTCGCGATCTTCGATCCTGCAAATCCCTTTCGTGTCAATACATTGACAAAGTGGCGAATCGGGGGGGTACTGCCAGGATAATCGGGATAACTGAAGAACTCTTCTATGAAAGCGCAGTCATGTTTCGCATGATCCTCCTCCAGTCGGGGACCCATCATGAAGATGAGACCTTCTTGCGGGATGACCAATGCTAGAGGTCGCTCCGTGGAAATGTGGCTAAATCCGGTGGCGTAGAGAATCCGGCTGGGATTCGTCAGATAGAGAGCGGCGCACCTCGAATTTTTCAGTTGATCCCGAATTTTCTCGATCCTGGATTTGTGCTCTGCCTGACTGATGACCAAGTCGCCTGAAACCATGTAATTGAATTGTGATCATTAATGGTTAAGACTTAGGTTCGGGTCTGTCATTCTCTTTCGTATATCTCGTCGGAAGATTGAACTTGATTCTGGCCTCCCAAAAAAAAGGGTAGTGGGAGTTGTACTCCCAAATCAGTCGATGGCTATCTGCTTGGCCTTCGACCCTGTCTTTTTCCTAGTTAGCAATAGCTCTAGCACGCCGTTCTTGTAGGAAGCTTTTGACGTGTCAGGATCTACTTCGACCGGAAGTTCTAATTCCTTGTAGTAGCGCCGTTTGTCCGTGTCCACCTTCAGTGTCAGCTTATGTCCGTCGCATTCGAGGGCGATGTCCGGCTTTTCGACACCTGGAAGCTCAGCTACGACTTTCACTGTGTCGGGGTTGACTATTGTGTCTACTAGAGGCTCTCGATCTTCCTTGATGTCGAGCCGGGGCTTAACTCCGCCGGATGGTCCTCCTTTCAGGGAGGGTTTGACGTTACCGAACTCTCTGATAACGGGTTTGCCGTCGGGACCCATGCTGAACGAGTAGCCGTAGACGAATGGACCCATTTCTCTCACGGTGCCACCGTCAGGAAGCTTTCGCTCCCTGATGAGATCCTTTGGAAGCTCCAGGTCCTTGAACATCGACTCAAAGTCCTGCTCGAGTTCGTCAAAGAGGTTGGCAGTGGGAAATCGCCATCGACGACGCAGCCAATTGGAAAAGAATTCATCCTCACTCAATCATTTTTCACCTCCCTAGCTCTTGATTCATCAAGGGTCTTCCGTGTCTTTTCTAGGAATGTGATGAATTCTGCGAGAATCGTCCTTCCGAATTGGCTCAATTCGTATGCTCCTTCAATATTCTCGTCGAGGAGACCTGCATCGGAAAGAGCGGAGATGTTGTGGTAGACAAGCTTTGGATTTATCCTGGTTCGATAGTCTCTTTTTGCGCCCGACCTTTCGAGTAGCGGTGCTAGCATTCTCATTCTGGTTTCATTTCCCAAGAGCTCTATGAGGCCAAGGGTTTCCCGAAACGTTTCCTGGAATGTATCGCCGAACCAGCCAAGCACCTCCATCGTAGCCTTGCCTCTCTCCAGGGCAATTCGCACCGGTTCCTTTAGGGTAGGCTCATCTAATTCTCTTGATAGAAGAATTATCACGTTGGTGTTATGAGATTTGTTGATTGTTTCGAGGGATTTTGCGAGGGACTCGTCTATTCCCGCGGTCTGACAAAACACTGCTGTCAGGGTTTTGTTCTTGACGCCACATACATCGACAATTATGGTGCTCGAATGGTCGTTGAGCGTTAGTTTCGCATCTAGGTATGTGTCCATTTCTTGGGAGATCAGATTCCTTGCGGCGTGAAATCGTTCGAATTGCTTGAGTTCATTCTTTCCCGCTGGAGTTTGATGCTTGCGAGCGAAGGTTTTGTAGTCTAGGATGTCTTGTGGCGAGACGCGTTGCATTTCTGCTGTCTGGGTTAGTTGTAGTATCATTGGTAGACCCTTATTCGTTACTCTAGGTAACGAAATTGGCCTATAAACGTTACCTTTAGTAACAATAATGGTCTCGGTTACTAGTAAACTGACACCTTTGGCAACTCACGGAATCTTAAGAATCAGCGGAATGGCCTTTCCCGAGATGCATTCGCAAGAATTCCGATCTTGCTCGGGTTATCGGCTGTTATCTCAACCACTCCAAGCCCAAGTTGGTTTGCAGCGGCCCGAAGCGACAGTCCAGCTGACTCTAGCTTCGAAAAAACCGTCTTGACTTTTCTGTCACGGTCGATCGCTCGAATCGGTTCACTTACGGTCCGGCGATCAACTCCGACTGCTCAAGCCCACTTTAACAGTGGGATCTCAACCTCATTGACAAAAATCCTGTTGCCCCTGACGCAGAATCCATTCTTCAACAAGAACTCAGCACCTAGCAACCGTTCAGGATGAGTCTCAAAGAGAACATGGATTCTCTTCCACATCAAAGGTCCTGGAGAGCCCTTCATTTTGATGAACCTTAAAGCGTTGTATTGAGAACACAGCAACGGTCTTGGGTCAAAAACGCGGAGTTACAGTAGCCGCAACAGCAGTTGATTGGCGCTGAGTCGGTCGCAGTCGGGACGAAAGAATAGATTCGAAGAGGCCGAGTTCCAGGGAAACATTGTGCGTCTCATCGCGATAGAAAGGAAGCCTGAGAAAGCGCTTGACGCCCTCTGTGCGCATTACCGCGTAGAAAGGCCGATCCTACGGATTGGTCTACCTAGAGGCGAGAAAAGAGCGCTAGGATGCTACGTGCGTAGAGAACGGGCTATCTACATATCGAGCGAAGATTACCTGTTTGATCCGTACGTATTGATCCATGAATTTTATCATCACCTAAGGCACGTAGACGGGAAACACAGAGGAACTGAAAGACACGCGCGTGACTTTGCTCTTTCCTTTCTCAGGAATGCTCAACGGACGGTTGCGAGTCGATCTGATGGCTTGAATTAGGCTTTGAACCAGCTAAAAACGAGGTATCTGATCTCGTCCAGCTTTGTGTCTGGAATTGCTATGATGAATTGCTTCCGAACGGTTGTTGCTAGTCTTCCCGCCCGGACCACCTCGAAGGGTCCCATGATGGACTCGGGATCTTCGACAGAAACGATGAAGGGGGCATGATCTATCCCAGGTCCGTGCTCGTACACCGCAAAGTCAGCTCCGAATTTTATTCCAGGTGTGACGATGTAACCCTTGTTTCTTAGATCCTTGTAGACTTGGTACGCTTGGCTGAATCCACGATAGGTCTCTCTCGCCTCTCTCAGTAGAACCGATTTACGAACCGGTTCTTTGGTTCTTCCATCAATCACGGATATCCTCTGATGTTCTAGAAGGTATAGTCCTTCCATGAGGTCTAGAAGGAGTGGGACGTCGAAGTCTTGGTCTGGCTTGGGTTTTGGTATTCCGACCGGTTTTCCAAAGAAGCCGGAGCGGTAAATGTCGAGCCCGTTTTTGGCGTCCCATACTATGAGTCGGGTTCCGATAAGTTCAGCTTCACCTTGAAGCGTCGCGGGCTTCATGATTCCTCTAGGCAGTCAGGGCAATTACCCGGATCAGGTCTACAACATCCACGCCTAGGTCGGCCATATTTTCCATGTGAGCACTAAGGTCTCGTACGAGTAGCAGTGTTCGCAGTGGAATCTTGTCGTCTAGAACATCGAGGTCGAGAGATCGATAGGCTGTGTCTACTTTCTTCTCTGTTTCCTCGACGCCTCTGGAGAGCTCCATGGCCTTTGCTGGATTGAAACCCAGTGACATTACGGTCTCTCGTATCTTTGACATTTCTTCTAGAACTAGGGCGTTCAGTTCCGCCAGCCGCTTGATGTATTTCTTGTCGACTTTCCAGTTCCGGTCAATCACTGCGGATAGTCGATATCCAATACCCTGAGCATAGTCGGCTACTTCGCCTATCTTGAAAATTAGTCTGATGAAGTCTTCTCGGTTGCTGAGGAGGGTACCGAACGAGGCGACTTCTTCTAGGAGCTTCTTTTTGGTCCCTTCGAAGTCTCCCAGAATCTTCAGCATGTTTTGGTAGTGTTCTTTTGCTTCCTTGGCTTTTCCATCCGACACGGTGTCGGTCATGAGTGCCAGTTCGCGGGTTATGTCTACAACGTTCCTAGTTTGTTCTCTGCATATGTCGAGTATTCTCCGTCGTATGTTTGCTTCGGTTTCGACTGGAAAGGTCATCAAAGAGCACCGTCTCGCAATGTGGTGCTATCCTTGCCATAATAAACTAGCAGCGGTCTGATCTGGGTTACTTCGGAGTGTTGAAACCTTCTTTCACTATCGTGTAGATTGTCGATGCTAGCGTTCCTACAGGGGTTCTCGTTTGGTTCCAGCTATCGCGATCTCGGACGGTGACAGTATCATCCTTGAGCGTATCGTAATCTATGGTTATTCCCAGAGGTACTCCTGCTTCATCGGCTCTAGCGTATCTCCTCCCGATGGACCCTGCTTCATCATAACCCACCCTCAACCCGTCAGCGATGAGGGTCTCATAGACTTCCGTAGCCCGTTTCTGTAACCCATCTTTGTTTACCAACGGGAAGACCGATGCTTGGATGGGAGCAAGGTTGAATGGCAGACCAAGAATGA
>VBAX01000106.1 GCA_005883075.1 Candidatus Bathyarchaeota archaeon | reverse complement strand
CGTGTCGGAATCTATCTCAGATAAAATCTCTCGGCACGCCCGCGTTCTAGGCGATCGGGTTTGCCATGCGCATTCTGGTGGCCGCTCGGACAAGTGCGTCCACTCCCGGGAGACTTTGGCCAGACAAGAGCGAGAGCATTGCACCGCCAGCCGTGCTGACATGGCTGAACTTTTCTTCAATGCCTTGAATTGATGCAAGGCCGACCAAGTGTCCTCCACCAATGACCGTGTAGCCGTTGCTCTTAGCCATCGATTCAAGCAGCTCCCTTGTTCCCCTGTCAAACCCGTTTCTTTCAAAGACACCCAGGGGGCCGTTGGCAACTGTCGTGGCTGCACCCGTTATGATCTTGGAATATTTCTCCAGGGTCTTAGAGCCGATGTCAAGCGCCTCTTGTTCAATGCGAGTCGGGGAAACTGGTCGGTCAACCCTCTTGCCTTGCTTGTCCTCGTACGCTAAGTCCAACGGGACTTCGATGTGATCTCGGTACTTCTCAGTCAGGGCTTTGGCTCGGTCTAGGAATTGTTTGAAGTCTCGTATTTCTCCATCATCGATCTTTGTCTCTACCTGCTGGGCTCGGAGAAACAGTTTTGCCGGCACCCCTCCTAACAGGACTTTGTCTGCCTTTCCCCGCGACAGTATGTTTTCGATGACTGGGATCTTGTCTTCGACTTTCGCTCCGCCCAGAGAGTAAACGCAAGGTCTCTTCGGGTCTTCGAGAAGAGTTGAAACCGCGTCCAGTTCCTTCTCCATCAAGCGGCCCGCTGCACTCGGCAGTAATTCCGACAGTCCCGCGATGGAGGGTTGTGACCTGTGAGCTGTTGCGAAGGCGTCGTCGATGTATAAGTCGAATAGTGGTGCGAGGCGTCGGACAAAATGTGTCTTGACGAGTTTTTCGCGTTTGTCGTCGATGTTTTCCTCGGCGCAGAACCTGAGATTGTCGAGAACTAGGATCTCGCCTGGCTGGACTTTGTTGATTTTCTGGATGGCGTGGGGCCCGATGATGTCGTCTACGAACTTGATCTGTTGGGAGCAGTATTGGGCTAGGAGATTTGCGTGCGGTTCGAGCGAGGTGAAATCGTCCTTTCCAGGACGGCTCTGATGGGAGCCAAGAACTACGCGAGCATCATCTAGCTCGGATAGGGTTTTCGATATTGCCTTGATTCGGGTATCATCCAGTATTAGGTGTGTAGACGGATCTAGGGGGACATTAATGTCCACTCTGAGAAAGATCCGTTTGTCTCTCGTTTCTACATCGTCAAGAGTTAGGAAATCATATTTTTTCAGTTGAGAATCCTCTTGCCGACGTCAAGGCCGGGGTCTGAGGTCTTGTTTAATGATTTGTCAGGAATGCTTTTAGCCGCAGATACTCGGCGGCTTGTTTTGCCGGGGTGGCTCAGCCTGGTCAGACCCCGAAAGGGGAACCACAGCGCCGGACTCATAACTTCAACGTGGGAGATCCGGAAGTCGCGGGTTCGAAAACACCTCTGTCCGAGACTCCCGCCCCCGGCATTCAGGCTGTTACGTCGGCAGAGTCGTCGAAGTATTGCACCTTCTGGCTAGGCCCAGCGGTATCTGCTTGCTTCCTATTCGTGCCCCCGGGGGTGGATAGGCGGCATCTCTTTTCTCTCTTGGAGGAAGACTAATTTCTCTAGGCGGTGTAGGGATCCAAGGATCACTCCTTGGTCTCAGAAGAGTGCCCGTTCTGCCACAAGTTCCTTGGCGCCGAGCTTTTGTCTAAGGAAGTGATAGACACGGCCGAGGCGCTCAAGGAGAAAGACGCCCTTTTCAAAATGGGAATAACAATCGAAACCGGAGAAAGAATCGCTGACCATCCAGATGCCTTCATCGCCGAAAGGTTTGCGTATCGTTGCAGCGACTGCGGAAAGGAGTGGACCAAGTTCAGAGTTCGAGAGATCATGACTAATCGGGAAGATATTGAGGACGAAGAGGAGAAGAGTGACTATGACGCAGGGGATGAAGACGCGAGAGAAGAGCAGCATGCTAGGGAAGGATAGTTGGGTTTTACAAACTCGAACTAACGATCTAGATCTCTAACTCCGTCGTAGAATATCCACTCTACCATCTTTTCTACCAACGTACGCGACGTCGCACATCTCTAAGAAAAGCCCGGTCTCCACTACTCCAGGGATCTTTCTGAGTTTTTCGTTGATGATGTCAGGCCGCCGAAGATTACGATAGTACGCGTCTATGATGAGGTTGCCGTTGTCAGTTATTACTGGTCCTACCTTGCCACTTGGTGCTTCCCGCAGCGCCGCCTTTTCGGATATTTTGTTGATCTTTGCTAGTGTTGCGTGGTAAGCAAACGGTGTAATCTCGACGGGAATGGCCTGTTCTCCACCGAGTGTTTTTGCAAGTTTCTTTTCGTCGATGATGATGACGAGCTTCTTTGTCGTGGAGTCAACTATCTTCTCTCTCAAGAGAGCTGCTCCTCCGCCTTTTACGAGGTCGAGTGATCTCCACTGGACCTGGTCAGCACCGTCCAAGGCCAAGTCGAGTTCAATGTCTTCTGAGAGTGTGGTTGTTTTGAGGCCCAGTCTTCTTGCAGCGATCTCCATCTGGTAGCTTGTCGGAACCCAGCTGATGCTAAGATGTTCCTTCTTGATTCTCGCTGCGGCTAAGTCTAGTGCTTTGAGGACGGTGGTTCCGCTGCCAAGCCCGACTGTTGTGCGGTCTCTCAGTTCGCGGACGGCTTGCGCCGCTGCGCTGAGTCTTGCTTTTTCTACCCAGCTCATCTTCGTTTACTATCCTTCTGTCTCTATTTGTTCGAGTCGTTCCATGGCTTTGAGGACTTCTTCTCGAATGGTTTCGATCTTTTCTTCAGCCTTGTTTCTCGCCTTTTCTCTCGGAGGTTTCTCCTTTGGAGTAGCATTTTCGTCTGTCGGTTCTGTTTGTTCGGTCTTAGCCGGGGCGGGTTTTGGCTCGGCGGGTTTGGTCTCAGTTGAGGCTGATAGGTTGAGGTATGGCTGGATCTTTTCGATGCGGGCTTGTATATCGAGGAATGTTTCCTGGAATCTCTTGAAGAGATCCTCTTTCGCTGCTTCGAGTTCGTATAGGTCTACTGTCTTCTTGTAAGTGTCGATCTCCGCGTCTACCCGTTTGAGGTCGTTCTTGTAGGGTTGTATCATCTGGTTTTTTTCGGGCTCGTTGATGGTGCCTTTTGCTTCAGCTTCGTATATCTTTGTCAGCGCATCTCCTATGATGTCTCTCTCGAGATTTGCAACTCTGAGTTTGTTTCGTGCTTTCGCGATATCTGATTCGGTTACAGTCTTCCGGATTGTATCGGGTATTGGGAAGGGTTCTAGTTTTGTCATGGTTGCTGGAATCGAGGCCGGTGTCGGTTCGTCTGTGGGTTTTTTTCTCCCGAATAGGATTAGTTGTATGAGAAGTTGGAACGGGGCTCCGGAGCCCTTTCCCCGCAATAGAAGCATGCCTCTAGTGATATTCCGCGCTAGGCGGGTTTGGGACTATTATAGGTTTAGCAGAGCACGGATGATTGTTTGTTACTCGCGTTTCCTCGCGTGATGTCCAGTTAGGTTATTAGTTCTCATATTGGTCTTGTTCTTGTCGGATTAATGTCTCTCGCTTTGCGTTGTGAGAGCTGTGGGATGCCCATGGCGACTAACGAGGAGCATGGTGCTCAGAACCCGAATAACCCGTACTGTATCCATTGTACGGATATGAATGGGAAGTTGTTGCCGTTTGAGCGGAAGTTTGAGGATCTTGTGAAGACGGCGATGGATACGCGCTGGATGAATCGTGAGCAGGCGGAGAAGTATGTTCTGGGTCAGATGGGTGAGCTTCCTGCGTGGCGTGGTCGGGTGGCTCAGATGAAGCCGGGCGCTAGTGCCGCTTGATCGCTGGGGGTTTGGAGCCCCGGACGGGATTTGAACCCGTGGCCTTTGCCTTTTTGAGGGGTCTACCAAGGCAACGCTCTTGGCTGGTATGGGATATCTACCAGGCTGAGCCACCGGGGCACGCTGTCGAAGGGCGCGGGCCTGACACGTTATATTTGTTGCTAGAACTGTGCTTGATCATCTCTTGTTTTCGTGGAGAGTGGAGCGCGAGACTTGAGTAGGCCCCGGGGGGCCCAAGAAAATTCGCGGTTGCTGATTTCACGTGCCGATTCAGGAGGTTGTTTCAGGGTCCAATTTTGAGAACCCGGTCAGGATATTGGTTTCAGAACCGGGTTTCACGTTCCGATTTTTAGGACTAGTTTCAGATACTGATTTCAAGGACGGTTTTCGAATAGAGAATTGGGTCGTCTACTCAATTCTACTGTTAGGGTCGCGGCTGTTTCTATGGGATAGCGCCCAGTCCCCAGTCGAGCCTTCGTACGGAAAATTTAGCAGTCATAGCCGTTTGTTGGGTCGATGCTGCACGGGTTGAGCGTTACAGCCCCCTCATGCAAAACCGGTGGATAAGCGACAATATTCTGCGGTGGGGCTACTGTCCAATCGTACGGCCCAACCCAGTTGACCCCGACGAACCGCTGCACGACACCGAGCTGCGTAAGTCCAACTACCGTTCCTGAGGCAGACCCGCCTATGCCGTGCTGCCAGACAGTACAACCCGGTGAACCGACAGGCTTGCCGTAGCAGAGACTGGCTCGGCCGAAGTTGAGGAAGTCTTGGCTGAAATTGCCTCTATCACCGGAGTAGGCCCACAGCGCTAAGTTACCTGCGCTGCGGAAGTAGGTGTTCAGAGAGCCTCCAGGAGAAGTACCCAACCCGTATCTTTGCAAGATGATAGAGCCCCCGCCTGGGACTCCCATGCAACCGCAAGGAGTACAGCCTGGGCCGCCTATGCCAGAACCGGTCCCGCATGTCCAAGGGCCTGAACCAATGAGATTGTGAGATGCTACAGGGTCGTAGCTTGGCTGTATCTTGGCATTGTCAACGTTGCTGGCTGTCGGTATAATGACGCCCGAGGACGTTACAGCGTTTGATGGGGCGATGCACGTTGTTAGAACTGTGTTTGCGGTGGCGAAATTCGGGTTGTTGGCTGCCGCATCCCACGCGGAAGCCGTGCAGACGCTGGTGTTGACCCAGTCGCGTCCTGGAAGGACGAGATTCGAGAGGAACGGTTTGGTGAACGGTCCAACAGTACTAACGTCAACGTCAACTTGTGTTGGGCTGAGTACTTTGATGCCAGTCATTGGAGCAAGTCCGGGGCCGACGCCTGAAGATCTAAAGG
>VBAX01000037.1 GCA_005883075.1 Candidatus Bathyarchaeota archaeon | reverse complement strand
TCGTCGAGGATTCGAAACTTGCAGGTCGTCACTTCTAGAGGGAGATTCGATATTACTGAAACAGCGGTCAAGGAACTGAAGGGAAACATCCGAGGAGAGCTTCTCACATCCGACTCTCCTGGCTATGACAAGGGGCGAACAATCTGGAACGCCATGATAGACAAACGGCCGGCGCTCATTGTGCGGTGTGCTGGAGCTGCCGATGTAATACATGCCGTGGATTTTGCTAGAAAGAACGACTTACTAGTCTCCATACGCGGTGGCGGCCATAACATCGCCGGCAACGCCGTATGCGACGGAGGACTAGTGATCGACCTCTCGCCGATGAAATCGGTGCGGGTAAATCTGAAAGAGCGGCGCGCATTTGTTGAGCCAGGTGCGACTCTTGCGGACTTCGATCACGACGCCCAGGTCTTTGGGCTAGCCACCCCCCTAGGAATAAACTCGACTACGGGCGTGGCCGGACTCACCCTCGGTGGCGGTTTTGGGTGGCTCAGTCGAAAATACGGAATGTCAGTGGACAACCTCGTATCAGCGGACGTGGTGACAGCCGACGGAAAGCTGGTCCGAGCAAGTGCCAGTGAGAATCCTGACCTGTTCTGGGGCATCCGCGGTGGCGGCGGGAACTTTGGCATCGTCACCTCCTTCGAGTTCCAATTGCATCCCGTTGGTCCTACTGTGTTCAGCGGATTGATTGTTTTCCCCTTCGACGAAGCCAAGACGGTCTTGAAGAAATACCGAGAGTTCGTCGAACACATGCCGGACGACCTGAGCATTTGGGTAGTCTTGAGAAAGGCGCCACCCTTGCCATTTCTGCCAGCTGAAGTCCACGGAAAAGAAATCGTCGTGTTCGCCATCTTTTATGCCGGAGATGCTGCGAAGGGCGAGAAATTGATCGCTCCCATTCGGAGCTTCGCAAAGGTCCTTGGTGAACATGTGGGATCTCAGCCCTATGTGATGTGGCAGCGCGCCTTTGACCCCCTTCTCACCCCCGGCTTCCGAAACTACTGGAAATCGCACAATTTTTCGACCTTGAATGATTCGGCCCTTGACTCGATGATCGAGTACGCGGGCAAGCTTCCATCACCCCATTGCGAGATCTTCATCGGGCTCGTAGGGGGTCAGGCTTCGCGGGTTGCATCGGACGAGACAGCTTATTCCCAGCGGGACGCCAAGTTCGTGATGAACGTCCACGGCCGATGGGAGACACCGACCGAGGACCAAAAGTGCACTTCCTGGGCCAGGGCATTCTTCAAAGCGTCAGCGCCGTATTCCACGGGTGGGGTATATGTGAACTTCATGACGGCGGAGGAGACCGACCGAATCCAGGCCGCCTACAAGCCGGCAGTATGGAAACGTCTCGTAGAAGTCAAAAACAAGTGGGATCCGAAAAACCTCTTTCACATGAACCAGAACATCAAGCCTTCAGTCTAAGAGCGTCCGCTAGGCGAACCGGACGACTTGAGTCACCGCCGCGGAAGCTGCGTTAGAGTAGCAGTCAGGTCCATTTCCATGAAACAGAATCGGCTTCGCCTCTGACGTTCAGCGTCATTGCGTCCCCTAACAGTCCGTGTGTATCATCCCCTTCGGTGTCCTAGGTAGAAATACTCATTGAGTTACAGCCGCGGAATTACAACTACAGGCGTATCATCTTATATCCAGATGATGGTGTGCGAGATTCTGATTTCCCGTTGGTTGTCAAGACAAAGTGGAATATTGATGCGGAATATATCCAGAGCTGTAATTGTGACTGGGGATGCCCGTGCAACTTTGACGCGCTTCCCACACATGGCAGCTGCGAAGCACTTGTGGCCTACAAGGTGAAGAAGGGAAAGTTCGGCGATACCAAGCTTGATGGTGTAGTTTTCGCCGAGGGTCTCTGGTGGCCTAAGGCCATACATGAAGGAAATGGTATCGGAGCATTGTACATCGACGAGAACACGACCCCTGAACAACGAAAGGCTGTCGAGGCGATTTTCAGCGGCAAGCACGGAGGAGGAGTTTTTGAGATATTTCCTAAGACTTGGGCGAAGAAGCTCCCGACCAAGGTCGTCAAGGTTGACTTCCACTATAACGGCTACAACAGCTGGTTCAAGGTTGACGGAATCGGCGAGGTACGCTCATCATACATTTCAAACCCTGTGACCGGTGAAAAGTTCAAGGGACAAATCGTCCTCCCCGACGGGATCAACTGGAAGAAGGCGATGGTGACGAACATCAAGAAATGGTGGATCGGAGACAGAGAGATCCATGCTAAGCATGATAACCGGGCGGGTTTCGTCACTACCCTCAAGATAACCGACAAGGGCTGCATCGGATAAACAGAACACGCTCGAACTTACGACATTTCCAGCCTTGCAGGTCCGCACAATAGCCACAACACTTCGCACTATCCCACGTGCAGCCTACATCCTCGGCGTGACACTTGGAGCCCTATCCATCCTCTCTTGGCTAGTCGTGGCTAATGCTAACATGCCCATGGCCGGTATGCTCGACTCGTCAGCCCTGTTATTGTTCACCGCGATCTGGGGAGTTGGAATGGTGGCTATGATGTTCCCATCCCTGATCCCGATCTTCTACACAGTGTCAGTGTCGGCGCGAAAATCTCCAGATCTCGAGACTCTCTCCATCCCATACAAGACAGGCGTCTCAGCCAGCCCAGGTCTCTTCGTTCTCGCTTACGTTGCCATCTGGACCATCGTAGGGGCCGCCTTCTACCTCGCAATCTCCGGCCTGGCCTTCACAGGCTTGCCCACCGGTGTCGCGATCTTCGGCCTCTGGGCAGGGCCCGTCATGATCCTTGTAGGTCTCTACCAGTTCACCCGATTCAAGCAGAATGCGTTGATGAAGTGCCGCAGTCCGATGACCTTCCTGCTCACACGATGGCGCGGCGGCAAGACCGGGGCCGCGCTGATGGGGGTCGACTACGGACTATTCTGCACCAAGTGTTGCTGGGCCCTAATGGCTGGCCTGTTGACGGTCGGGGCGATGAGCCTCCCGTTAATGGGGGTCTTCTCCATAATCATATTCACAGAGAAAATAGTCCCATTCGGCGCCATAATCTCGAAGCTCGTAGGAGCAGGCTTTCTCGCCGCAGGCATTTTCCTACTTACAACAATATTCTAGATCAGAATAATGAGGATCAGCCTGCCGCTAGGCTCGCCTCTTCCAAGCATACTTTATGTCTCGATTACTGGCCCGGTCGCTCCGACATTGTTGGACGTATCATACCGGAAAGCGAAAGTGGAGGATTTCCCGGGAATTCTCAATCTGATCAGAAACTCGTTTGACGGTGTCTTGCGAGAGCACGGATTCTTCGACTCCTCGCCATTCGCCTCCCCTAAATTGCCGGCCATTCCTCAGCAAGGTTTTCCCTGGTTCGAAATGGGCCTGAAAGAGGATGGCGAGGGGTTCTGGGTAGCTGAAGTGGAGGGGAAATTGGCGGGACTAACGTTGAGCTGGGTCCGAGGATCATTATGGTATCTCGCTCATTTGTTCGTCTCGCCCGATTATCAGGGTCTCAACATTGGACAGAATCTGATGGATAGGACGATGAAACACCACAAGGGTTCCACGATCACCAATCGGGCCCTGGCGACCTTCGCCTACAACCCTGTTTCTATCTCCCTGTACGCGCGTTATGGAATCTACCCTCGCGAACCACTCTACTGGATGGAAGGTCCTAGCCAACAGGTGAAGACCGGTGCCTCGACTAAATTGAGAAACGAGAGAATGGTCGACTTCGAAAAGGCAAGAAGTATTCTCACCAGGATCGACGAGCTAACACTAGGCTATCCTCGCGAGAAAAACCACGAGTTTCTATTCGGCCTTCCCACTGTTCGATGCCATCTATTCTCTTCGGGCAAGGAACCTGTCGGGTATGCGTATGTCTGGCAGAATGGGAGGGTAGGCCCGTTGGCGACCGTGTCGCATGAGATATTTCGCGATGTGTTGAAGTCTGCTTTCCGGCTGGCCGCGGCTGAAGGAGCTCCGAATGTCGGCATTGCCGCGACAGGCTCGAACGAACAGCTGATGCAAGTCGCATTGGAACAGAAAATGAGAATACTGGACAACTACCTCTTCATGTCCTCAAAGCCCTTCCCCAACTTCTCAAACTATGTATTGTACCCGACAGGCGCGATGCTCTAGCGCTAGAGACGGGTTGCACGTCGAACCTTGGACGATCTTCTCAACAATCTGGTCGCCCGCTGGTCTCTGACCGGAAAGATGGGCGACACCGCCCTCTACCAGGAGGTCAACGCAAAATGGGTTCTGCGGGAATTGTTCGTGGAGATGTGCTTCTCCCCGCTAAGAGTTGGCGAGGGAGGAAACCCAGACTATGAAGCCCTCTACCTAGTTGGATATGACAAGAAGACCGGCGAGTACGTTTTGCATCTGTTCGACACGTACGGAGTAACCTCGAAACCAGTTCCAGGAATAGGAGTTCGCAAGGACAACTCTGTCCGTTTTAGATTCGACTATACGGTCGGACCCTGGTTCAACACGTTCACCTGGGATCCTGCCCGGAGATCCTGGAAGAACATCATCACATATGAACAGAAAGATGGAGGCGAGGGAACCTTCGCAGTGAAAGAACTGACCCCTATCCCGTGAGCACGCTTGACCGGGTTCTGCCTATTTTCTAGATCACAAAGTGCGAAAGAATCAATTAGGCGAAATCATTACTCGTCGTTCTTGTTCTGAGGAGGAGTATACTAACGGTTCAGGAAATTCAGGTTCCTATCTTTAGCGAACTCGTCCCAGGCGGATTCAAGCACAGCGCCAATTATCTAGTTGAGTTTGAGCCGAACTCTCTTTGGTATGAAACCTCGCTGACCATTGTAGCCCAGGCTCTGAAGACTGGCGTACGAACGCAATATCACACTTTCATGCATATCCCTGCAGAGGTTCGGGAAGGGCTTCAGAAGCTAGGGGCTAACCTGAAGAAGATGGAGAGTGAAGAGAAATTCAGACTAATAGACAGTTACTCTGGACTAACCGCTCTTCCAATTCAACCAGAACCTGGGCGCATGATCGCTGGACGCCCAAGACTCTCTCTCAACGATCCCTCATACCTGGAAAAGTACACCGCGAACATTGCAAGTCTACTTACAGAAGGCGCCCCTGAGACCGACAAGAGATGGTTGCACTTGGACGATAATACTTCGATCTACAATCGGTACTTCAAGGAACAAGATGTTCTGGACATCTTCCAGACCCGTGTCTTTCAAGAGACCCGGATTCTCGAACTCTCCGTCTTCCATGCTGTTGTGGCAGGAGTATGGTCGGAATCCTTCTACAAACAGTTCGAAGCACAGTGTGATGGTGTAATCGATTTCAAAGCGGTGGAAGACGAGGGACAATTGGAGAACTTTGTCAGGGTCAGATCCTTACGGGGCAAGTCCTGCGATTCAAGATGGAGACATCTTCATCTCGGAAGCAATGGCGAAATTGCACTCGAGAATCTGAGCGAAAGGAAAAAGAAAGAGATCGGCATCTCAGGTTGGTTAAAGGGCCCTAAGAAAAAATAAGGTTTCTAGGAGCCGGCGTTGTTCAGCAATCTGCGCATCCAGTCCTTAGCGGCTCGAACACGGTTTCCCCGCAGTGTTCGCAGACAAGAATCTTTCCGATGAACTCGTTGTCAGAACGATACATTGTTTCATGAGTCGTAGGAGTGCTACACGTCCGACAGAACAGCTGAGGCTCGAGACCACGATCCATGAAGCCTGATCATCGTTGCAGACGAGAATAAACAAGAGAGTAAAAGAAATCTAATGTCCCGTTGGGCATACTCCTGAGTGTAACTCGGGAGCTAGGCCTCGACTAACACTTTGAAGCCTCCATAGACCATACGTTTCATGTCAAAGGGCATCTGTTCAGCCGGTGCATCTTTCATGAACGGGTCCTTCATCACCTTCGCATTGACCATGTCCCGGTGTTTACGATCCTTGAACACGATATAGGAGAAGACGACTGTCTCGCTGGGCTTGGCCTTTACTGTTCTAGGGAACTTGATCCCGGCCCATTTTGAGCTGAGATCGTTCCCGACAGCCTCGACATAGTCAAGTGCACCATGTTTCCGCCAGACTCGCGCCGCCTTCTCAGCCAGACGTTTGTACGCTCGGATCTTCTTTTTGGGAACAGCCAAAACAAACCCATCAACGTAGCCTCGCATAATAGGACTGTCAATCGCAATCATAGATATGATTTTTTGCGGCTCTAAGTCTAGAGTGGGGTTTCTTTTCCGTTGACGAATAGCTTGTCGGTAACTTTCATGGCCTTCACGATAGTGGCGTGCATCGGGCATCCCTTGTGAGTACGCCTCGTCACCTCAACGACCTTCTCAACCGAATCTTTCGTGGCTACCTTAGTCTCAACCGTCACGTCCTTGAACGACGGTTCCGCTCCACCAATCCCGTACTGTCCCCTCCGATCCCAGTGACCCCTCACCGAGGTTTCCAGCGAGTCAAACTGCAGATTGAGGAGTGCCGCATGTCGGGTGAACATCACATTCTCACAGAAACCTATAGCCGACATGAAAAACTCAAGCGGCGTCGCGGCCTTATCCGTCCCTCCGACCGGCACGGGTTCATCGCATCCCAAGGTGAACTTGCCAACCTTCGCTTCTTGATACTGTTGCCCGACCAGTCTGACATCGGCCCTCGATGTCCCAAGCGTCTGGCCAGGCTCCGTCGCCTCTTCCAGTTTGCGAATCATGTCTTCGACTATACCACGAAAATTCATTGTTTGATCCATGTGGATTTCGACGCCAGCTGGTAGTAATTAGCAGTTAACCTGGCTTTTCTATCGCCCTTGTAGGATTCCCCCTTCTTCCCTGAACCTTTGAGCACCAGGACCAGCGAAGATGTAGATTCCCAAACGCCTGTAGTTCTTCCGGATCCAGCTATCGATCGACTCAAACCAGTTCCGGAACTCTGCAGGCTTCCTAGCCAGATCTTTTCTTTCCTCATCAATGTAGTTCATGTCGGCCTGTATTCCGCCCGGCAGCATGACCTGCGAGACCATCCATGAACGCCAGAACTCGATAACCGGCGACTGAAACCCATCAACAACATAGACTCCCTTCTCCGGAACATGCTCTGTTGCAAGGGGCATTCCAGCTCCCGTATACTGCAACCAAAATCTCCTGGTCGACTCGTCCTGTGATGGTTCAGGGAAAACGTCTACAGGGGTAAAATCTGAGCTGGGAGAGGTGCCCGGTAGAATCAGCAAGTTACCAATTGATCGCACATATTCCAGGAACCGATCCTCGTCCTCCCTGGACATGTAGAGAACAAGCAGCTTTGGCAAGTCTCAGGGTTCCTCTTGGAACAGATGATAGCTCAGGATTGATCGTTCTACCTCCAGAGGTAGACATAACCTAGTTTCTCCTGTGGAGCAACCTATGGTCGGGTCGTTCAAAACTCTTGATTCATATCCCATGGGACCCATAGACTCGATGGGAAAAAGGCATGAAGGCAAAAATTCTCGCTCTGCTAGCGATCACATTAGTCGCTGCAGCATCGCCGGCAATGATAGCGCTAGCGTCAAGCGTAAGCCAAGCAGCCGCACACGCCAACCATACACTTGGAACCGCGCAATGCACCTTCACCCATCCAACCTCGCTTCCAAGCCAAGCATCAGATCAGGCCAGAGACGCACTTGCTGACCGGTCATCTCACTGTCCCCCAACGCTTCCCACACATTAACCGTCAGATAACAATCTTCCACGGCTTGACCGCTCTCTTTTCCCCACATTTTTTCTTTTAGATCCGAGATGTAAGTAATCTTCTGTCACCATCAGCTGTCCCAGTAGCTGACCAAACGAAAATGAACAGAGGCCACCGATGATCAATTCTCGTCTAGGGGCTTAAGGGCGGTGGTTCGCTTTTCTTGTTGAATCTGACTCTTCTCAGCCGGTTGGGACCCCACCAAGCTCTCTGGCCCAGCACTGACATTATTGCAGGGACGAGATAGGTCCGGACAACCATCGCATCCAGGACGACTGCGAGAGCGATCGCAAAGCCGAAGCCTTCGAGAAGGCGGTTGGAAGAGAGTACCAGCGAGCCGAGTGCTCCTGCAAGGATTAACGCTAGAGCCGTTATGATTCCGCCGGTCCTGTCAACCGCATCAACCACGGCCTGACGTGTCTCCTTACCCTTCTGGGCCTCTTCCCTAATCCGGGTTAGAATGAAGATGTTGTAGTCCATTCCAATTCCATAGAGGAGCAAGAACAGTACGAGAGGTATGATGAATAAGACGCCTGATTGCAGAACGTTGTTGAAGAAGAGAAGAGTGGCTGCATAAGCCCAAGTTATGCTCAGCCCGATAGAGAGAATTCCGGTTATCGCGAGAGGATAAGACCCCAATACCACCAGCAATACTAGGAATATGGCCGCGACCGTCAGTACTCTCATCGTATTGAACTGGCTGACCGTTTCATTGGAGAAATCAAGCGTGGACGCGGAGGCACCTCCAACCAGTATTGTGTCTTGAGCGAGTGAAGCGTCTGATCTCTGAAGGCTCGTAACTAGCCTCCGGATTTGATTAACTGTATCGAGAGACTTCGGCGTGAAGGGTTCCTCGACAAAAAGAACAGTCACCAAGGCTGTCCGCCTATCGCTTCCGATACTCCCGAGGATTGCAAGCCTCTGTTGAGGTGTCAGACCTGTCATGTTAGTCGCGTCCACAGGAAGGCCGTCCGGTCGGGTGGGTCCGGTAAGTTTCTCTACGTTGGACAAGCTGGAAATATTCCAGCTTAGGTTTTCCAGATTAGCTTGTGCATCTTGCGTGAGGTTGCCGTTCGTGAGAATTGATATAGGAAACTGCACGAGCACCTGCGTAGGGCCTATCTGGCCGGCGCCGAAGCTCTTCTCTAAGACCGCAAGACCATCGACACTCTCAGCATGAGTGAGTCCTGCAGTAAAATCGTAGGACGTGACTCCGGTGAGTGAGATGTAGATGGCAGGGATCGATATCAGCAGCGTCAGTCCCAAGACGAGGCCCGGTCGCTTGACGCTGAAGCTTGCAGCCCGCCGGAAATATCCCGGCCTCTCACTTCTCTTCTTCCGCGCTTTGATCGCATAGCCCTCGAATCTCTTGCCCGATCTCGGCCAGAATATCCTGTCCCCAGCGATCAGG
>VBAX01000036.1 GCA_005883075.1 Candidatus Bathyarchaeota archaeon | reverse complement strand
TCAGAGCTCCCGGCAACAGAAGCTTCTTTTCCAAGTCAAGAGTGAATCGCTTGGTCGCGTTATCAGTAACATCGCTTCCCTGGAGCAGAATTATGGCACTAGTGTTAGCTTGTGGATGGGGAAACTCTTGAGCCATGAGGTTCTGAGCCCTTGCAGACTCAGAATTGCCAGATTGGCCGCCACCAGTGCTCGAAGTAACAACCTGAGAGAGTTGTCGAGATAAAGGAAGACTTACTGCAAAGAGCAGAATCCAAAAAACGATTATCAGCTTGTATCTTCTACCTACGAAAGATCCGATTCTAGCAAACGCCGGAACTCGAGCTCCAGCGGCTCCGGCCGCTCCAAGCTTCGAAACTATGAAGGCAGTACCAGAGGCGAATACGAGGAGGCCAACCGTAATCACTATTGTCGCGCTAAGATTATCGGAGACGTATTGGCGGAGGTAGAAGTTGTTCTGATAATCCAGGATCAGAGCCAAAAGCTCGCCGAGCGATATTACAATCAGGAATACGAGGATTCCTATCCAGCGAGCTTGGTAAGAACCTGGCTTGCTCAACGCGCGCACACATTGCCGTAGAGAGTGCCAAGGCTGGCTTTCTAGGCTATTTACGCGTAATCTACAAAATATCCGTGGAAATGGTTAAGTCTCAAGCAGGCTGCCTTGCAGTCTTGCCTCTTAAGAGAAACACTGAAGGAGTTACCACTTCGGCCCAATCCGCAGTAGTCGGCGGAGAACGTCAGAGCTGGGCGGTCTATGGTGGACTTGTCCTCACAATGTTCATCTGGGGACTCGCTTGGCCAGTTGGAAAACTCCTCGCGACAAATCAGAATCTTCCCCCTGTCTCTATCGCCGCGCTAAGATACGCCATCGTCGTCCCCGTGCTATTCGCCATTCTCTGGCTCAAAGAGGGGTCTTTCAAGATCAACCGATCCTGGATACCAACACTCGTTGTAATGGGAATTCTCAATACAACTCTCTACCAGATCTTCTTCCTTTACGGCGTCAAATACGCAGCCGCTAGCGACGACTCGCTAGTCATTGGGATAGGACCTGTACTCATCGCTATCATGGCAAGCTTTGTTCTCAAAGAGCGACTCACATGGACCAAGATTCTTGGCTTCGCTTCCGGGCTAGCAGGAATCATTACAATCTCTCTACTCTCTCCCAACACTCAAGTCCTCAACAGACCGCTAGGCGTGACTCTCGTTTTCGGCGGTGCAGCCGCATACGCTCTCTACACCGTGCTACTGAGAAGATTCCTCTCGAAGAACCGCGCAGACAATAACGGACCTCAACAATCCTCTCTCTCAATCCTGACATGGATCAGCCTCTTCGGCTGGTTCTTCCTAATCCCATTCTCGCTCATTGAATCGCCTTGGACGTACACCTGGGACGCTGGCTCGTGGCTTGGAATTCTCTACCTTGCCATACTCTCGACCGTAGTCGGATACTTCCTCTACATAGAAGGTGTATCGAAGATCGGTGCTGGCAGATCAGGAGTCTTCGGCAACCTCGTCCCCGTATTCGGTGTGCTAACCTCCTTTCTCCTGCTCAGCGAAAACCTGGGCCCCTGGACCGCTGTCAGCTTCCTGCTCATTTTCGCGGGGGTCCTCCTTGTTAACCGGCAAGTGAAGAACTCCGGTTCCTAAGCCCATTTCTAATACTCCTAACTGCAAGAGAGCACGAGGAGCCGTACCTTTACTGGGCCTAGACCTTTCAGTGTCATCGCGGAGTGCAGAGAAGCGACTCTGGATCGCCCTCATCATATCTTCACTGATCGCCATCGTTGAGTTCACGGGAGGTTTTCTGGGCCAGAGCCTGGCATTGGTCAGCGATTCAGGCCACGTGCTGACAGACGTTCTAGCTGTTGGAGTTGGCATTCTCACGCTCAGATTAGGACGGAAGCCTCACACAGCGAGACGGACCTTCGGCTATCATAGAGCTGAGATATTTGCCGCCCTGGTCAACGGTTCTGTCCTGATAGGCGCTGCCTTCCTGATAATTTTCGAAGCCTACCTCCGGCTGCGTCAGCCTCCAACAGTCCAGGGACCACTCGTCCTAGCAATAGCCTCCATCGGTCTCCTGGGAAACATTACTAACGCGGGGTTGCTGTCTCGGTCGAGAAGAACCAACCTTAACGTCAAAGGTGTATTCCTCCACACCGTCGGGGACGTTCTCTCATCCCTAGCCGTAATCGTCAGCAGTCTCATCGTAATATTCACTGGCTATCAGGGGGTCGACCCTCTCGTAGCCGCCATTATCGGGGTCCTGATCATGCGAAGTGCCTACCTGCTAGTCAGAGATTCTACTAACATCCTCCTAGAAGCCACCCCCCGACAAATGCAACTAGAGACAATAGCCAAGGCAATCCGCAGCGTTGAGGGGGTAAAGGGAGTCCATGACCTCCATGTCTGGACCATCACGTCGGGCCTCTACGCGCTCAGCGGACACATCACGGTAGACACTGACAGCATCAGTCAAGGCTCAACCATCGTGGAGAAGATAGAAGCCAAGTTGAAGGAGTCTTTCGGGATAGAGCATGTCACGCTGCAGATCGAAGCGGAGGCCTTAGAGAAGATTGAGGACCCTGAAAGGATTTGATCCAGGGAGGTCACTAAAAACCGAGCAATACTTATTTTTCAGGATTCCGTTTCTTCAATTAGGAACGCGACATGCCTCGGCTCTTCCTATTCGGGTTCGTGGGTTTTGTTGTCGTTGCTGCGTATATGTCAGTCGCGCCGTTTCTCGGTTTACCCTACGTGAGACTTGTGTTCAACGAGTTAGGGTTTATCGAATATTTCCTGATTGCAATGGCAGGAGTCGTTCTGGGTGGACTCGCAACATGGGAACGGGGAAACAGAAACCGCAGTAGCCCAGGCAACGATTAAGATGGAATAACCCCTCTCAGTCGGAAATCAACATGCGCTTATAGAACAGAGTACGCGCTGGTCTTCAGCATCGAGCTTTTGGGATGGCCAGCGCGTTCAGCTCGTCAAATGTTATCGCACCCTCGACTAGGCTTTCGTAGGTTCCTTTCTCAAGCACCTCCTTGGCCGCTCGTTTCAAAAGGCCCATCGCCGCGTAAGATGGGCTGGGACCAAAGCTGACACGGGCGACTCCCAGTCTCTCCAACTCACTAATTTCCGGCAGACCCTTTCTCACCATTACATTGACCGGGAAGTCTAGGGCCAAGACGAAGGCCGCGATTGGAGCTGGGTCTGTAAGACCCATCGGGTAGACGCAATCCGCTCCTGCGTCCCTGTAGGCGGTGGCCCGGCGAATTGCTTCCTTGAATCGTGCTTCTTCGTCCCCTTCGGCATATCTCAGCGCGTCCGTCCGCGCGTTAACGACAATCGGAACTCCCATAATCTTGCCTAGCTTTCTGATCGCCTTGACATTTTCTACCTGTCTCTTAATCGGGTAGAGTTTCTTCGTGGCATGTACGAAATCTTCGATGTTTATTCCGACGGCGCCGGTCTTCAGAATCGTTTTGACTGTGATGAGTACGTCTTTTGTGGTCTTTCCAAAGCCACCGACAATATCAGCCGAGAGAGGAACAGACAAGACCCTAGCAATTCTTCCAACAGCCGATACAAACTCGTCTCTACCTATCACCTCACCATCAGGGTAACCCAAGGAGATCAACATGCCCGCGCTGGACGTCGCGATCGCAGGGAACCCCGCATCCTCAAACACACGTGCGCTCGGAACATCCCACCCGTTCGGAAGAATCAGTATCCGCTTTCCATGGTGAAGTTCACGGAATTCTTCTGCCTTCCTCTTCTGGGTCTTCACTGTAAATTTGGGCAAGAGTGTGATTCCGTGATGGGACTTCGGTTCTTAAGAAGGCTAAGCCTGAAACTCGGGCCCTCTAATCACTTCTTTGGGAACGATCCTTACAGCTTCTGGATATGGGTTCTTCTGGAACAGCTCAGGATGTATTATGTGAGCTAGGATGTCAAGTCCATCAACCACTCTGGGGCCTGACCTGCTGAAATACGCGGACGCGTTGACCGCGTAGATTCTTGACGACTGGAACGCCGGAATCTCATTCCATTCTGTGTACGATGCTAGCACGTGGGCTTCTTCCATGACCTGGTTTGCATCTAACCCGCATGGAGAAAGAACGATAATCTCGGGCTTGTACTCAACAACTTCGTCCCATCCTATTCTGTGGGAAGGCTTGCCGAGACGACCGAGTCCTTCGAATCCTCCAGCGTAATCGACCATCTGAGGGATCCAGTGTCCGCCAGCCCAGGGAGGCTGAAGCCATT
>VBAX01000035.1 GCA_005883075.1 Candidatus Bathyarchaeota archaeon | reverse complement strand
CCCGCGGTTTATCTTGTACAGTCCGCGTTTTCTCTCTAACCCTGTTTATTCTCTGCAACATTTGCGCAGCAAGTTTCTCAGCTTCTCCCTGCTTGCCTGTCATCCTGCCAACTAGGAGAATATTGTCAACGATCTCCTCCAGATTCGTAGGCTCCAGCGAGACGATCTCTGTATCCGCATCCAATACCCGTGCTGCCTCCTTGACCTTCGTATAGGAAACTGCGCAAACATGGCAGAGTTCCTGCGTCAGAATGAGATCCGGCTTCAAATTCCCCAGAAGTTTTTCGTCAATCTCGTAAATGTCGCCGCCGCGCTGTTCAACTTCCCGGTCAACCTCAAGGCTTCGGTGGATCTTTTGGTGAA
>VBAX01000034.1 GCA_005883075.1 Candidatus Bathyarchaeota archaeon | reverse complement strand
TAAATGTTTAAATCGGCTATTCGTCCCGTAGACCTCTTTGGTAGCATAGCAGGTCGAATAGTAGCCCATAGTCCCGGCGGCGGCGTCAATCCGACGCTTAGGGCGTTACGCCCGTGAATGACCGATTGACCTCCACTGTGGGCGAAAGATCATGCGGACCCAAAGAAACCCGGGCAGTCAAATACCCTGGAACGTTTAGGTCCAAGATAGGCTCGTAGCCACCTGCTAAACTCCAGCCGATTCCTGTACATATTATGGCGTCCGAAACTCCAATCGTTCTAAGACTCCGCTTGATCCTGGCGGACCCAACTGCTATCGGGATGAGACTAAGCCATGCGAGTCGCACGCTTCCTAGCCACGGTGGGAGCGTGGCGTACGGCTCAGTAACATGTGGCTAACCTACCCTCAGGACTGGGACAACTTCGGGAAACTGAGGCTAATCCCGGATGGACGGAGAGGCCTGGAATGGTTCTCCGTTGAAAAGGCTCTAGAGGCATGCTCTCTAGAGTTGCCTGAGGATGGGGCCGCAGCCGATCAGGTTGTTGGTGAGGTAACGGCTCACCAAGCCTATAACCGGTACGGGCCGTGAGAGCGGGAGCCCGGAGATGGGCACTGAGATAAGGGCCCAGGCCCTACGGGGCGCAGCAGGCGCGAAACCTTTGCAATGCGCGAAAGCGTGACAGGGTCATCCCGAGTGCCGTCCGCTGAGGATGGCTTTTGCCTGGTCTAACCAGCCAGGTGAATAAGGGGAGGGCAAGTCTGGTGTCAGCCGCCGCGGTAATACCAGCTCCTCGAGTGGTTGGGACGATTATTGGGTCTAAAGCGTCCGTAGCCGGCTGGAAAAGTTCTCCGTAAAATCCAACGATCCAATCGTTGGATCGCGGGGAATACTTTCCGGCTTGGGGGCGGGGGAGGTCGGCGGTAGTCCCGGGGTAGGGGCGAAAAAGGAAACGAAAAGTTTCCATTCGCAGTCTTATAATCCCGGGAGGACCACCAGTGGCGAAGGCGGCCGACTAAAACGCGCCCGACGGTGAGGGACGAAAGCTGGGGGAGCGAACGGGATTAGATACCCCGGTAGTCCCAGCTGTAAACGATGCAGGCTAGGTGTTAGGACGGGTACGGCCCGTCCTAGTGCCGCAGGGAAGCCATTAAGCCTGCCACCTGGGGAGTACGGCCGCAAGGCTGAATTCTCATATGGCAAGAAATCGTGCCGTTGAGACAGTTCACTTAAAGGAATTGGCGGGGGAGCACCACAAGGGGTGAAGCTTGCGGTTTAATTGGAGTCAACACCGGGAACCTTACCAGGGGCGACAGTTGGATGAAGGTCAGATTAAAGGTCTTACCGGACTAGCTGAGAGGAGGTGCATGGCCGTCGCCAGTTCGTGCCGTGAGGTGTTCTCTTAAGTGAGAAAACGAACGAGACCCGTGCCCTTAGTTGCCAGGGCATTCCCTCGGGAATGCAGGCACACTAGGGGGACTGCCTCCGCTAAGGGGGAGGAAGGAGCGGGCCACGGCAGGTCAGTATGCCCCGGATCCCCTGGGCCACACGCGAGCTGCAATGGCTGGGACAATGGGCTCCGACCCCGAAAGGGGAAGGCAATCCCTAAACCCAGCCTCAGTTGGGATCGAGGGCTGCAACCCGCCCTCGTGAACATGGAATCCCTAGTAACCGCGTGTCATCATCGCGCGGTGAATACGTCCCTGCTCCTTGCACACACCGCCCGTCGCTCCACCCGAGTCTGGTTTTGGTGAGGTGCAGCCCTGTTGGTTGCCTCGAACCTAAGCTAAGCAAGGGGGGAGAAGTCGTAACAAGGTGGCCGTAGGGGAACCTGCGGCCGGATCACCTCCTTAGACGCTACAGGGACGGTTGGAGGGCAAATACCGGCTACGAGCCTGACAAGATGCAGCTCCCAAGCTTGAAATTTGGGAGCGAAGAGAAGAGTGAGCCCCAGCGTAACGCTGGGGTCACGATGAGTGCTGTGCAGAGGGCTTCAAAACTGACGCAAATCGAATGTGGGTTCCTAAAGGGCTTGGCATGATACGCCACCTGACGGATGGCTCGGCTTGGGCGCTGACGAAGGGCGTGGCAAGCTGCGATATGCTCCGGGTAGGCGCACGCGGCCTTAGATCCGGAGATACCCGAATGGGACTTCCCACCACAGGTCATACTGTGGTACTCCCACATGGGAGGAGAAACCCTCCGAACGGAAGCATCCAAGTAGGAGGAGGAAGAGAAACCAAAATGGGATTCCCAGATTAGCGGCGAGCGAAATGGGAACAGTCCAAACCGAACCCTGACGAGAAACCGTTGGGGGATGTAGTGTTGTAGGGCCCGGCCGCTTTCTCGCAGTTGAAGTCGAAATGGCCTGGAACGGCCTGCCGTAGAGGGTGATAGCCCCCTAGACGTAAAATTGCAGAATTAGGGCTGGAGTCCCTGAGTACCGCACCCCGGTTTGGGTGCGGGAATCTGGAAGAAAGCAACTTCCAAGACTAAATACGTCCCAAGACCGATAGCGCACTAGTACCGCGAGGGAAAGCTGAAAAGTACCCCGGAAGGGGAGTGAAAAGTGCCTGAAATCAGGTGGTTACAGACGTGTACGGTCCGTAAGGGTAGATCCTCCCTGAAGGAGGCTGTGGTGACGCAGCATTACGAGGGGAGGGGACTAGGATTGTACGTTCCGTTTAGTACCATGGGCCGGGGAGTTCATCTTTGTGGTGAGGCTAAAGGCTGTATGGCCTGGAGTCGCAGGGAAACCAATTGTCCGTAGCGCGGATTCTCATGAAACGTGAGGGACAAGGTCTGAAAGGGCCTGTAATCACAGGGATGACACTAGAAACCGAGTGATCTAGCCCTGAGTAGGATGAAGCCGGGCGAAAGCTCGGTGGAGGTCCGAAGGGGTGTTGACGTGCAACTCACTCCCATAACTTGGGGCTAGGGGCAAAAGACCAATCTAACTCGGTGATCGCTAGTTCCCGCCGAAATATCTCTAAGGATAGCCCGGTTGGAGGCTGCTGGTGGGGTAGAGTCCTGATTGGGGAACAAGGAGCCGAAAGGCTCCACTCTCCATTCAAACTTCGAATCCATTAGCGCCGCAGAAGACCGGAGTCGGGCTTGGGGGGTAAGCTCCTAGGCCGCGAGGGGAACAACCCAGGCTTGGGTTAAGGCCCCAGAATCCTGGCTAAGTGTAGAAATTGAAAGCCGTCCTCAACCGGAGACAGCTGGAAGGTAGGCTTAGAAGCAGCCATCCTCCAAGCAGTGCGTAACAGCTGACCGGCCGAGGTTGGGGGCGCCGAAAATATACGGGACTAAGCCAGGTGCCGATACCCAGGGACACGGGGTCAAACCCGTGTCGGTAGGCGGGCGCGGCGTTCGGGCGGAAGCTGGGCCGTGAGGTCCAGTGGACCGTTCGCTGTTGCAGATCCCGGTGGTAGTAACAGCCATAGAGGGGTGAGAATCCCCTCCGTCGAAGGGGCCAGGGTTCCCCGGCAATGCGTCGTCAGCCGGGGGTAAGTCGGTCCTAAGACATGCCTTAACCGGCCATGTCGAAAGGGAAACAGGTTAAGATTCCTGTACCGGAGAGGTACACGCGGCAACGCAAGCCTCTGACCTGACGCTTCCGGATAGGCTGAGTGAGATCGTCGTCTCATCTAACCTCTGAAGCCTGGGGAGTACCGTAATGGTGAGAACCAGGCGAAGAAGGGAATGGCCTCCCGTCTTAGGGGGGTTCAGCTGATTCCAGGAGCCAAGGAAAAGGGTCAGGGGATGGACCCTCTCCGTCCGTACCAAGATCCGACACAGGTGCCCCTAGGTGAGAAGCCTAAGACGTATCGGGTGGAACTCAGGCGAGGGAACTCGGCAAATTAGCCCCGTAACTTCGGGAAAAGGGGTGCCTGAACCCCTAGCTCTGCTGGGAGTTCAGGTCGCAGTGACAAGGGGGAGGCGACTGTTTACTAAAAACATAGGAGGCTGCAAGCCCGAAAGGGTGTAAACAGCCTTTGAGTCCTGGCCAGTGGCGGTACCTGAAACCTGGGTACAACCGGGCTAAGGGCCGCTAAACGCCGGGAGTAACTCTGACTCTCTTAAGGTAGCCAAATGCCTTGTCGGGTAAGTTCCGACGTGCATGAATGGACCAATGACCTCCCCGCTGTCCCCGCCTGGGGCCCGGTGAACCCACTTTACCTGGACGAACAGTCCAGGGACACCCAGCGGGGCGAGAAGTCCCCGTGGAGTTTTACTGCAGCTTGTCGCTGGGATGTGATTGCGGGTACAGAGTGTAGGTGGGAGCCTTCGAAGCCGGGTCTTCGGGTCCGGTGGAGGCGCCAATGTAACACCACCTATCTGCGATTACATCTCTTACCAGGGTTGACTCTGGAACAACGGCAGGTAGGCAGTTTGGCTGGGGCGGCACCCCCTCGAAAAAATATCGAGGGGGCCCTAAGCTCGACTCATCCGGGACAGAACCCCGGAGTAGAGTGCAAGAGCAAAAGTCGGGCTGACTGGATCCTCAACGGCAAGGGATCCAGAGGCGAAAGCCTGGTCTAGCGATCCTTTATGTCCCCTTTGCTGGGGGCTGGAGGTGACAGAAAAATTACCCCGGGAGTAATTGGCTCGTCTCCTCCGAGAGTCCTCATCGACGAGGAGGATTGGTTCTCCGTCGTCGTCCCTTCCCATCCTGGGTCCGCAGCAGGACCCAAGGGCGCGGCTGTTCGCCGATCAAAGGGGAATGCGAGATGGGTTTAGACCGTCGCGAGACAGGTCGGCCTCTACCTGCTGGGTGTGTTGGTTGCCTGAGGGGAAGGCGCCCCTAGTACGAGAGGAACGGGGTATCGTAGCCTCTAGTTTACCGGTTGTCCGA
The DNA here is from genome assembly GCA_005883075.1 of Candidatus Bathyarchaeota archaeon. Taxonomy (GTDB): domain Archaea; phylum Thermoproteota; class Bathyarchaeia; order 40CM-2-53-6; family 40CM-2-53-6; genus 40CM-2-53-6. Next base: position 9,726 of record VBAX01000034.1, on the reverse strand, counting down.
CAGGGCACTGCCGGGCAGCCACGCTATCGAGGATAAGGGCTGAAAGCATCTAAGCCCGAAACCTCTCCCGAAAATAGGCAACCATTCCAGTCCACATATTCCGGTACTGGCGACAGTATCGTGGGACTGTGACGAGTGCTCCCATAGAAGATGGGGTTGATGGAATCGGGGTGTACGCGTCAAGACTTCGGTCGAGACGTTCAGCCCGCGATCCCCAATTGCACAAGGTGTTGGGCCCATGTGGGGTCCACGTTCGGAGCGATATCACGTCGAGAAGCTCTCTGCACGGCACGTTCATGGTAATATCGTTGGGATAGGCGGCGAGCCGGTGAGCAGTCACAGGACCATGGTCGTGGTCTTGAGGAAACTCCACCCACATGGCGGAGACCGTTGTGGCCGTAAGAGGCGCCAGGTGAGAGCCTGAGCAGGGGCGCAGAAACGAGACCTTGCCCGGTCGATACATGACGATGATGCGTCCTCTCCCGGGGAACGTTGAGGATGCCGGTTGAGGATGAAACGGGTCCCTGCAACGGTGTGAAAGGGGCAGTAGACGTCTATGATCCTCCGCTGGAGGCGCGGGTTCCCCGATTAGACAGATGCTGCTTAAAACAGAAGGTGGGTTACAGCCGGGACACCGCCCCCAAAAACAACACTCTCGGAAAAACCGGATAGACCACTCTTGCGTCTCGAGGTGTGCTGTGCAAGACCTCCCCTTTTAGAGGAGAAAATTTTCTGTCTGGTAGTGATTATGGGCGAGACAGGCGATTCAGGGCACAGTCCAGGCTTGGATCAGATGGCGTTTTAACGAGTCGTCAAGAACGGTTTGCTATGCAATTAAGCGCACTGCCTACAGATTCGAGATCAGGGCTGATAATGGGCGATTTTCCATTTTGTCTCTCCACAAACCGTTCTTGCAAGCCGGAACTTTGGCTGCAAATTATTTGGAAAAACGGTCTTGGTGTGGACCCAGAATGTGACGGGACGATCCCTCTCTACATCCCTGTTATTCCGATGAGATCCTCGCGAGCCTGCTCACGGTTTTCCAGTTCCTGGTCGTCGCTCCGGCCGACAACGCCTTTTCTATAGCGTTGTTGGAAAGTTTGGTTCTCCCGTAACCATCAGGACAATAGAGGTAGATTTCTCGACCTCTGATACGGAATTGATCTGGGCCCGCCTTCAACGCATCTATCCTCTCCTTCGCGTTCTTCGCCGGCGGTGCCGCCAAGAATGTGATGTGAAGCTTGGAATGATCCAATCCTCTTTCGTTCAAGAACGGATTACCTTCAACGATTTTTGCTATCTCGTCTGAGGTTCTCACAACCACGAAAATTGGAAAACCAAAATCTTTCGAAATCTTCTCTGCGATGGTCTTAGACAGATCATCCGGGGAGGACTTCACAGCCTCGAAGGTGACATTTCCGCTCTGAACATATGTTCTGACCCGGCCGAACTCTAACGCCTCAAACGATGCCCGGAGATGCTCCATCCTGACGATTTTCTTACCCCCCACATTGATTCCTCGAAGCATCGCGATGTAGATCGGCAAGAGCTACATCTATCCCAGGCGTCGGTAACTGTTGTTCAGTCTGAATCGGCCTCCATCATCGAGCGGGGGAAGTGCGTGTGAGAAAAGTGCATCGCGCCCCGTGGCACCATCCAGGGTAATACTTTGACCGAGAACCGCCCGGCCCGGACTGCAGGATCCTGCTCCTTTAACAACCGAGCCTTTTCAGGTTCGACGTTCAAGATAGTCAGCCCGCGAAAAGCCTCGTCCGGTCCTCCGAGAAGAGGACCTGCCGCGAGCAAATAGCCAGCTTCATGAAGATCCGCGAGGTGAGCCATGTGAGCATCTTGCAACTCAGCCTCCGCTTCCTTGTCAAGACGCGGGCGATCAGGACAGAGCACTAACAGGGCTATCGAGAATCTGTCGAATTCCATATCTTCACCCCGTGCTGATGGCCAAAATAAGACTAGGGTTGGTCGCGGGAAGATGTGTGGATAATGTCGGATGCGATTGATCGCTAACCCGATGATTGGAAAAAGAAGGGGGGTAGTGGTGAGGTTCTAGTGTTGAGCGACTTGGAAGCATGCGACGTCGTATTGCGAGGCAGCTGCCGAGTTTGCCGGGGTTTGAGTGGTCTGTCCGTCGCCCGCGTAATTATTTCCTGCATTGGTGAACCCGTCGGTATTGAAGCCTGCGGGAGATAGGGGTCCGGTTGGGAAAACCGATTGACAGCTCTGGTTTGGCTGTCCCGAAGTGCCCGTATTAGTGTCGGCTGCGACCGGTCTCGCGAGGAATGGTATTGCTGCAAGAGATACGATTGCCAGCATCAAGAAAAGTCTAGATGAGGTCATTGTTTTTCGTCACCGCTGGCAAAGGCGTGTTGAGATAAAAATGTTACTATCGTAATAGCAGGAAAAAGAATTCTAGCACTCAGGAAACGGAGATAAACCGCTCAAACAAATGACCGGAAAAGACTTCCAAGCTTCCTAGGTAAGTGAGCCTGGGGGCTCTGGCAAATTCAACCGACTACTGATCAAAATCTCAGAATATCCACCTTGAAAACTCAATCTCTCCGGAATACAGATTGCTCAGTAGGCGCGGGAGGTCCGACAATCTGCCAAGAAACGGTCTGAGCTTGAACCGGTTTCTTCCGAGCCAACAGGATTCCGAGCGCCAAAGCTACGGCAAGCAGAAGACCGGCAACGGCAGCCACTATCAAAATCTCAAGCCTCATTTGATTTATCGAGTTCTGAAGAGTCTGAATCTGCTCGGAATAGGGATACACAGACGAATACGTGATTCCCGGAGGCAAAGAGTAAATTGTGACGGGATGTCCCGGGGGGGTGAAGCCTGAGGGATTGGCTAACCAATCGTAGACGTTCGATAACGCGTACATGTCCAAGGTCGAAGGCGCTTCCAGAGAATTCCTCGGATTGCCTACCGCCTGTCCGTAGGATAGGAACATCAGCTCGAAAGTTCCATCATCTGTTGCAGATGCGGTCGCGTGGTTCAGACCGAGAGCATGCCCAAACTCATGGCTGGCAATATTGATCATATCCGTATCGGTTAACTGAGTCGTGTTGGTCGGATCGTACGCCGCGAGTGTCGTGGTTGTTGGGGGCACGAAGGTTCCTGAATTCTGCTGAATCCGCACTGAAGTCAGCCCCAATCCTGCTGATTGCGACCCGAACGACTGGATGAACTGGACCCTGATGTTTGGAGTGCCGCACAACGTATCGTTGACACCTGAAACGCAGGTTACAAAGGTCAGTTTGCGAAGGTAGTACGAACCGTAGGAATCCGTGTATGCGATGATGGACTTGGCCCAGCGGGCAATCGCATAGTTCGCATCATAGGTGTATGAAGCCTTGAACCAAGGAATGTTTGATGCGGGAGTGATCACGATAGTGATGGTTGGGTTTGTCCAGGTGCCGCCTTCCGTTGGAATTTCCGCACCCGTGGCCGCATGAGCGTTGGATGCTGGGTTGAACCATATGGCCATGACAAGAAGAATTCCGATAAGAACGAGCGTTCTCAATGTTGGACCCGTTTCCACGTGACGGTGCCGTTCTGTTATGGGTGTTTGTAGAGATTTTCCTACTAGATCATCTCCGCAGAACCCCTTCTCCGCTTATGGAAAGGCCAATCACGCGAAAAAACGACTCATTTGGGATGACAGACGCTCCGATGATTGAGAGCAGGACAGGCAAACGATTGTCGGGTTAATTGTCTACAAACTGAACAACGGACTTATCTACAGCCCGACACAGGATACTATTCGGATACCCACGTGATGTAATGTCGGACAAACGTTTTGTCCAAGGGTCCGGTATCAACGCTTTCAACGGAAATGAGCTGATAGTAAAGGGAGCGCTTGAGAGCAAAGTCGGCTTAATGGCCGGCTATCCTGGCTCGCCTGTCGCAGAAGTTTTCACGATTCTGGAAGAGAACGCTGAGATTCTCAGAGAATGCGGATTATGGGGAGAGATGACGAACGATGAGTCTCAAGGCGCGGCAGCGCTGAACGGCGCGTTGGACGTCGGTGTTAATGCTGTTGCAGTAATGAAGAGCGTCGGTCTCAATGTCGCTGCGGACCCTATCAATATCATCAATTATGCTGACAAGCTTGGCTTGAGCGGGAAGAGGGGGGGTGCCCTCGTTGTCTGTGGCGACGATCCGCATGCTTCCAGCACTCAGGTCGCGGGTGATAGTCGCCAGCTTATGGAACATCTCAAGATGGCGATTATCGAGCCGAGCACTCCGCAAGAGGTCAAGGACTGGATCGGAGAAGGACTCAGGCTCTCCCAATATTCGAACTTGGTCGTAGGCTATCTCATTACCACTTACCTAGCCGAAGGCGGAGGTAGCGTTATTCTCTCAGAAAACCAGCCGTCGGACATTACTTTCAAGAATCCGATTACTCTCGATATTTCAAAAGTCGATATCAAACGGAGAGTCAGTATCCCTCCGAACACTTGGGATCTGGAGAAGGAGCTAGTCAGAGACAGATTCCCGAAGGTCCATGAGTATGTTCGCGATCATAAGCTCGACAAGATACTCTACGATGATGGTCAGAAGCACCGGATCGGATTCATCGCAGCTGGTATATCCTACAGCTATCTGGAACAGGCTCTCTGGGAGCTCGGGCTAGACGAGCAATTCCCGATTCTGAAACCCGCAGTAACCTACCCTCTTGAGCCCAACATCGTTGGCGAGCTATCAAAGAAAGTCGAGAATATTGTCGTTGTCGAAGAGAAGAGTCCAGCAATAGAGAACCAGGTCAAAACCATTTTGGACGACTTGGTCCAGGAAGGAAAAATCTCCGGCATGCCGAAAGTCTGGGGAAAGTTCTTTCCTCATGGCGACGGATTCCCAGAAGAAAGCGGCCTCACTCCGTCAAACCTCATTGAGAAGGTTGGGAACCTGCTCTTGGAGATCGGTGATCCTGCCGCAAAGATTGACCAGAAGAAGATCCACAGCGAACTTGACCTGCTGGCTGAGATCAAAGCGTACGGGCTCCTGGTCCCTCCGCGATCTCCAGGCTTCTGTGCAGGCTGCCCTCATAGGGAAACCCTCAGCGCAGTTCATTCTTTGAGAGATACACCTGAGCACAAAGACATCTTCGCACACGGCGACATTGGATGCTATTCGATGTCCTTCCTGCCTCCCTTCGGTGAAATGCACAACCTAACCGCGATGGCTCTGGGCGGTGCTGCGGGAGCCGGTATGGACCCGTTCGTGACGAACAAACAATACGCGTTGATGGGCGATTCCACGTTTTTCTGGAGAGGAATGACTGCAATTTCCAACTCGATCAAAGAAGGACAAGACATCCTCTATCTCATTCTCGACAACAAGAACACTGCGATGACAGGTCATCAGCCTACTCCAGAGACGGGACACAATCTGATGGGCGACAAGACAACCCCCCAGGACATCGAGAGCATCGTACGCGCTATGGGTCAGGGGCAGATCTACGTGAAGAAGATGCCCCCGTCCAACCGGGAGAAGTACATGAAAGAACTGGACAAGGTCTTCGAGAAACCCGGCGTCAAGGTCATCATAGCTGACAAGGAGTGTGGAATCACATTTCACAAGAGAAAGCGTGCAGAAAGAAACCGGATCATTGAGAGACAGGGTTTCATCAAGAAAGAGACATTCGTCAATATATCACAAGAGGTCTGCGAGAACTGTCGGGAATGCACCAAGAATACTGGCTGTCCCGGGCTTACGATAATCAACACTGATTATGGCGAGAAGATTGGGATTGACCAGTCTATCTGCGTGTCCGACACGTACTGCACCAAGGTCATGGCTTGCCCTTCATTCGAGAAGGTAATAGTTACGAGAAACAGACCGCCAAGATCACGGGTCAAGAAGATCTCGCTCGAAAATATTCCGCAGCCTACTCCACACCGATTCAATGACACTTGGAAGATCTTCATCAGCGGGGTTGGAGGCATGGGCGTAGGTGTAATGTCGTCAGTACTTGCTCGAGCAGGAACCAGAGAAGGATACCATGTCCGGTTCAACGATAAGAAAGGACTCGCGATCAGAAACGGAGCAGTTTCAGCTCACGTACTGTACTCAAATGGAAAGGCCAAGATCTCAACCATCGTCCCCAACGGCAAGGCGGATCTATTGATGGGCGTGGACATGCTTGAAGCGGAGAGAAGTCTCGTATACGCGAGCCAGGTCCACACTACTGCAGTGGTGAACACCACCGTGGTCCCGACTATCCCGATGCTCGCAGGGATGATGAACTATCCTCCAGACGCGGAGGACAATATTCGAAGACACACTAACTCCGACGAGTATTTCGGCGGAAGACTTAGCGAGATTTCTGAACTGTACTTCGGAAGCAAGCTGTTCACGAACATGATCCTCTTGGGCGCAGCCTTCCAGAAAGGCCTGATACCCGTCAGCGAACAGAATCTGATCGATGCCATAATGGAAACCGTCCCTCCAAGCCAGCGAACGAGAAACATGGAGGCCTTACGCCTCGGACGAAAAATGGCCATCGAACCGGAGCTCCTGGAATTCAAGAACATTGTCGCTGACGAGCGCATCCTCACTCTGTTTGGTGCGAAAGAAAGTTACCAGTCAGTTCTTGACATGAAGGCTAAGCAGCTCTCCCATTCCTACTGGATGTTCTGGCGTGGAAAGACGGTCTCAGACGAATACCGACGCCTCGTCGAGAGCACTGTTGCCACGATGAGGCTGGATGAGGATACTAACAGAGCGATTGCCAGAAGAGTATACGACCTCATAATGTGGGGAGAACTTCCCTACGCCGAGAAATACTTGGATAAAGTCCTCGAGGTGTTCAGGAACGATCGGGAGGACAAGGGATACGCAGCAACGAAAACAGTAATGCTGGACCTTCACAAGGTAATGGCGATCAAGGACGAGATCTACACTCCTCACCTGTTGACTGACGGTGAGAAACTGGACAGGGACAAGATACGGTACAATATTGACGAGGAGAATGGTGACAAGATAACGTACGAGCACATCAACCGTCCCGAGTTCGAGGTCTTCGGCAAACAAGTAAGGTTCGACCTGCCCCAGTGGCTTGCCCACAACTGGCTGATGAGGATCTTCAAACACATGAAATGGACCAGAACCGCCCTCGACAGCTGGGGATGGCACAAGAAAGAACGCGCCTTCCGCGACTGGTACAAAGACGAGGTCATTGGATTCTATCTCAAAACTGTATCTTCAAACTATGATCTTGCTCTCAGTGCGTTAAGGGTCATCAATGATCCATACAGGCCAAACGAATTCGCAGTGACAGGCTTCAGAGAGGTCATCTATCCGAAGATGGACAGGGCAAGACGAGAATTCGAAGAACTCGTAGAGCCGGGACAACAACTTCCTATAATGCCAATGATTCCAGCATCATCTCAATTATAGATTTCCTGTCAATCTCGTTTTCCCAGAAATACTACGAAAGCGTGACGCGTCTCTTCCACGCGATCCTAAACAGTTTGGTCAACAGAGAGGGTATCGGTTATATCGTAGGAAACGCTTCTAGCTAGAATTGCCGGCTAGCTATTGAGTTCAGAGATCCGTCCTATCAATCCTCTGACAGAAGTCTTAGCAAGGCGACAGTACTCCCAAGAATCTCTTTACAGGGCAGCGCTCAAGGACACTCGGTTCTCTTCCGGCTTCGGAATGTACCCTCCTCCTTCTCCCAAGCAGCCAAGGACTGGAAGCTCGATAGCTTGGATACTTATAAAATTCGGGTTCGTGGGCGGATTAGGAATATTTCTCAATCAATCTGTTCTGTTTCTCCTCACCGGTATTTATGACATCTACTTCCTTTTCGGTGCGATCCTCAGTAGCCAAGCAGCCGTCTTCGTCAACTTTGCCCTGAACAACTTTCTCGTCTTCAGATCTAGAGAGACTGCCGGAGGCCTTGTCCGGAAAGCCCTGCTCTTCAACGCAGTCTCCTCGTCTGATCTAATCGTAAGAATTCCCCTGCTCTTTGGCTTGACAACCGCCCTAGGCATTCCCTATCTTTGGTCTAACCTTGCGAGCATCTTCCTCACCTTCGGAGGAAGATTTCTGCTGAGCGAGAAGAAGATCTGGGCCAAACGCCCGAGCACAAGCGGGCTTGCGCCGCGGTAACTTCACGACGGCCTCGTTCTAATAGCGTCGCACGAACGTTTCGACTGGATGGACGAGCTCTAGTAAGGGTTGAAGCTCGAGTCGGAACAGTTCTCCGGGCTGGGTCCTGGAGAATCCGTTCTCTCCTTTTCGAACCAAGTCTTCGACAATGGAGACTCGTTTCTTGATGTAATCGCTCTCATCGGCGGCGGGTAGAGGACCGAAGACTCCGGGTGATGCAAGTCGAACCGCTGCGTACATTCACCATGCAAGGTCGCGGATCTCCCACTGAGCGTCAGGGGCGCAGCGGAGATTGAAGAAGTGGATGAGCTGGCGGGGGCTCATGCTCATGACAATGTTCGTGGTTGCCGCGTTGGGCCGGAGGTATCGGCTGTCCTCTGCTTTGATGCCTTTGGCAACGAGTCCTTCTTCAGCTTGACGAGTCAGGTCCATTACGTCTTCGAAGTTCAGTTCTAGCTTGTGTCCCTTTATTTCAACTGGGACCTTAAGGTCTTCTGGAACTCCGGGCGGCTTCAAGTAACCGTAGCTACGTGTGACTTTAACGTATCTCTGGCTCTGTTGGCTGAAAGAGGCTATTCTATGCCTAACGATCTGGTGGCTTGCTGCTCTGCTAATGCCTTGCAGGTCGAACGTGAAACTTCCATGACGTAGCATGCTGTCCTGGCTCATCTTAACCCCGGCCCCTTCCAAGTTCGCGTTGAGCTCGGGATAATTGGTGTAGCTGAACAGAATTGCTTTGCTTGCCATTCTCATCCTATCTTCTTGCTGTCGGTATTGACAGTGCTGAGGCGATTATCGGGGCTGCCTTGTTCAAGGTCGCGACGAGTTCTTTCGTCAATGGTAGGTCGTTGGTTCCTCGCGCTAGCTCGACTAGTACACGTAGGTTTGTTGTGACAAGCCACCGTTCTTCGTCGATCTGGCTTGTCTCGAAGAACTTGGATGATTCCAAGAGGAAGAGGATCTCCTTTTCGTCAGCCTCCACCAGCCAGGTGATGCTATTGTGCTCAAGGATATCGTAGTGCCCCAGCTCAAGGGCACGCTTCAACAATCCGCCTATTCGCTCGGCATCGAAGATTTTTTCCCCATCCAACACCTTGTCTTGCGAGGTGTGTGTGAAAAGCTCATACCCTGGGTGGGGAGAGTAGCATGATCGCATTGCGGCGGCGCATACCCTTTCGAGGTCAGGCTCGTAGCCAACAAGGCGAACACGCATGATGAGAAATCCTTCTCGAGAAGGGTAGATGTTCAGCTCCAATAAAAGAGCTACCGCCTCATTCTTGTAATCCGGATTCTTCTACGGAGCAGAAATGCGAGCCAATGCGTGTCGTTGTGACTGAATGATGGTTTTGGAAGAGACAGCATCCTTAGCTACGCGGTTTGTCTATAGCGAGAACGGACGAGTCAGGAGACTGTTGGTCAGTGGCCGAAGATGAAGGGTCCGACGGCGAAGCAAGACAGGAACGTGAACAGGATCCTCCAGATGATGCGAGGATAGAGCCCTTCCTCGACATGCGGGACCCTACTTTTCGCCGAATCCTTCGGTCCGCCACGAGCAAGTTCAACCAGATGATATGCCCCCTGATGGCATC
>VBAX01000033.1 GCA_005883075.1 Candidatus Bathyarchaeota archaeon | reverse complement strand
CATGTTCTGGAACGACCACTCGAAGTCCTGCTACATTGTCGACACGTTGAAAATGAACATCTACCATACTGTCTGCCCGAAATGTGGGTCCACGAATATCGAATTATCAGCGAGGGAGCAGCGTTCCGGGAAGGCGAAGCTGTACCGCTGCGACACCTGCGGCAACGAATGGGGACAAGTACACTAAGCTACATGCTCTTCCTCGCGATCCTGCCCTTGTTTCAAAGTTAAAGGCGGCTAGTAAGGATCGTGGACATTTTCTCGTGAATTTGAAGCAACTGTCTGGTTAGTTCTGTATCCTTCCATAAATTTGGCAAACAGAGACCCTTCCTGTAACCATTCGCGATGATTCTGAAGTGACAGCACGCTTTGGTACTGACAATCCTTGTCCGTAAGTACCTGTTTTCC
>VBAX01000092.1 GCA_005883075.1 Candidatus Bathyarchaeota archaeon | reverse complement strand
TCCTTTGACGAATTTACAATAGGGGGATGGTCTCTGGTTGGATGTTAGGCGTAAGGGCTCTATTCTTTTTGTAGCTTACATGATGTATGCGCTTGGAGTGCTACTTTCTGTCCCCACACGCAGTTGCAATCCGTTTACTGGTTGCTACGAACCCCCAATTTGGTATATCCCATCCTTGCTCGTGTTCCCCGCTGCAATCCTAACTCTGGTATTTTTTGCCTTGATCAGGACAAATCGTCTTTGACGTAGCAATAAGAAAAGGAGATTCGAAGAGGTCACTTTAGGGTCGAGCCCATGAAGAGAGCATTGCTTCCGAGTTCCTCCTCGATCCTGAGGAGCTCGTTGTACTTGGCCGTCCTCTCGCCCCTCGCCGGCGCGCCTGTTTTGATGAAGAGGCTCTCCTGAGACGCTGCGAGGTGGGAGATGAACGCGTCCTCGGTTTCACCTGACCTGTGGGAGACGACAACATCCAGACCCGCCTCTTTGGACATCTTGATGGCGTCAAGTGTCTCCGTTACTGTTCCTATCTGGTTAAGCTTGATCAGAATCGCATTGGTCGCCTTCTTCTGAATCCCTCTCTTGATCCGTTCGGGGTTTGTAACGTAAAGGTCATCCCCGATAATCTTGATACGACTCCCGAGCTTCGTCGTCATCTGGACAAAGTGATCGAAGTCGTCTTCGTCAAAGGGATCCTCTAAGGTTCGGATCGGGTATTTTCGCACCAGATCCTCGTAATAGTCTTCGAGGTCTCCACTGCTGAGTTTCTTCCCATCGAGTTGGTAGGTTGAATCCTCCTTGTTGTAGAAGCTGGAGGAGGCCGCATCGATACCGAGGTGAACGGTTGACTCGTCGTAGCCCGCGTCTGATATTGCTTGAAGAATCGCCTCAAGCGCGTCACTTGTCATCTCCAAGGGTGGGGCATAGCCTCCCTCGTCTCCCACGTTGATCGCGTTCGGACCATACTTGGCCTTGAGAACTGAGTTAAGGGACTGGTATACTTCATCCCCGATTCTAATCGCCTCTGAACAGCTGGATGCTCCGACAGGCTCTATCTGGAACTCTTGCACCGCGAGCCTATTGCCTGCGTGTTTTCCTCCGTTGATGACGTTCATCATCGGGACGGGGAGCCTGTAATTTCGCACCTTCCTCAGGTACTTGTAAGCCGGTTCTCCACGGGATGCTGCTGCTGCTCTCGCAACAGCCATTGAAACTCCGAGAATCGCATTCGCACCGAGTTTACTCTTGTTTGGGGTCCCATCGAGTTTGATCATGAGAGCGTCGATTTCGCGTTGGGCTGTAGCATCTTTGCCGATGACGCTTGGTTTGATTATCTTGATCACGTTGGAGACCGCTTTCAGAACTCCCTTGCCATGGAATCGCTTCATGTCCCCATCACGCAGCTCCAAGGCTTCGTGGATTCCTGTCGACGCTCCCGAGGGAACGCTTCCTCGTCCCTTGCTTCCATCTTGAGTCCAAACATCCACTTCTACCGTAGGGTTTCCTCTAGAATCCAGAACCTGCCTTGCTTTCACATCTGTAATTCTGGAACCTCCCGAAATTTTCTTCGACATTGGTCTTCACTGGGTCCGTGATCGTGTTGCCGTATCATTCTTTTGATTTCCGGGTCCTACGATAGCGATGAAAATGTCGTTCACGTTGGTCCCAGTCGGACCGGTAATTACGAGGTCGTTCAATCTCTCAAAAAACCGGTAAGAATTGTTTTCTCGGAGATAAGATTCAGGGTCCATGTGAACTCTCAAACCTCTTTCAACAGTATTACCATCCGCCACAGCGCCAGCCGCGTCCGTTGGGCCGTCAACGCCATCTGTTCCGATTGAAGCGACGAGGGTCGCAGGATTTCCTCGAATCGATAAAGCTGCCGAGAGAACAAGTTCTTGGTTTCGTCCGCCACGTCCTTTTCCGTGGACGGTGACGGTGGTTTCACCGCCAGCGACCACGGCGGCGCGGGGGGCGACCGGATGCTGGTTTTCGTGGATGTCGGCGCAAATGCTTGCCAGTACCTTTCCTACTTCTCTTGCTTCTCCCTGAAGTCTCGTCGAAAGTATCAATGAGTGATACCCTCTCTTCTCAAGAACCTCCGCTGCGGCTTGGCATGATTCCTCGTTGGTTCCGACGAGGACGTTATGGACCCGTTTGAAGATCCGTGAGCTTCTCTTGGGAGTCTCCGGCAGTTTGCCCTCCTTTCCTTTCTGAATCCGCTTCCTAACTGAACTGGGGACGGTTCGCCATAGTCCATGCTCTTGCAAGATGGTGAAAGCGTCCGCGTAGGTTGTCTCATCTGGTACGGTCGGGCCGGAAGCTATGGATTCCAGCTTGTCCCCTACAACATCGGATATTATGAGTGATAGGACTGTGGCGGGGTGCAGTTTTGCCGCGAGACGCCCTCCCTTGAAGTCGGAGAGGTGCTTTCTCACGGCGTTAGTCTCATCAATTTTCGCCCCTGACTTTAGAAGAAGGTTTGTCGTCTTCTGTTTATCTGAGAGTAGTAGACCCGACGAGGGGAGTGTCATGAGGGCCGAACCTCCACCTGAGATCAGGCAAATCACCAGGTCCTCTTCGGAGGGTTGCCCGACGAGTCGAAGCATGTTTTTGACTCCTCGAACACCATCTGCGCTTGGGATTGGATGAGATGCTGGATTGAACTTGATCTTCTTGCTCTTGGGCCATGGATTAGTGTAGGTGGGTATATTCACGGAGCCACCTGTTATCCAACCATCAAGAATTCTTTCAATCTCTAGGGCCATTCCGGCGCTCGCTTTTCCTCCACCAATGACAAGCACTCTTCTGAACTCTGAGAGTTTGAAAGAAAGCGCTCCGATCTCAAGCGCATTCCTTCTTAGCCGCACTTTGTTCCTTAGAATTGTTCGAGGGTCAGCTGCTAGAAGCGCCTGACTGAGCGCCTCGACTAGGACCCGGCGGGACGAAGATCCATCTTGTCTCAGCCGGACCCGCCAAGAGTGTTGCGGGAGGCCGCGATCCTTCCGGCGGCGAGCAGAGGCTGTCAAGCTCAATTCTTCTCGTGAAACGTTCTATTTGGGGATGCTTCCCAGCACGTCTATCTTACGAGTTTCACACAAGCCTTACGCTCGTAACCTTGGTGACATCCGATCGCGACTTTCAAGCAATCCAGAAAGTAGCCAGTGTTGACGTTCTATTGATCTAGCGATGCGATAAACACATACTAATCATTGTAACGGGAGAGCTCTTCTCGACCAATTCCAAATAGCCATGGAAATAATTTTATGAGTTGTAATCCGTCTAGCGTGTGGGTTGGCGAGATCTGCCGTGCGCTAGTGCCTAGCATTACCGATGCTTATGGTTCAGGGTACGCTTATAGAAAAATATAGCTAAGCATCAAGGCTGTCCACGGTAGAAAAAATGACGAAAAGTGATCAGACAAGCTACATATTTGCCAAATGCAAAGGAGAACGTGCACACACCGTTTCCCAGATAGAGCACATTCCCAACGTCGAATCCTGCACCCCCGTAACGGGCAGATTCGATCTAGTGATCAAGCTGCGAACCAACGAGCCTACGAAGGCTTTCACCACGATGGAGAAGATCAGGAGCATTCCCAGCATCACAAACACTCAGACAACCATCTCCTTCGAGAGCATCACTAACAGCTCCAACAAAGCAGACAGCGAGAGCCCACTAGCATTCGCTCTCCTGAAAGTCAAAGGCAGCTTCGGCACGATTCTGCAAAAACTCAAGACCATCCCGAACTTTGCAGAGGCGCACGTCATACCTGGAGCGTTCGACATACTGGCGGCATTCAGGGCCGACAGCTCAGAGGATCTACTGGAAAAGTCCGTTGAGAAGATAGGCAGCATCAACGGAGTCACAGCCAGCGAGACCCTCATATCCTACAGCCCACCCGAAAGATTCTAGACCCAAGCCGCGGACTCTCCAGAAACCTCCTTTTTTCTCTCGACCAAGACCAGCGAAGACCCTAGACGAGTATCCGGATTAGTTCTAGTCAGTGGGAGTCGACCCGGAAGTTCGGTTCCCAACTAAGGCAGCGGCCGGCGAACACCCGCGCAACTACGTTCGAACCACTACGTGGGATTCGCGCCGAAAAACAATGACAATCGGGTGCGGGAACAATCGCAAGTTCAAACTCCTTTCTCTCTGCAGGCCGAAAAAGAGCATATGGACGAGAATTGTGTTACATGCTTAGGCGCTCTCGCTCAAATGCGAAGCGCGTCTAGAGTCTAAGTTCTACCGCTAATTTCTCGATTCTCTCAGTCATTTTGAGCAAGTCTGCTGCGGGTGCGTCCTCGGGTATCCAAGGCCTGCACTCTACTCTGATAGTAATATTCTCGCCGAGCATTTGTTCCAGACAAAAGTACAGAGATGGAACCGGAGAATATACCACATCATTTCCACACGTTGGACAACGAATCACGACGAATCCCTCACTAGGTACTGTGGCAGGAGCACAGCAGGGAGATAACCCTAGTGCGAGACGAAGGATTGCGTCTCAAGTGTCCTTAGCGAATGCTACAAATCAAGCCATTGGGAAGAACTTTTGATCAAGCCATTAGCACGGTTTGATCCTGACTTCTAGGTCATTCACAGGTATGAGTTGGAACTCTGATAGGTAGCCCATCATGAACCGTTCGAGACTGGTTAATCCTACCCATGTCTGCAGAAACTAGAGGAAGGGCTCGGTTCTTCTTCTACGTCCTTCTTCGTTCTTTTTCAGCTTTCTGCCTTCCAAAAATCGAGTCCAATCAGGATGAAAGTTATCCTAGACAGTAATCTATTTACCGTTTGATCTCGATTGGAAGCTTTTGGGAGGCATTTCAGGTGCTGAATGCTTGAAGAAATCATCTCTGGAGCCAAAAGTCCAGTCGTCTGGAATGTATATTGATGGAGAATGGGTCCATTCGAAGACGGAGGAGAAGATTGAAGTTGTTAACCCTGCGACCGAGCGTGTTATTGGCCGGGTTCCTCGGGCGAACCGAGAGGAGGTCAAGGGGGCGCTGGAGGCTGCGAGGGATGCGCAGCCGAAATGGGAGGACACGCCTCCGATCAAGAGGGCTTCTTTCCTGTTCAAGATTGCACAGCTCACTCGTCGCGACAAGGAGAGGCTTGCCGGGGTTCTGACTGCAGAGCAAGGAAAGCCCCTTTTCGAATCTAGACTAGAGATAGAAGGATCGGCGGAGAATTTCGAATACTACGCCGAATACGCTCGGAGAATACAGGGAGACGTTCTCCCAAGCGACAACCCTCGACAATCGATAATGATACTCAAACTGCCCCTTGGTGTGGTTGCGTCTATTACTCCTTGGAACTTTCCATCCGCGATGGCCGCCAGGAAGATAGCTCCGGCACTC
>VBAX01000032.1 GCA_005883075.1 Candidatus Bathyarchaeota archaeon | reverse complement strand
GGAGTCTGAGATGCCTGCGGAGGCTTCGGAACCTGACCCACAGGACCGCCGAACCCTGGCGATTCAGGCCCGGGCTTCTGGTCAACAGGGCCCGGCCTATGAAAGACCGTTCCCACATCCGGCCGCCGCTCGCCAGGTTGATCTGGTTCAGGCTTCCACTGGGATGGAAAACTCATCCGAGATGGCTCCGTGGGAATCCTGTTAATCGGAGCACCACCTTCCCCACGAGCAGGCGCTGATGGCGGAGGAACAGAAGGCAGAGGCCTAGCTGGTTGCTCAGGCCTGTACTGGTCCCTCAGAGTCGAATTCAATATCGAAGTCGAAGGCTGAGTAATCCGGTCTAGACTCTGAGACATAGGAGTCGAGGGAGGAGCAGTCTTGGAGGATACGCCCATCGAGGACGGAACAGCGCCCCGTGACCCACTCCCAGTAGAGGGTGTGCTCTTGGGCAACGGGGGAACCGCGTAAGCTGTATGTCGGGAAACCTGACCTGGAGGAGGTCCAGTCGGCATGATCTTGCCTTGAGACGAGAGGCTTCCAGGCGTCTGCACCGGTCCACTCGACTTGAACAGTTTAGCCTTCTGTAGTTTTCCAGTCTCGTCTCCTCCTCGCCTCCTTTTCAAGAGAAGATACCCGAGACTGGAACCGCCTCCGAGCCCTGCTGTAAGAACTATGAACGGATAGACCGGTCCGAGGGTAGCGTCAACATAGGAGTGGAAGTATATGTCGTAGAAGTACTGATTCACTAGCCAGAGGCCCAAGATCACGTTCACCGCGAACGATGCGATCGTGGTAATGCCTAGTTTCCTCATCAATAATCGTCCTCGACCTTCTTCCTTACCCTCGTTGGCCTCAGACCGGTCCTGACGGCGGAGATCAGTCTCATGAAGCCATAAGCCGACGCGGCCAGCAGAACACCGACTAGAAAGACTGGATTGAACGAGCCGAAGTACTGCTGCTCATAGACGTTATAGAAATACTCTACGATAAGCCATGTACCAAAGAAGAGCACGATGGAGTACTCGAGCAGAGAGGTCAGAAGAGCAGTTTCGTAGACCCCGACTCCTGTAGACTCCTCGCTAGGCCAGCCCAACAAATTTTCTATGTGCCTCCTGCTATTGCTCTTCCTGGGTTGGGCCTCCTCTCCCTCAACCCCCAATAATCCTCAACGCAACAGCACAACCAACAGGAACTCACATTAAGGGTGTTGTAACCTGCGAAACCAGAAACCAAGTACATTAGACCCTCCGAACCTGATTATCTTCGGAAACGTCTCAGCTCTAAATCAAACCCCATTCCCAAATTGCAGTTTAAATAAGCTCGAAACAGATTCCAAGATCATACTAGTTGAGTGAGACCCTAGTGACTCAGGAAGCCGTCCGGAAATACGAGGTTGTAGAAGACCTACCGGGCGTCGGACCATCGACATCTGAAAAACTGAAAGAACTTGGCTTTCACACCATCGAGAGCCTAGCAACAGCCACAGTAAGAGAACTTGTACCTGCTGGAATAGGAGAGAAACAAGCGGCAAAGATCATCGCAGAAGCCAGAGACAGCATTTCACTTTCGTTCGTCAGGGCCGACGAACTCATGAAGATGAAAGCAACCGTGCGTCGCCTCACAACCGGAAGCAAAGCATTCGACGGACTAATCGGCGGCGGCCTCGAGACCCAGACCATCACAGAATTCTATGGGGAATACGGCGTTGGCAAGTCCATCCTCTGCCACCAGCTAGCGATCAATGTCCAGCTACCAGTTGACAAAGGTGGCCTAGATGGAGGAGCCCTCTACCTTGACACAGAGCAAACATTCCGTCCAGAATGGATCGTGCGAATGGCAAAGACAGCAGGCTTAGAGCCCACCGATGTGGCACAGAGGATCATCTACTCGGAAGCCTACAACTCCGACCACCAGATACTTCTCCTGGAGAAAGCAGACCAAATTATCAAAGACAATAACATCCGCCTGATCATCATCGACTCGCTAACATCCCACTTCAGAAGCGAATATATCGGAAGAGAGATGCTTGCGGAGAGACAACAACGCCTCAACAACCACATGCACCGTCTAATCCGTCTCGCGCGTGGATTCAACGCTGTCGCCATAGTCACCAACCAGGTCATGGCGAAACCCGACCAGTTCTTCGCCAACTCCGTAGACGCGGTAGGCGGACACATTGTAGCCCACACAAGCCACACACGAGTCTTCCTCCGCCGAGCTGCCAACGGCCCAATACGCATAGCCCGACTTGTATCAAGCCCATACCTGCCCGAGGGCGAAAGAATCTTCAAAGTCACAGACGGAGGAATAGTCGATGTCTCAGAAGAAGACGAGGTCAAACGACACCGATAAAGGAGGACCGAAAGTGATTCCACAACTTCCGGTGAACAAGTTTCTCGAAAACGTAGAAGCAAGAGCATGGACCGATGCAGAGAAAGAACTCGACATCATACGGCAGAAATCGGACAACTCTCAGTGGTCGAGGGGATACGTGAAAGCGCTTGAAGGATTGATGCTATCATACCGGAACAACGATGACAAGTACATCTTCCTACCAAAAGTCCTAGCCAACCGGCCAGAGGATGCGATCAACAATTTCAAGAAAGAGTTCTCTGAATTCGCCGCGAATGAGCTGCACGGCGAATATGATCGAGGCTACTTCAAAGCGCTCGAAGACTACTTCACACTGCTCGCCAACATGAAAAACCACCCAGCCCCTGCCGCGCCTCCTCCACCCGAGCAGGCAACTCTCGACCAATCGACACCTAGTACGGACCAGGATGAATGATCGTATTCAGCAGAATCGTTGTGAACAGGAACCAGATGATATAGCTGCCAATTCCCAGAGTAATGTGCTTATTCGGCCCCTTCAACTCTGTAGGGCCATAACGGAAAACGTACTTGACGAGGAAAACAGAGATCGCATAGATTCCGATCCCCATACTAACCGCGGAGGCCGTTCCCTCCAAAACACTCGGTCCACTAAGACCCAAGGCGTTGTACAACACTCCAGCCAAAACCGCAAACCCAAGACGTGTCCAGTACACCAGCGTAGGCGGCGAGATTGACCGGATTTTCTGAGGCTCAGAGGGTTCAAGAGCCAAACTAGACCCGGGACCCGCAACCAAGAACGATCAAGCACACCTCAATCGCGACGCAGATAATCTTTGCTAGACTCGTCACTGCATGAAGATTTTATAGATGGCGAGGAAAAGGCGCATCTTGCATTGTCGGTTCACGAGACCGAGCCGGACATTCTCGTTCGCGACATAATGTCGCGACCGCCGATCACGGCGAAGGAGAACGAGACCGTTGCAGGAGTGTCGAAGCTTATGGGCAAACATGACATCGGCTGCGTAATCATTGTAGACAAGTCCGGAAACCCGGCCGGAATAATCACAGAGAGAGATATTGTCCAGAGAGTCGCTGCAAGAAACGTTCTTCCGTCCGAACTGAAGGTTGGTCAGACGATGTCGAAGCCAGTAGCAACTATCACCCCAAGAGCTACGGTCACCGAAGCTGCAAAAATCATGAATCACAAGAAGATTCGACGACTCGCCGTAATGGACGAAGGAAAACTGGTAGGAATCGTAACTATGAAAGACATCTTGCAAGTAACGCCCGCGATAATCGACCTAGCCTCCGAAAAGAATCGGGCTGGACTGGAGAGCCCGCGGACCCGACCGACGCTTGGAGGATACTGCGACGAATGCGAAACATGGTCAGACAGCCTCGTCCAGAAGGACGGGCTATTCCTCTGCACGGACTGCTCTAGGAATCTTGAAGCACCTGAAGAGGAGTAAAAGCGACAAGACGTCAGGCCTGCCCAGCCTACTAATTCGAGACGCCTACATCTGGACCAAGAACCACATAACCAGGGGCTCTATCCTCGTTGAACAAGGCAAGATTCGAAGAATAGCGCGGAATATCACCGAACGGGCTGACGAGGAGATTCTAGCCCGGCGGTTGATAGTACTGCCGGGACTGATTGACGGTCATGTCCACCTACGTGATATGAAGCTGTCCTACAAAGAAGACTTCACAACCGGAACAGCGGCGGCTGCAGCAGGTGGATTCACCTCAGTCATAGACATGCCCAATTCTCTTCCACCTACCGACTCGGCCGAACGCCTCAGAGAGAGAGCAGAGAGAGCTTCCGGGAAAATTCTGGTTAACGTAGGTTTCCACTCGGCCGCGGTCGACGACCAAGATGCAGCGAGCGCGATGAAATCTGCTGGGGCTTTCTCGATGAAACTCTACATGCCCAACCCTATCGCCCCCTTGAACCTCAGCGATGACAAAGTAGTGGTCCAGGTATTGAACGCCGCGAAGCAAGCTTCCCTTCTCCTCACAGTGCATGCAGAAGACATGACTAAGCTTCCAAGGACAGAAAAGAT
Source organism: Candidatus Bathyarchaeota archaeon (assembly GCA_005883075.1). GTDB lineage: Archaea > Thermoproteota > Bathyarchaeia > 40CM-2-53-6 > 40CM-2-53-6 > 40CM-2-53-6. The sequence goes on along the minus strand of VBAX01000032.1, from coordinate 15,723 downwards.
CACGACCTTCGCAGAACTAGTCCGACTGCGACTGGGAATTGCGGAAACGAGCGCCGTGAGGCGAATCTTAAGATTGCAGAGACGGATTGGTTGTCGCGTTCATTTCTGCCACGTTAGTCTTCCGTCTAGCTTGTCTGCAATTTCGGATCGAGCTTCAAGCCGTTTGTCCTCAGAAATCACGCCTCATCACATTCTCCTCGACGAGAATCATGTGAAGACGCTGCGATGGAAGGCGTGGATGGTGCCACCGCTGAGACCTGGCAAGGATAGGCAAAACTTGTTTCGAGCGATGAAGATGGGCATTCCAACGATCATGGCGACCGATCATGCGCCACATACTGTCAAAGAAAAGGCGCAACCCCCTCGAGAAAGCTCACCCGGGATACCAGGCCTCGAGACCGCTTTGCCTTTGATGCTGACCATGGTCAACAAGGGAAAGCTGTCCCTTGGACGATTAGTCTCTCTCCTCGCAACCAATCCCGCGAAGGTCTTCGATCTTCGTTCGAAAGGAAGACTTGAGAATGGAGCCGATGGAGACCTGGTTTTGGTCGATCTGAAAAAAAGAGGAAGGATCGATCCCGACAAATTCCTTTCGAAGGCTCACTACTCTCCCTTTGAGGGCTGGAAGACTCAAGGTGTTGTTCATACTACCATCGTGAGTGGGTTGGTTGTCTACCGCGAGGGAGAGATCACAGGAGAGCCAGGCATCGGAAAAGTTCTGAAAAGGGGAAGGCACGTATGAGATTTCTTGTTGACGGAATGCTCGGTGGACTGGCAAGGTGGTTGCGAATACTAGGATACGAGGTAAGATACGATGCGAGCGCAAAGGACAACGACCTTCTAACAATCGCTGTTGAGAACAATATGGTCCTACTAACGAGAGACAGAGAATTGCACCAACGAGCTGTAGCAAAGAAGATAGTGTCCTCTCTCGTTGTGGGTGAAACTGAGGAAGAGAGATTGGCTCAGATGGCGAGCTCTTTCGGCATACACTTGGAGACTAGCATGGCTGAGACGAGATGTCCAGAGTGCGGAGCCAGCCTGATGGAAAAATCAAAGAGCGACCTAGCCCACGAGGTTCCCGAAGAAAGCCTCAAACTATACACCCAATTTTGGAAATGCAGCAACCAGACTTGCGGAAAAGTGTATTGGGTCGGAAGCCACTGGAAACACATACGTCAAACTCTCGAAGAGGCGATGAGGCTGGCAAGGTTGGAACAATGAGGAACGCGTTGTCAACAGAAGGCGGGAAGAAACTCCTGGGGACTGCACGGCAAGCAATCGCCGATCATCTCGAAGGGAGAAACTCCGACCTAACCTTCAGTGAAAGCTTAGAGTTTGGCGTCCCACGAGGAGTGTTCGTTACGCTATTTGACGAGCTGATGAGCCGAGGATTACGAGGGTGTATCGGCAACCCGTTCCCGAAGGAATCTTTGCTGATCGAGACCGCGCGCTGTGCGGTAGAAGCGGCCACAATGGATCCGAGATTTGCCCCGGTACGACTTAATGAATTCCAACAGAGGATTACAGTGGAGGTGACAGTGCTTTCGCCATTTGAACGTGTCATAGTAAAGAGTCCGCTGGATTTACCCTTGAACATCGAGGTTGGACGGGACGGTTTGTTTGTAGAGGGGGTTGGAACAAGGGGGTTGCTGCTGCCACAAGTTGCGGTAGACGAAGATTTCGATGCGGAGGAGTTTCTCAACCAGTGTTGTTTGAAGGCCGGGCTGATGCCAGATGCCTGGATGACTCGTGATGCGAGGGTTGCTCGATTCCAAGGGCAGATCTTTTCAGAGGAACGGCCGGGTGGGCGAGTGTTCGAGAGAAAGTTGAGAGGGTGAGGATGATAGGTTTGAGACTCTATATTGGGCCTTGCGGGCTGGGCCTTGGGCATATTACTCGGTGCGATGCGATCGCCCGAGAGTTCTCGAACGAAGGTGTGGATGTCTTGTTCTCGTCCTATCTTGACGCGCTGGCTTATCTGAAGCGTTCCGGTTTCACCTACTTCAGCGCGATTCCCTTGTCCTTTCGAACCAGGGAGGATGGGACGATTGATCCAAAGATGACGATGAGCCAGAACGGTGTTACTGTTGGATTGTGGGGTTTCATACGTCAGCTGATAGGGGAGGTGAAGCAGATCTCTGCGTTTGAGCCTGATGTGGTGATATCTGACACGAGAATCTCCACTCTTGTGGCCGCTTTCATTCTGAGAAAGCCTAGAATTTTGATCCTCAACCAGTATTCTGTGCAGATGCCTAAGGATGATAAAAAACACAGGTTGAATGATCGGCCGATGCTTTTTGCAGCGAAGATTATTTGGAGATATATTTCTGCAATGCTGGAACTGGCGTGGGGCTTGAGCGACTTGATCATTGTTCCAGACCTCAAGGCTCCGTACACGATTTCAAGATACAATCTCGCGATCCCGCCCGGAATCAGGAGAAAGGTTCGGCTAGTCGGGCCCTTAACGCGCTCTAGGCTCAACCTCTGGGACGGTGTACGACATACTGTTAGAGGTAGGCCTCTGGTTTTTGCATGCGTCAGTGGACCAGCGACCGACCGGAGGTATCTTGTGAGCAAGTTAACCGATATTCTCAAAGAGTTTCCTGAGGACTATGAGCTGATTCTGAGTTGCGGTGATCCGAACGGATCGGTTGGTGGAAAGAGAATTGAGAACCTTGTTGTCCACGAATGGATGACTGAGCAATCCTACTGGAGGACTTTCGAGCGCGCAGATGTGATTGTGTCACGGGCAGGACACGAGACGATTATGAAAGCGGTATCGGAAGGGAAGCCACTAGTGCTGATTCCTCCACCGAACCACACTGAACAGGCAAACAATGCAAAACGGGCGGAAGAACTCGGGGTAGCAGTCGTGCTAGATCAATCTAGATTGGACGCTGCGATGCTAGCTGAGGCGATCTCAAGAACTCTGAGGGATAACCGGGAGAGTGCGCTGAGACTGAGCGAGACGTTGGGTTCGGAGAGTGGGGTTCGGGCAGTGGTTGAAGCCGTTTCCCAGCTAGTAGCCACTACCTAGGGCTGTTCGTAATCCTTTTGCCGCGGAGACGGGTTACAATACGGGTAAGAGAGATTTTCGTGCCTCAACAGGAAGACTTGAGCAACCTCAGGAACCTAGTCGGGGCGGAAAACGTTCTGGCTGAGTGCGCGGGAGTGAACTACACCGTCTACGTGACGGACTCAAGGTTGCTGGTGGGGAAGAGGTTTGCGATTGGAGAAAAGTACGTGAACGTTCCCCACGCCGAAGTGAGCACACTGGAGCTGATTACCAAGAGTCTGATCCCGCCGTTGACGTATGCTGTTCTTGGGGCGATAGCTGTGTTTCTTGTATGGTGGTTTCCGGGCCAGGCGAGGCTTAGCTTGCCTCAGGCACCGTTCGACCTGTTATTGATCGGAACTTTCGCCGTGTTCTTGGCGGCTATCCTGGCCACGTGGTGGAGGAGGAGGGTGGCGGTGCTGAGGATAGGGATCTCAGGAACTAAGGAGCCAATCACGGTGAGGCTTGTCCCAGCCTCGAAGGCCGAAGGCGTGTTCAAGGCTCTGAAGGGCTAGCCTGGCATTTCCACGAAGGGCGGTATGAACCTGGTCAGCGAACGGGCATAGGCTCCACAAAGGTAGGGTCCTGAGACCTAGGGGCCCGGCACGAAGGAGGGACGCTAGGGCAGGACTAGGTGAACGTGGGATTCTCGGCGTTTCATGAAGGGCGGGGCGCGGGAAAAGAGACCACCCCGGGGGGTCGAGAAAAGCATGCTTATTTTTGACCCAAATTGCATGGAATGGTTAATGGCTCTCGGGGTCCAGGCGAGTTAGCGCCCTTGAGTAGGGAGATTAAGCTGGGCGACCGGGTCCTGCTCTACCAGGACGCGCGGCGCAAGTGGATTGCGAAGGTGGAGCCTGGAAGGTTTCACACGCATCGGGGTTATTTCGAGCTGGCAGAGCTTGTGGGCAAGGAGTACGGTGGGTCCATTCGGACAAGCATGGGCCAGAACCTCGCTGTATTCAGGCCGCGCGCACTCGACATTGTCGAATCGTTTGATCGGCCCACCCAGATCTTGTATCCGAAGGATATCGGGTACGCCCTGTTTCAGCTAGGCGTTGGGAATGGGGATAGGGTGTTGGAGGTTGGGACCGGTAGCGGGGCTCTAACCTCCGCGTTGGCCCGGGGGATCGCGCCAGATGGCCAGGTGTTCACTTACGAGATGCGACCGGAGTTCTTGCGAGCGGCAAAGGCGAATGTCGACAAGGCGGGATTCGGCTCGCTAGTGACTTTTCACAACAAAGACCCGACTGAGGGATTTGACGAAACTGGCGTGGACGCGGTAGTTGTCGACCTTGGAGATCCCTGGAGGATGGTGAGAGCCGCTTATGGAGCGCTGGTCGGAGGGGGATTGCTCGCAGGCTTCACCCCCACCATAAACCAGCTGGAGAAGCTTGCAATCGCACTCCGCGAAGGAGGCTTCGTTATCCTAGAAGCAGTGGAGCTCCTTATGCGGGAGTTCAAGACAGAGGCTGGAAAAGTAAGACCGGAGACTAGGATGATAGGACACACCGCGTACGTGACAATCGCCCGAAAGCTCCTTCCAACCCCTGAAGCGTGAATCATCTATATACGAGACCATTCGAAGAATGGACCAGTAGTCGGTGCGATAACAACGGGCACTAAGACAACGATCGCAGGAACGGAAATACACGACATTCTAAGGGGCCTAATGGTCGTGATTGCAGGCGCGCTGATAATCCTGCCAGCGTACATTAACTACGAATCGTGGCACCGACTCAACCTCGACATCACAGTTTCAATGTCGATCAGCCTCACATCATTCGCCCTCGGAATACTCATCTTCATACTAGTCGTCGGCAAGGAAAGAATAGAGGGACCGAAGAAACAATAATCGCACCGCAAGACTCGCGATATCGATTCTCGGTCAACATCCTTATCTTCGTCCCGAGTTCCGGAACGCCAAGCATGAAGCAGTATGATCTCATTATAATTGGTACAGGATCGGCCATGAACATCGTCGACCCGATGATACAGGAAAGTCCGAACATTCGGATCGCGGTCATCGACAAGGACGAGCCTGGAGGCATTTGTCTGACACGTGGCTGCATCCCCTCGAAAATACTGTTGTACCCTGCAGAACTGGTGAGAACTATTGAGAAAGCGCGAGACCTAGGTGTCGACGCAAAGATCGCTAGTATCAATTTTCAGATGGTTATGGAGCGGATGCGGACCCTCATCAACAATGACATTGACCAGATAAGAGAGGGGTTGTCCAGCTCGAAGAACATTGACTACTACCACGCTCCCGCAGAGTTCGTCTCGCCATACACGATGAGAGTTGATGGAACCGAGATCTCATCCAAGATGATATTCCTATGTATCGGATCAAAGATCAACATCCCACCAATCAAAGGACTTGACAAGATCAAGTACCACACAAGCGACACGGTCCTCAAGCTTACAAAACTACCAGAGAGCATCGCGATCATTGGAGGCGGCTACATCGCCGCGGAGTACGGCCACTTCTTCTCAAGCATGGGATCGAAGGTTACGATCATCGGGAGGAATCCGCAGTTCGTACCGGAAGAGGAGCCGGAGGTTTCGGCGCTGGCGAAAAAGGAACTGGAACAACACATCACGATTCTGACAAACCAGGAAGTGAAAGAAGTCAGGGAGATCGGAGACAGAAAGGAGCTGGTGGCGGTGGACCGGAAATCGGGAAAAAACACGATCATAACTGCCAAAGAGATCATGGTCGCAACGGGAAGAGGCCCGATAACCGACATTCTCCATCCAGAGAAAGCTGGGATAAAGCTCACCAAGGAAGGCTGGATAGAGGTGAACGAGTACCTCGAAACCTCGCAGCCGAACATATGGGCGCTCGGAGACGCTGACGGAAAATATCCGTTCAAACACGTTGCGAATTACGAGTCTAAGATCGTTTACTACAACGCGATACTAAGAAGGAAGATCAAAGCGGACTACCATGCGATTCCGCATGCCGTCTTCACTTACCCGGAGATCGCAAGTGTCGGGCTAGGGGAGAAAGAGGCGATAGGGAAGCTTGGACAAGACAAGGTCCTAATCGGATTCCAGAAGTACGAAGATACGGCAAAAGGCGAGGCGATGAACGTGAAAGACTACTTCGTCAAGGTTATCGTCGAAGCTGAGACAACGAGAATCCTTGGAGCCCACATCATCGGACCCTACGCTTCAATACTCATACATGAGATCATACCGTTAATGTATGCGGGGAATGGCTCTTACGAGCCGATTAGCGATTCGATCCATATTCACCCAGCGTTGAGCGAGGTGGTGGATAGGGCGTTCCAGTCCCTCGTGCCCGTGGAACACTACCAGCACATGAAACAGCACGCGCACGAACTCGTCGCCGCGTAGCCCTCAGATCGTACAAGCTCGGTCACAAACCAGAATATACCTGTCTAGCCTCGTGATTGCGGTAGAGACTTGCGGATAAGCGCGGTAATACCGGTCTACAACGAGGCCGAGGTCATAGACGAGTTCTCCTCTAGACTTGCATCCGCGCTCCAAAAAATTGACCCTGACTACGAGGCAATATTCGTCGTCGAAGGAACAGACGCGACTCTCGAAAAACTGACCGCCCTCTCGAAAGAAAACCCCCGGATAAAAGTCCACTATAGCCAGGAAAGGCTGGGCCTTGGAAAGGCGATGAAAAAAGGGTTCGGTCTCATCGATGAGGATACGGAGTATGTCGTTACTATGGACGCGGACCTAAACCACCAACCGGAAGAAATACAGAACTTGATGGCGGCCGCCAAGAGCGCAGATATTGTGGTCGGAAGCCGGAACACGAACAAGGGTATGGTCGAAGAACTTCCACTCGTTAAGAGAATGATAAGCGCCACCACCAACTGGACCATGCGAAAGATCTTCCACATACCCTCGAACGATGTCACGTCGGGGTTCAGAATTTACACATCCAGAGCAGTCGAAACGTTACGGGATCAGATAGTGGCCAAGAACTTCGAGATTCAGCCAGAACTCCTCATCCGAGCCAGAAAGAAAGGCATGCCAATCACCGATGTCCCGATCACATTCCTGCCGAGACCGCGAGGAACAAGCAAGCTCAGCTTTGTCAAGAGCGGAATCGGATACGCGATGTTAATCATAAGGCTCGGACTCTAAAGCCAACTCTTCAACGCTTGCTGATCAGACTTCACGTGCTTCTGCAAAACCTCAACCGCCTTCTGAAGAGTCATCTGCTTGAACTCGATTCCAGACTTTGCCAGTGTGGACTGGGACCCTTTCGCGACGCTAGGTGCTACTATCATTGGACGTAACTTCCTGCCCGGTGGAGCTTGCAGGTATTTCAGATACTCCAAGAGCTGCTTGATGGCAGGGAAACCCGCAGGGTCTTTTTTGATCTCGATAACGACCGTATTCCCATCACCATCTGCGCCGTAAACGTCCACGAACCCAGGAGGTACTTTCTTCTCGTAATCCAGGATCTTGAAACCTGGCTCAATGATGTCGGGCTGGAGAATGATGGCTCGCTGCATCTCCTCCTCGCTCGCATGCAACACAAACTCCGCCTCGTCTTGGAGAAGAAACGTGCCAAGAAACTGAATCTCTTTGACGAGTAGAGTTAGACTCTCGAGCGGATTCGGACGAACCGCCTTCAGAACGAGAGTCCCATTGTTAATCTGGGCCTGAATGATGCAACCTGACGGTTGCCAGTTAACAGGTTGATAGTCGCGTCCGCGGTGGACCAGTATGCAACCATCTCCTTTCACAATTACCAACCGTTCGCCCTCCCCTAGATGACTCCCAGTCCTGCCCGAGTACTCCACGCTGCAGGACGCGACCATAACCACTAGCTTCCTAGCCTCGAGACCGATGACCAATTCCGCGCGAGCCTCATCAAGGTTTGGCGAGATCATGACCGGCAACTTGGACCGCCCGAAAGGTTCAATGCGTTAAGGGAGGAATATATCGCCATAGCTTTGCCCGCGAAGGACGCCGAAACTATTACGAAATGGTACGACGCCTTATCCAAGAATTATGACGAGCTATACGGCGAGGAACAAAACAAGAAACATGCGAAAGTGCAGGAGCTACTTGGAAACAGAGCGTTCAAGATTATCGTCGACGTTGGATGTGGAACAGGCAAACTTCTCGGACTCATTTCTCCGAGAAGCCAAGTTGGTTTAGGAATCGACCTCTCTGTCGAGATGCTGAACATAGCAAAGCAGAGGACTAAAGAAAGCGGTAACCAGCTTGTCCGCGCGGACGCCTCTCACCTGCCGTTGCAAGATCACATTGCCGACGGAGTTACATCCGTATCAATGACAGAATCAGGTCCCGTCCTCGGGGAGCATTTCAATGAACTTTCGAGAATCGCGACCAAGGACGCCACGTTAATCATGACGATCTTTGACGACAAAGATCGAATCTCTTTGAAACAACTGAGTGAGACGAGAATCGAACTCGTTGCCTCGTTATCTAATAGAGAACAACTTTACCTGCTCGACATGGCTAAACATCGAGTCAGGGCATCTTCCGAATCCTCGGCTCTAGTTTAAGAATAACCTGCCCGCTCTTTACTGATGACAATAATGGCAGGATGTTCCCACCAATGGCGGGGAAGAGGCCCGATGACTCGTTGTATCAGATGTGGAAAACTCAAATCTGAGTTCAGGAAAGAGCAGCACACTCAAAAGATGATGGCTAGAGAGAACTCCGAATCAGAAGAATAAGTCTGCTCCACGACACCGTCTATTTTTGATACCCTATTTACTCGCGATCTTTCGTCTTTGTCCAAGAGTTTTTATGTCCTGCTGTGAAGCGTCGGCGCAAGGCGCAAATTGGAACCTTCAAGAAAACCGCTGAACCTGCTGGTTCGAAAGTTGCAAGCCGACGTCTCAGTCCGACTGAAGAATGACGCGGAGTACAGAGGCAAAATGATCGACTGCGACAGCCACATGAACATCATCCTCGACGGAGCAAGAGAATACCGAGGAGGAGACCCATCCACAAACTTTGGCAGCCTGATCGTTCGAGGCAGCAACGTCCTATACATATGCGTAAGCGAACCCACACCATAGGATCGCCTCAGATCTTCTTTTCGGAAATTGCGGTCTCGATAAGTTTGTAGTAGTAGGGAGTCTGCTTGAGCAGGTGTTTCAGTGCTAATGAAAGTGGTATCCCTACGAGACCTCCCGCAACGACCTGAAGGATGTTAAACGGTACCTCTCCCGAAGCTGCGACTATCCCGGTAAATTCTGACGAGCCGAATACTAGTGAGATGAAAAATGACTCGGCCAAGAAATATCCCGCAACCATGACAACACTTCCCATAACCCAACCAAATAGCACCCTTCGTTTGAATCGTCTATGCGAGATGAGACCCGCGATGAGCCCCTCCAATCCCTTAATCACAAATGTAAAAGGGGCAAATGTGCCAAATCCACCCAGCGCGTCTGATAGCGACGAGCCAACTGCGCCCGAGATTCCTCCAATTACCGGGCCAAAAGTGAACGCGAAAGTGAAAATCATGATATCTCCGAAGTTAAAGTAACCTTGCGTGGAAGGAATTGGAAGTTGGAATAGGAAGGTTGACAGATAAACCATAACGATGGCGACTGCAGAGAGACTCATAGTAACCACTGGAGTTCGTCTACCGCTCACAGTCTTAGGCTGAGTCGTTTCGCTAGCGTTTGGCACTCCGGTTCACCTGAACAGTCTGATTGGCAACCACTGGACCGGTTTCCACTCGAATCCCCTTCGATCCCAAGGATGCTTGAATGAATCCGAAATAGGGCGGCGAGGGGCGAGCGGGCCTAGATTTGAATTCTGCATGAAATTGTGTCGCAAAATGAAATCTGCTAGATGGAACTTCAAGAATCTCCATCCTTCGATTTGCATCGCTTCTTCCAGAGAACTTCAACCCATTGGAGGTGAACTCTGGGATGTACTTCGGATTCACTTCGTATCTGTGACGGTGGCGTTCCCAAACTTTCCCCTTCCCGTAAAGAGAAAATGCCATCGTCCCAGCGTCCACTGTAATCTCATGGGCACCCAACCTCATCGTGCCACCTTTCTCCAACACACCATTCTGCTCGGGCATCAGATCAATTACCGGGTTCTTTGATCCCGGATTGAGCTCAGAGCTTGCCGCATCTACAATGCCGACATGTCTCGCATACTCAACGACGGCTAGTTGGAAGCCATAGCATATGCCCAGAAAAGGAATGTCATGCGATCGAGAATATTCTATGGCTAAAATCTTCCCCTCGGCACCTCTCGCACCGAAGCCCCCCGGCACCAAGACCCCGTCGAAACGAGACAAAAGCCGGACTTTTTCCGGCTGTTTCTCAAAGTCGTCAGTTTCAATCCATTCTAGGTTGACTTTGGCACCTGCCGAAGCTCCCGCGTCCTTGAGAGCATCATTGACACTTACATAACAGTCAGCGAGTTCTGCATACTTCCCGCAAATTGCTATTTTTACTTGCCTAGTTTGGGTCAGATGTTCTTCAAGCATTTTCCTCCAAGAACTCCACTGGGGCAGGTTCTCGGGCAACCTAAGACGGTGGGTGATGAATGTGCCGAGCCCTTGCTGGTCTAAGAGGAGAGGAGACTGATAGATACTGTCCATGTCTTGAGAGGTGAATACTGCAGACTCCTCTACATTGCAAAAGAGGGCAATCTTTCGCCTCGGTTCCTGCTTGAGGGGTGCCTTGCTTCTCGCGACGATGATGTCAGGCTGCACTCCGATTCTGCGGAGCTCTTGGACGCTATGCTGGGTGGGCTTAGTCTTCTGCTCCCCCACCACATCCAACACGGGAACGAGGGTCACGTGGACATTCAGAACATTCTCGCCGCCCTCTTCCAGACGAAGCTGGCGTGCGGCTTCGAGGTATGGTAGAGATTCGATGTCGCCGACGGTTCCACCTATTTCTACCAACACCAAGTCTACCCCCTCTTCCCTAGGAATACTACGGAGTCTATCCTTGATCTCATCGGTTATGTGGGGTATGATCTGGACGCATTTGCCGAGAAAGTCGCCCTTGCGCTCTCGCTCGATGACTGAGAAATACACTTGCCCGGTTGTTATGTTGTGATTCTTTGGGACGTTGATATCTAGGAACCTTTCGTACGTCCCTACGTCCATGTCTGTCTCTCCTCCGTCTTCCGTGACGAAGACCTCGCCGTGAATGTAGGGATTCATAGTTCCCGCATCGTAGTTGAGGTAGGGATCGATTTTGACGGCGGTAACTTTGAGGCCCCGGACCTGAATTATTTTCCCGATAGAAGCGGCGATAACCCCCTTGCCTATTCCGGACATTACGCCGCCTGTGACAAAGACGTACTTAGTCAAAGGGTAACAGTGAGAGCAATCACAGGTTCCTCAAAAGGCTAACGCTCCACCGGAGCTCACGAAATCGTACAGCAAAGCCGACGAGGGAAAGCTTTGAGACCTTTATGCGCGCTGAACAAGAGGTCTTGGCTTGGTGGCAAGAGTTCCTCGTTCAGGAAGTTTCAACCCAGCCTTCTGCCAATCGTCAAGAAAACGTTTCAGACCAATATCAGTTAGTGGATGTTTCACCATTTTTTCAAGCACATCGGGCGGCATTGTCGCAACATGAGCGCCTAGCTTAGCGGCATCAACCACGTGGACAGGGTGGCGGATACTTGCCACAAGGACTTGAGTTTCGATTTCGTAATTACGGTATATCTGCAACGTATCTTCAATCACCTTCATTCCCTCATGTCCCGCGTCGTCCAAGCGTCCTATGAACGGGCTAACGTACGTAGCTCCTGCCTTTGCAGCAAGCAGGGCCTGATTGGGCGAGAAAACGAGGGTGACGTTCGTGTTGATTCCTTCTTTGCTGAGCGTTTTGACCGCTACCAAGCCCGCACTCGTCATCGGACACTTGACAACCACGTTCGGGCTGAGAGAGGCCAGGTTGTGAGCTTCTCGCAACATTCCCTCGGTGTTCTGGCTCACGACCTCAAGGTTCACTGGACCCTGTACGATCTCGAGAATTTCAGACACAAGCTCAAGAAAGTCTCGATTCTCCTTCGCAATGAGGGTTGGATTGGTGGTGATGCCGTCAAGCACTCCCATGTCCGCGAAGGTTTTGATCGAAGAGACATTGGCAGTATCGAGGAATATTTTCAAAAATCTGTCACCTAGATTTGATGAGGTGTTTTGCGGCCCTGGCTATTTCCTTTGATGTCAGACCATACTTGACCATGAGTTCTTGGTGCTCACCTGACTCTCCGAAAGTATCCCTGACTCCAACTCTCGAAATGGGAACCGGATATGATTCAGTGATAGCCTCGGCAACTGCTCCACCCAAGCCACCGATCACATTCTGCTCCTCAGCAGTGACGAGCGCACCAGTCTTCCTTGCAACTCGAACAATTGTCTCGGAATCCAGGGGCTTTACTGTGTGGGAGTCAACAACCTCCGCTGAAACGCCTGTCTTCGAGAGGGTTTCAGCAGCCTCCATCGCCTCGTTGACCATTATGCCACAGGCTATGATACCAATGTCGGACCCTTCCCTCAGTATCTTGGCCCTTCCCACCTCCACATCTTTGGATGCCGAATAGATCGTGGGGACGCTTGGCCTACTGAGACGGATGTAGAAGGGACCGAGGGTCCTGCATGCCTGTGCGATCAAAGATTTGGTTGAGGGAGCATCAGCAGGGACGACAACGTGCATTCGCGGGATAGATCTCATCGTTGCTACATCTTCGATCGTTTGATGCGAAGCACCGTCTGGCCCGACCGTCAATCCGCCATGGGATGAGACTATCTTCACATTGAGATTGGGATAGGCGATTGCGTTGCGAATCTGGTCTAGGCATTTGCCCGGCACGAAGGCGGCGTAGGTTGTGACAAACGGTGTCTTCCCGGCAAGCGCGAGCCCTGCCGCGATGCCCATCATGTTAGCCTCTGCGATCCCAACATTGAAGAACCGTTCAGGATATCGATCTCCAAACAAGCTAGTCTTGATGGATACCGACGTGTCTGCGCCAAGAACGACGACCCTAGCGTCTTCCGCACCAAGCTCCAGCAGAACCTCAGCGTACGCATCACGCATTGAAGCTAGCTGAACGAGCATTATGCTGGAACCTCTCTCCTACTCCTTTGAGTGATGGCCCTCATGTTCTGGAGAGCGGATTTAACATCACCTTTCCGAAAGATGGAGGCTCCCGCGACCAATACGGTAGCTCCCGCTTCAACTATTGTCGACGCATTCTCCTGGTCTACTCCTCCGTCAACTTCTACGTCTAATCCTCCTGAGTCAGCGAGCTTGGCGACTTTCCTTACTTTGGGCAGAACGCTCGGCATGAATGCTTGACCTGGAAACCCGGGGTTGACAGAGAGGACGAGAACAACATCAAAGGGATTCATTTCAGTCCTTAGCCAAGATGGGATGGAGGTGGCCGGCTTCAGCGCAAGGCCCAATTTCTTGTCCTTCTGGTGAATCTCCTTTGACAACTTGTGGAGAAGCGATCGGCTGGCAGCCTCTGCATGCACCGTTATGATGTCGCTACCTGCGGAGAGAAAGGGCTCGTAGAATTTTTCTGGGTTCGTTATCATCAAGTGAACATCGAGCGGGAGTCTGGTCACTTTGCGAATTGCCCTAACAGTGTCGGGTCCCAGACTTATGTTGGGAGCGAAGTGTCCATCTGTCACGTCCACGTGAATCATGTCTGCGCCAGCTCCCTCCACCCTCCCGATCTCGCTTTTCAGGTCTGCATGGTCTGCCGCAAGAATCGAGGGCGCAATTTTGACTCCGCTCATTCTTCCAACATCGTCTTTACGAGCTTACGGACGGTGTCTTTGTCCGGTGCCTTGCCGTGGTAGGCGGGATCCCATTCCATGAACGATACGCCTTTCCCTTTGACGGTATGTGCGATAATCACGGTGGGTCTGTTTCTCATGCTTTCAGCCTTTTCCAAGGCGTCGATTACTTGACGAAAGTCGAAACCGTCGACTTCCAAGACATGCCAATTGAACGCCTTCCACTTGTAGCCAACGGGTTCCATAGGCATGATTTGCTCCGTAAGACCATCTTGCTGGATCCCGTTTCTGTCGACGATAGCGGTTAGGTTGTCAAGTTTGAATTTCGGCGCAGCCATCGCCGCTTCCCAAGTCTCTCCCTCATCGAGCTCACCGTCACCGAGGAGCGCATAAACTCGATAGTCTTTCTTGTCCACCTTACCAGCGAGGGCCATGCCGATAGCAGCTGATAGACCGATTCCCAGTGAACCTCCAGGAAACTCTACGCCTGGGACCCGATGGTCTGGGTGGCCTTGTAGGCGGCTGTTGAGCTTCCTTAGGGTCATAAGTTCGCTGGTGGGGAAATAGCCAGCTTCCGCAAGAGTCGAAAAGAGGACTGGAGCAGCGTGCCCTTTCGACAAAACAAACCGGTCACGATCTGGCCAATCTGGACGCTTAGGGTCATGTCGCATCTTGTAGAAGAACAGAGAGACAAGTATCTCGACAGCCGAAAGGCTTCCACCAGGATGCCCCGACTTTGCCTCTCCCACCATCAGAAGAATGTCGTCTCGAATCTTTGCGGCCTTTTGCAGAAGCATGCCGATGGGGATCGACTGTTCTTCCATGATCAGTGGACCGGAACCTGAACTATCTGCTCTGCAAGCTCAAGTGTTGTGCTAGCTTGAGATCTAAGATCGTTCAGGTCTACAACGACAGTGCCAAGATTATCCGCGTGTTGTGCTGCTGCAAGTCCGGCGAGCAATACAGCTTCCCCAATGGGTGCCTCACTGACGAGCGACATGGCAAGTACGGCTGTCATGCAATCTCTTACACCGACGGCGTTGAACCCGGGCTTGGGACCCTTGAAAGGTGGAAAACTTGTGATATTCTTCTTCTCAAAGAGGATCATGCCCTGTTCGCTTCGAGTGAGAAGGAGAGCCTCGCATTCCAACCGAGTCATGAGGTTGTGGCCCATGTTTCTCAGCGAGGTATCATTGACCATGGATACGCCAGTAGCTATCGTGGCCTCGCGCACGTTGGACTTTACCATTGAGACCCCCACGTAGTCGAGGTAATGCCGAACCTTAGGCTGAGCGACGACTTTCTTCTCCTGGACTCGGCACTCTTCGACGACATTGCTTATGAGTTCGGGAGTTATGACGCCCTTATCGTAGTCGGAGAAGACGACGCCGTCTGCGTCCTCCAAGAGGTCGTCAAGGGAGTAGAGGAATTGCTTCGTGACATGCGCCTCGACGTCAGTCCGTGATTCCTTGTCGATCCTCAGGTACTGGCGATGATTCAGAATGAATCGGGTTTTCAGGCTTGTCGGGCGGCTGTTCACAACGGTGCCTGAGATGTCAACCCCCTTCTTCTCCAGCTCCTCTTGGATCCACTTTCCCGGCTCATCATTTCCCACGACACCAAGCACCCGGACTTTCGCCCCAAGCGCGACCAGGTTGTTGGCCAAGTTCGCAGAACCTCCGAGCACAAGTTCCTCGGAAACGAAATCCGCCACGGGGACGGGTGCCTCTCTCGAGAGTTTTCGGCCCTGAGAGCGAACATAACGGTCGACCATCAAGTCCCCTATGACCAAGAATGTCTTATCCTGAAAGCCGTCGATTATTCTCGTAGGATCGGAGACGGCCAGTGTCAACTAGGACTCTAAGAAGAGCGGAGCCTAGCGATGTTATTTAAGATTGTCAGA
>VBAX01000091.1:1650-10875 GCA_005883075.1 Candidatus Bathyarchaeota archaeon | reverse complement strand
AAGATGTTGTAGTCCATGCCAATTCCATAGAGCAGCAGAAACAAGACGAGGGGTATGATGAACAGGACCCCTGATTGCAATACGTTGTTGAAGAAGAGAAGAGTGGCCGCATAGGCCCAAGTTATGCTCAGCCCGATCGAGAGAATTCCGGTTATCGCGAGAGGATAAGACCCCAATACCACCAGCAATACTAGGAATATGGCCGCGACCGTCAGTACTCTCATCGTATTGAACTGGCTGACCGTTTCATTGGAGAAATCGAGCGTGGACGCGGAGGCACCTCCAACCAGTATTGTGTCTTGAGCGAGTGAAGCGTCTGATCTCTGAAGGCTCGTAACTAGCCTCCGGATTTGATTAACTGTATCGAGAGACTTGGGCGTGAAGGGTTCCTCGACAAAGAGAACAGTCACCAAGGCTGTTCGCCTATCGCTTCCGATACTCCCGAGGATTGCAAGCCTTTGTTGAGCTGTCAGACCTGTCATGTTAGTCGCGTCCACAGGAAGGCCGTCCGGTCGGGTGGGTCCGGTAAGTTTCTCTACGTTGGACAAGCTGGAAATATTCCAGCTTAGGTTTTCCAGATTAGCCTGTGCGCCTTGCGTGAGGTTGCCGTTCGTGAGAATTGAGATAGGAAACTGTACGAGCACCTGCGTAGGGCCTATCTGACCCGCGCCGAAGCTCTTCTCTAAGACCGCAAGACCATCGACACTCTCAGCATGAGTGAGTCCTGCGGTAAAATCGTAGGACGTGACTCCGGTGAGTGAGATGTAGATGGCAGGGATCGATATCAGCAGCGTCAGTCCCAAGACGAGGCCCGGTCGCTTGACGCTGAAGCTTGCAGCCCGCCGGAAATATCCCGGCCTCTCAGATCTCTTCTTCCGCGCCTTGACCGCATAGCTCTCGAATCTCTTCCCCGATCGCGGCCAGAATATCCTATCCCCTGCGACCAGGATGAACGATGGAATCAGTGTGAGACTTACGAGTAGAGCGATTAGGACTCCGAAGCCAAGGCCGACGCCGATCGATCGGAGCAGTGTGAAGCTGCTTATCGTCATCGCTCCAAAGGCGATTATCACCGTAGTCGCGCTAGTAGCGATACTCTCTCCAGACCAGGTGACAGACGTCTGGACCGCCTGGGCCTTGTCGTGTCCCTCGACGCGTTCCTCCCGGTAGCGGGCCATCAAGAAGATGGAATAATCAGTTCCCACACCAAGCATTATAGTGAACAAGAACGTAGTAGTCGTATCCTGAATGGGAATGATGTATTTTCCGATAAGGTAGAGCCCACCTTCCGTTATCATCAGTGCTAGTCCGACGATGGTCAGCGGGACGAAGGGGGTGGCGATTGCGAAGAAGAACAGTCCCGCCAGAATGAGGATCGCGCCTATTGTGACAGGCTCGATTAGACCGAGATCCTTCTCGCTTCCGAGAGAGGAGTCTGCAGTGGTCGCTAGGTCCCCGGTAACGTATGTCTGCGATGGTCTCCCATCAATGGCCTTCAGTTCGGCGATGATACTCCTCATGCTTACGACATTCTTCAATATTGGATCGGTGTTAGCGGAGCCGAATGAGCCGGGGGATTTCGAGAAGCTCACAAGAACGATCATTACCATGTTGTCGGGGCTGATGAAGTTCTCGAGAATCGCTGATGGAATTGGTACCGGGTACGTGGAGAGAGTGTAAGACCATAATGTCTGATTTGCTTGATATTGTGCAGCTGCTGGGGTAGCGCCCTGTTGCAGGTAGAATGCCGTGAGGACCGCTCTCTCTAGGCTGTAGACAGATGTGACATTCTCAACGCTGTTCAGAGCTCCCGGCACTAGAAGCTTCTTTTCCAAGTCAAGAGTGAATCGCTTGGTCGCATTATCAGTAACATCGCTTCCCTGGAGCAGAATTATGGCACTAGTGTTGGCTTGCGGATGGGGAAACTCCTGTGCCATAAGGTTCTGAGCCCTTGCAGACTCGGAATTGCCAGATTGGCCGCCACCAGTGCTTGAAGTGACCACCTGAGAAAGTTGTTGAGATAAAGGAAGACTTACTGCAAAGAGCAGAATCCAAAAGACGATTATCAGCTTGTATCTTCTACCTACGAAAGATCCGATTCTAGCAAACGCCGGAACTTGAGGTCCAGCGGTTCCGGCCGTTCCAAGCTTCTTCGAAACTATGTAGGCAGTACCAGAGGCGAATACGAGGAGGCTGACCGTGATTACGATTGTCGCGCTAAGATTGTCGGAGACGTATTGGCGGAGGTAGACGTTGTTCTGATAATTCAGGATCAGAGCCAAGAGCTCGCCGAGCGATATTACAATCAGGAATACGAGGATTCCTATCCAGCGAGCTTGGGAAGAACCGGGCTTGCTCAACGTGCGCACACATTGCCGTAGAGAGTGCCAAGGCTGGTTTTCTGGGCTATTTACGGGTAATCTACAAAATACCCGTGGAAATGGTTAAGTCTCAAGCAGGCTGCCTTGCGGTCTTGCCTCTCAAGAGAAACACTGAAGGAGTTACCATCTCGGCCCAATCCGCAGTAGTCGGCGGAGAACGTCAGAGCTGGGCGGTCTATGGTGGACTTGTCCTCACAATGTTCATCTGGGGACTCGCATGGCCAGTTGGAAGACTCCTCGCGACAACTCTTCCACCAGTCTCTATCGCCGCGATAAGATATGCCATCGTCATCCCAGTATTATTCGCCATCCTCTGGTTCAGAGAAGGCTCTTTCAAAATCAATCGATCATGGATACCAACGCTCGTAGTAATGGGAATCCTGAACACAACGCTGTACCAGATCTTCTTCCTTTACGGCGTCAAATACGCAGCCGCCAGCGACGATTCGCTCGTCATAGGAATAGGACCCGTACTCATAGCTATCATGGCCAGCTTTGTTCTCAAAGAGCGACTCACATGGACCAAGATTCTCGGCTTCGCTTCCGGGCTAGCAGGAATCATTACAATCTCCATACTCTCTCCCAACACTCAAGTCCTCAACAGACCGCTAGGCGTGACCCTTGTCTTCGGCGGTGCAGCCGCATATGCTCTCTACACCGTCCTGCTGAGAAGATTCCTCTCGAAGAACCGCGCAGACAATAACGGACCTCAACAATCCTCTCTCTCAATCCTAACATGGATCAGCCTCTTCGGCTGGTTCTTCCTAATTCCCTTCTCGCTTATTGAATTGCCTTGGACGTACATCTGGGACGCTGGCTCGTGGCTTGGAATTCTCTACCTTGCCATACTCTCGACTGTAGTCGGATACTTCCTCTACATAGAAGGTGTCTCGAAGATCGGTGCTGGCAGATCAGGAGTCTTCGGCAACCTCGTCCCCGTATTCGGTGTGCTAACCTCCTTTCTCCTGCTCAGCGAAAACCTGAGCCCCTGGACTGCCGCCAGCTTCCTACTCATTTTCGCGGGGGTCCTCCTTGTCAACCGGCAAGTGAAGAACTCCGGTTCCTGAGCCCATTTCTAATACCTAACCCGAGAGCACAGGGAGCCGTACCTAGAATGGGCCTAGCTCTTTCAGCGTCCTCGCGAAGTGCTGAGAAGCGACTCTGGATTGCTCTGATTGTATCCATAGTCATTGTTTCCGTAGAGTTCACGGGAGGCTTCCTAGGCCAGAGCCTCGCGCTGATCAGCGATTCCGGCCATGTACTAACCGATGTTCTGGCTGTAGGAGTGGGAATTCTCACTCTCCGATTAGGCCGGAAACGTCATACCGCAAGACGGACCTTTGGATACCATCGAGCCGAGATATTCGCCGCGTTGATCAACGGCTCGACCCTCATAGCCGTCGCTCTTCTAATCATCTACGAAGCCTACCTGAGACTCCAGCAACCGCCCTTTGTCCAAGGCCCCCTAGTTTTAGCAATCGCTTCAATCGGTCTCCTAGGCAACCTCAGTATTGCGGGATTGCTGTCTCGATCGAGAGGAACCAACCTCAACGTTCGAGGAGTGTTTCTCCATACTGTCGGGGATGCCCTATCATCCGTAGCCGTAATCATCAGCAGCCTCATCGTCATATTCACCGGCTACCAGGGAATTGACCCGCTTGCAGCAGCCATAATCGGGGTTCTCATCATGCTTAGTGCCTACCGTCTCGTCAGAGACTCGACAAACATTCTGTTGGAAGCCACTCCCAGACAGATGGATCTAGAATCCATAGCCAAGACAATTAGCAGCGTTGACGGGGTCAAGGGAGTACACGACCTCCACGTCTGGACCATCACTTCCGGCCTCTACGCTCTAAGCGGACACATTACGGTGGATGCAGACATGATCAGCGATGGGTCAAAGATAGTGGGGAAAGTCGCGTCCCGGTTGAAGGAGTCCTTCGGAATAGAACATGTTACCCTTCAAGTCGAGAAAGAGACGCTTGAGAATATTCAGGATCGCGAGGCATCTTCGATTTGACCGGATAGAGAAAGGCCATCTAGTGATGCCCAGAGCCATCGGCTCTTCGGACGGCCAGCGCGTTCAACTCATCAAACGTTATCGCACCCTCGGTCAGATTCTCGTAGGTTCCTTTCTCAAGAACCTCCTTCGCCGCTCGTTTGAGCAGGCCCATTGCCGCGTAAGATGGACTGGGACCGAAGCTCACACGTGCGACTCCCAGTCTCTCCAGCTCACTAATTTCCGGTAGACCCTTTCTCACCATGACGTTGACCGGAAAATCTAGGGCCAAGACGAAGGCTGCGATTGAAGCCTGGTCTGTAAGACCCATCGGATAAACGCAATCAGCACCCGCATCCCGATACGCCGTGGCTCGACGAACTGCCTCCTTGAATCGCGCTCCCTCATCACCTTCGGCAAATCTCAGGGCGTCGGTGCGGGCATTAATCACGAGAGGAATTCCTTTGGTCTCGCCCAGCCTTCTTATCGCCTTGACATTTTCTACCTGTCTTTCAATCGGGTAGAGTTTCTTTGTGGCATGCGCGAAATCTTCGATGTTTATTCCGACAGCTCCGGCGTTCAGAATCGCTTTGACTGTCATGAGCACGTCTTTTGTAGTCTTTCCAAAGCCAGCGACAACATCAGCGGAACAGATAATACCCTAGCAATTCTTCCAACAGCTGAGACAAACTCGTCTCTACCTATCACCTCACCATCAGGGTAACCCAAGGAAACCAACAGACCCGCACTGGACGTCGCGATCGCAGGGAACCCCGCATCCTCAAACACTCGTGCGCTTGGGACGTCCCATCCGTTCGGAAGAATCAGTATCCGCTTTCCATGGTGAAGTTCACGGAACTCTTCTGCTTTACCTTTCTGGGCCTTTACTGTGAATTTGGACAAGTGTATCATGCCTTGACAGGATTTCGGTTTTGTAAGCTTATCTTGGTCAGGCTCTAATCATTCCTTTTGGAACGGTCTTTACCGCTTCCGGATGTGGGTTTTCTGGGAATAGCTCGGGATGTATTATGTGAGCTAGTATCTCAAGCCCATCAACCACTCTGGGGCCTGACCTGCTGAAATACGCGGACGCGTTGACCGCGTAGATTCTTGACGACTGGAACGCCGGAATCTCATTCCATTCTGTGTACGATGCTAGCACGTGGGCTTCTTCCATGACTTGGTTTGCATCTAACCCGCATGGAGAAAGAACGATAATCTCAGGCTCGTACTCAACAACTTGGTCCCATTCTATTCTGTGGGAAGGCTTGCCGAGACGACCGAGTCCTTCGAATCCTCCAGCGTAATCGACCATCTGAGGAATCCAGTGTCCGCCAGCCCAGGGAGGCTGAAGCCATTCCATGAAGAAGACCCGCGGTTTATCTTGTACAGTCTTCGTTTTCTCTCTAACCCTGTCTATTCTCCGCAACATTTGCGCAGCAAGTTTCTCAGCTTCTGCCAGCTTGTTTGTCATCCTGCCAACTAGGAGAATATTGTCAACGATCTCCTCCAGATTCGTAGGCTCCAGCGAGACGATCTTTGTATCCGCATCCAATACCCTTGCTGCTTCCTTGACCCTCGTATAGGAAACGGCGCAAACATGGCAGAGTTCCTGCGTCAGAATGAGATCCGGCTTCAAATTCGCCAGAAGTTTCTCGTCAATCTCGTAAATGTCGCCGCCCCGTTGTTCAACTTCCCTGTCAACCTCAAGGCTCCTATGGATCTTCTGGTGAATCGCTGACTTCGTCAAAACGGGCCGGTTGGAAGCCTCAGGAGGATAATCGCACTCGTGGGACACGGCGACAACTTGGTCCGCAAGCCCAAGTGCGAATGCAATCTCTGTGGCGCTGGGAAGTAGAGAACAAATCCTCATCTTGGTCTTGTGGCTCTCTCAGTCGTTTGGCGAAAGGATATATTTAACGGGCGGGTAACTTTGCCCGCTTCCTCAACTATGACCACCTACACTGCGGCTTCGGTCATCGACAGGCGATCCACCAAAGTCATGATTACGGCCGTCTTCACAGCTCTGGCACTTGCAACCAACTATGCGCTCATCGGCATCCCAAACGTCAAGATCATGGACACGCTGGTATTCATCGCGGCTTTGTTCTTCGGCTTCCGACTCGGAATCGGAGTCGCAGCGTCCGTCTGGCTAGTGTACGGATTCGTAAACCCGAACGGCGTAGACACTTTCCTAATGTTGTCATTTCTGATGGTAGGAGAGTGTTTCTACGCTCTCGCTGGTGTAGCTCTCAAGAAGAGCTTCGTGACCAGGGATCTTGTAAAGGGAACGAAGGAGTATCAACGTCTGAGTATCATATTCGGACTCGTCGGGCTACTGTCGACCTTTGCTTATGACGCATTAACGAATTTTGGCAGCTGGATTTTCAGAACAGGTTCTCTCTACCAGGATTTTGTCTTCGGCAACATTATTGGGGTCCCGTTTTCGATCGCTCATGAAGCTAGCAACGTCATCTTCTTCGCGACCGTCGCTCCCGCCATCATCCTTGCCGCAACGCGTCTCGGTCTTAGAACTCCGCTGGATGCGGCCTAGATTGGCATCCAATATCATTGGCGGTCACAAGGCGGTGTTCGCTATCCTGTTTCTAGTTGGGGCTGGAATCGTTGCATTCCAGGCCGGCGCCTACTATTACTATCAGAAATCCAGTGCTTGCCCAGACCCATGCCAGGGATCCATTGTCACAGTCGAGATCCTATTGAACTATGGAAACAGGACAAGCCAATGGATCAACAAGACCGATGTACCCTCCGATTGGAACTTCTACCAACTAACAACTTCCGTCGCAAAAGTTCAGGCCACGTATTATGGCCCTCCCACGTCTGAACACTTGGTAACAGGGATAAACGGAGTTCAGACCAACGGCCAATACTTCTGGAGCCTGTGGGCCATATGTGAGAAATCCAAAGCATGGTTTGCTACAAATGTCGGTGCCGACGCGATTCATTTTACGACCTATCATACTCTCGCCTGGTACTACCAGGCGACGAACTCGCAAGACTCGTCCATGTGGAACCCGCCTGTGGATGGAGCGGCGAGAGTAAACGCGTGTTAGGGATTCATGCTTTACCATCAGCTGTATCTTGCGTTATGCTCTCTTTTGTTCTACGGCTGGCCGTTCCATAGCCACCGCCACCGGGTGTTGTCACAGTTAGAACGTCACCACTATTTGCAGAGAGGGTTGTCTTTGAGGACAAACTCGTGATCCTGTTCCCTCGAATAATTCCATACGTGCCCGGAGATCCCGACTTTCCTCCAAACAATCCGTAGGGTCCGCGGCGTTGTCGCTCTCCCATCAACGATATAGTGGATCCTTCAGCCAACACCTCCGTGTCTCTCCGGATTCCCAGTCCTCCACGAGATCTTCCTCGTCCACCGGAGCCTCGCACTAGCTCGTATCTCCGGACCCTTAGAGGGTAAGCGGATTCCAATGCCTCGACTGGCGTGTTCAACGTATTCGTCATGTGGCTATGAATCCCATCAACGCCATCTTTGTTGCGTCGGGCGCCGAATCCGCCAGCGATGGTCTCATAGTAGGTGAAATATTTCCCGTTCCGCGGATCGACCCCTCCTATGGTTACATTGTTCATTGTTCCTTGACAAGCTGCACAGACTCTCTCCGGGATAATGCTGGAGAAGGCCTTGAGGGTCACGTCAACGATCCGCGTCGACGTTTCCACGTTTCCACCGGCTACCGGTGCAGGCGGTTCGGCGTTGACTATGGTTCCAGATGGGGCCTTCACCTCGATTGGTTTGAAGCATCCTGCGTTTGCTGGAATCGAAGGATCAGTCACACATCTCACCACGTAGTAGACGGCTGAGAGAGTGACGCTGTACACGGCGTTCAAGGGTCCCTGAACCTGTCTTGCAGAGCCAGAGAAATCAAACGCTATAGATTCTCCGCCAACAGCGATCTTGACTTTTGCAGGAATATCCGTTGTGCCAAAGCCATCGTCATCGAGATAGTCAACCGCTGAGGCAGACTTCGATGGTAGGCCACGAATTTTCTTGACCATCAACTTTTCAGAGTAATCGATCAGCTGATTCATTCCCAACTCTACGTAGGATATGCTATATTTTTTCAGCAGTTCTCTGAGGCGTTTCGCGGCGACAAGATTCGCGGCTCGTTGGGCTCTGAGATCTCCGAGTCTTTCATCAGGCGTTCTGACATTGGTCAGTACAAAGTCGAGGAGTTGCCGGTTCGATTTGCCCTCTGCCCAGAGTTTGACCGGCGGGATTCGGATCCCTTCCTGGTTAACATCTCTAGATAAGGCGGACATGCTCCCGGGCGCAACCCCTCCAACGTCAGAATGGTGAGCGCGGTTAGCCGCAAACCCGACCAATCGTTGCTTGAAGAAGATCGGTGAGACCATGGTAATGTCTGGAAGATGAGTCCCACCACGGTATGGGTCGTTGACGATGATGTCGTCACCTTCCGAAAGATCATCTTCGAATTCTTTCAGAACGGCCTGCACAGAGTAGGGCATCGCGCCGAGATGGACTGGGATGTGCTCTGCCTGGGCTACTAGCTCTCCGGATGCTTTGAAGAGGGCGCAGGAGAAATCTCTCCTCTCCTTGATGTTGGGAGAGAAACTTGATCTTCGGAGGACGACTCCCATCTCTTCCGCGATCGAGACGAGAGAATTCTTGAGAATCTCGAACGACACCGGGTCAAGATTCTCCATGGCGAGGGTCTGGTTTCGCGGATTGCCTCGCTTAGCTTATATGGAGGCCCACGCTTAGAGCGGGTAACTTTGCCCGCTTACAAGGGTAATGTAACGAGTGCCATGATACTTATCCTTGCGTCTGTATCGGTCATCACTCCA
>VBAX01000091.1:1023-1573 GCA_005883075.1 Candidatus Bathyarchaeota archaeon | reverse complement strand
GAGCTCTGAGATGGCTGGCTGCGAATCAGTCTGCTGATGGCTCCTACTGTTCGTATTTTGAGCACGAGACTGCCTCCGCCGCCTACGCCCTGTGGTTGAATAACTCCGCATCTTCCAACGCGGCACGTGCGTTCTCGCTGCTTTCCGCGGAACTGGACGATTCCTCCTCTTGGTTCTGGCCACAATATGGTGAAGCGGATGTTGCAGGATCTGTGTTGTACAGTGTTTCCGCAAGTCATCACTTGAGTCTCATTAACTTGAATTCAGTATCTGCGAGACTATTGGAGTTCCAGCAGCCAGATGGTGGGTTCAAAGGCTATGCCGCGGCTCCGGATTACGTTTCAGCATCAAGCAGCGTTGACACGTCGTTAGCTCTCTGGGGCCTGGCAAATTCTAGCTCGATATCTTCACAAAGCCGTATGAGCGCGGTCAATTACCTACTGCCTCTTCAGAGCAATGACGGCAGTTTTCGTCTAACTAGCAAGATTTACTCTTCTAACTCCACTGATGCGCTGGGACCAGAACCTCTTAGTGTGACTGCGCTGGTCGT
>VBAX01000091.1:0-927 GCA_005883075.1 Candidatus Bathyarchaeota archaeon | reverse complement strand
GATCGCAATGGTCATGTCTATGGGGCGTCTCTCTCTGCTCTCGCTCTAGCGACATTTGGACGAGCGTCTCAGGCTAACGATGCTGTTGCCTTCATCATATCGCAGCAAGATTCTGACGGCGGCTTTCGAGATATCGGTCGAGGATCATCTGGCTCAAACGCTTTGGATACTGGATGGGCTGCGATTGCTCTTGAACAGGTTCAGCCTGGCCCGTTGCTGAGTCCTTTTCTGACCCCTGTTCTGTTTGTCGGGCTTATAGTCGCGGTAGGAGGGTTGGCGGTGGTTGGTGTTCTGGTAATCTATCAAGTGATGAGGAGACGTGCGGCCAACCATGTGGTGGCTTCTGCGACCATCTGAATACGATTCTACCATTTAGAGTAGAAATTATGAATTGGGAAAAATCGCCTATTAAGAAATCCCCCATTATCAGCCCTGATTTTGAATCTGGGACAAGCCACACAACACGCCCTAGAACCGTTCGGGAATTGACGTTAATTACACGTTAACTTGCTCTTGGATCAAAGCCCGAACCCTGCCCTGAATCAGAATATTCGCCCATTATCATTGCCAGACAGGAAATTTTCTCCAGAAAAGAGAGGGGGGGTATTGCACAGAGCACCTTGCGACGCGAGAGCGGGTTCTCCGCTCCCTCCACGCTTATCATTCACTCCCGCAAAAAATATAGAAACGAGTATTCTAAAGAGTCCCGAAAAAGTGGGGTTTTGGATCTCCAGAGCCCTTTATGGCCCTGGTTCTTTTCTTGTGCTAGCTCTTACAGTTAGTTGTTCGTGGAGTGCTTCGAGGCCGATGGGCCTTCGAGCGCGTGTACCATGTTGATGACAACTCGCAGCGTTGGAAGCAATGCTATCAAGAGGAATATCAACGGATAAGCCCAAGGCGCGCTGGTAAAGTACTGACTCGCAATAC
>VBAX01000090.1 GCA_005883075.1 Candidatus Bathyarchaeota archaeon | reverse complement strand
GCAGGGGCCGACATGATACTGACATACCATGCTATGGAAGCGGCCGAATGGCTGGGCTAGATTCAAGATCCCAACAGCTCTACCGCCGAGCAAGAGAGGTAATACCGGGAGGGGTCAACAGCCCAGTAAGAAGCTACTCTCCCTATCCCCTGTTCGTAGCGTCAGCGAAAGGTTCGAAATTCAAAACCGTTGACAGTCAGGAATACCTGGACTACTGCATGGCGTACGGCGCCCTGATCGACGGACATGCACGCGCAGAAGTCATCGGGGCAGTTGAGGAAGCTCTCGAGAAAGGATCCATTTACGGACAGCCCACCGAGATGGAGGTCGAACTCGCAGAACTCATCGCCTCGATTATGCCATCAATGGAGATGGTTCGCCTCGTCAACTCCGGGACTGAGGCAACGATGCATGCTATTCGGCTCGCCCGGGCGTTCAGCGAGAAGAAAAAACTCCTGAAGTTCGAGGGCGGATTTCACGGGTCTCATGACTCGGTTCTGGTGAAAGCAGGGTCAGGCGCCACCCTACTCGGAAGCCCCAGCTCTGAAGGGGTCCCGAGTGAAGTTGCAAAGAACACGCTTGTAAGCCGCTTCAACGACGAGAAGATAGCTACCAAGATCATTCGCGACCACTCGAGTGAGCTTGCGGCGGTAATTGTCGAGCCTGTACTCGGAAACATTGGCCCTGTCTTGCCGAAACCAGGGTTTCTGGAAACTCTACGAAAAGTTACGGAAGAAAACGAGGTTCTCCTGATCTTTGATGAGGTGATTACGGGTTTTAGGTTGTCGATGGGGGGTGCTCAGGAATACTACAAGATTCGTCCTGATCTGACGATTCTTGGCAAGGTTCTCGGTGGCGGACTTCCTCTCTCCGCTTTCGGCGGCAGAAGGGACGTCATGGAAAAACTCGCGCCAATGGGTCCCGTCTACCAGGCTGGAACCTACAGCGGCAATCCAGTCAGCGTTTCTGCCGCGCTCGCGACCCTTCAATCTTTGAAGAAACGGGGAGGGCAAGTGTATTCCCGATTAGAGAAAATGGGAGACAAGATGCGGCGAGGAATAAGCGACCACTTGGAGGCAGCTAGAGTGGAAGCGCAGGTTAACGGGGTTGGATCGATGTTCCAGCTGTTCTTCACCGATCGTCCGGTGACGGATTATCACTCTGCAAAGTCGGCTGACATTCACAAGTACGAGAAATACTTCCACTCGCTACTAGCATCCCGAATATTTGTTCCGCCATCACAATTCGAAACATGTTTTCTCTCTACCGCGCTCACGGAAGATGAATTGGAGAGTACTCTTGATGCGATTGGCGCCGCAGTGAAAACCCTACCGCGGTGACCGACAATACTCCTCACGGTTGGCACTCGAGGAAGCAGACTCTCACTCGTCCAAACGGAACTCGTTGTAGAAAGCATTCGACAGAAAAATCCCGGTCTAAAAATAGACCGGAAAGTCATCACCACAGCGGGTGATGCCGACCAGCGAACGCCCCTCTTCTCGCTCGACCAGAAAGGAATCTTCGAAAAAGAAATCGACCAAGCAGTCCTCGATGGTCAGGTGGATTTCGCTGTTCACAGTATGAAGGACATTCCTGTCTTCGACAAAGACAGCGGTCTCTTGATAGCTAGCGTCCCAGAGAGGGGGTCCGTTGCCGATGTGCTGGTGAGCACGGGAAACGGGCTATTGAAAGATATGAAGAATGGGAGTAGGATTGGAACGAGCAGTCTGCTCCGTGTCGCTCAGCTTAGACGTGCTCGGCCAGACGTGAAGCCCGAGCCTATCCGGGGAAACGTAGACACAAGAATTCAGAAGGTAGAGAGGGGGGAATTTGACGCTGTTGTACTGGCTGAGGCGGGGCTTGTCCGGCTTGGTTTAACAGGAAGGATTTCGGAACGTCTATCGATTGAAGATTTCATGCCTGCCCCAGGCCAGGGTGCACTGGCGGTTGTTGCTCGTAGGGATGATCTGGAGGTCATCGAGATGTTGAAGTCGATTGAGCATCCTCCGACTAGGGCCGAGATCGAGGCCGAACGCGAGCTGGTTCGGATTCTCGAGGGAGGTTGCAAGGTTCCCGTTGGAGCACTAGCTAGAGCTCGTGGTAACCGTATCCAGATAGCAGCCTCCATATTCTCGATGGATGGTAAAGTAAAACTTCTCGCGGAACGGTCAGGACACGTCCTGGACGCTGTAGTGCTGGCGAGAGAGATGGGAGAGGAACTTCTTGAGAAAGGGGCGAAAAGGATCGAGGAGACCTGGAGAACTGTCTACGTCTAGCCCGTCCTCAAAGAAAACCATCGCCATCACCCGCCCCGTTGGCAAGGGAGAAGAGACCTCTAGGTTTGTGCGAAAGCTCGGATGGACCCCGTTCATCATCCACGCGGTTGAGCTAAGACCACTGGAACAATCTAGTATCCTCAAGGAATTCTCGAGAGTGATAGGCGAGGGTCCGATTGACTGGCTTGTTTTCATGAGTTCTTCTGGCGTTGATGCTTTTTTCGACGTGCTCAAGTCGCACTCGAGTGTTCTCCCGAGCGCTTCGGGTCAAATCCGTATCATGGCGATTGGTCCGAAAACCAGCGCGGCGCTAAGACGTCACGGTGTTCAGGACGTGGTTGTCCCGGAAAAATACAGCTCCGTCGGCATAGAGTATCACCTGTCAAAGTTCGAGACAAGAGGACAGAGAGTGGTTCTCGTCAGATCCTCAGCTGCCGACGAGAGCCTCGCGAAGGCGCTGACTTCGAAAGGGGCGTTTGTCGAGACGATGACGATCTACAAATCATTGGTCCCAACGAATGATGAAAGTGTGCTGGATTTCCTCGCCGGGCTTGAAAGGAGACAGTTCCAGGCTGTCCTGTTCACGAGTGCCGCTTCAGCATCCAACCTCTTCAGCATTGCCGAAAGTAGGATTCCGGCATCACAACTCATCCACCTGATGAGATCACCTCTCGTAGGGGCTATCGGTCCTGCAACGGCTGAGAGGCTGCGAGAGCTGGGAGTT
This sequence comes from Candidatus Bathyarchaeota archaeon, assembly GCA_005883075.1. Lineage (GTDB taxonomy): Archaea > Thermoproteota > Bathyarchaeia > 40CM-2-53-6 > 40CM-2-53-6 > 40CM-2-53-6. The sequence goes on along the minus strand of VBAX01000090.1, from coordinate 2,114 downwards.
GACCCCAGCGTCCCCGGAAGATACCTAATCGAAGACGCAATTGATGAGCTTGTCAGGAAGTACGAGGAACGGTCGGTGGAGGCCAGAGCATTTTCGTGACGCATAATACTGCCGTTCTCGTCGTCTTGCCTAGCTAGGCTTGAAGCCGCAAGGAATTTTCTCGAACCGTGAGGGTGAGACAACATGGAATTCAGACCTTTAGGACGCACTCATGAGTCAATCCCAGTCGTTGGGCTCGGAACCTGGGGAATCGGGGGCGAGATGGGATCGGACACTTCCCGAGACGAGGCTGGAATACAAGCGCTCAAGCTAGGCTTGGATCTTGAGATGAAATTCATCGATACTGCAGAGATGTACGGGGCAGGTCACAGCGAGGAAGTTGTATCCCAGGCACTCGAGGGGCGCCGTGACAGGGTCTTTGTGGCTTCGAAGGTTTCTCCGAGACATTTCGCGTATGATGATGTGTTGGGGGCGGCGAAGAGGAGCTTGAAGAGGCTCCGGTTGAAACAGATGGACCTCTACCAGTTGCATTGGCCGAACCCGAGGATTCCTATCTCGGAGACGATGAGGGCGATGGAGAAGCTAGTAGGTGACGGCCTCGTCCGTCACATCGGAGTAAGCAACTTCTCGGTCGAGCAGATAAAGGAGGCGCAGCAATCGCTGTCTCACGAGAAAATTGTCTCCAACCAGGTCGAGTTCAGTCTGATCGATAGAGGTGTGGAGGCGGGAATTCTGCAGTATTGCCAGAAGGAGGGCTTGACCCTGATCGCCTACAGTCCCCTCGGGCAGGGGAAAATTCCGAGGGGCCGAGGCTCATCTTTCAAAGTCCTAGACGAGATCGCTGGAAAACTGGGCAAGAGCAGAAACCAGATCGCTCTGAACTGGGTTCTACAGCACGATTCTGTGGTTGCGATTCCCAAGGCGGCGGACACGGATCATGTTAAAGAAAATGCTGAGGTGGCTGAATGGAAGCTTGGCAGTGAAGACTATCAGAGACTAGGGAAAGCGTTCTCGTAGACGCTTAGGGTCCAGATCTTAGGCTGTTACAATCTCTCTTGATAGAAGCGGAAATAGTCTCGATGCTATAGCGTCGATGAATTCTGGGTCATCATTGAGGGAGGCTGTTCTCTCCAGTCTCGTGCCCAGAGACCAGGCGTAGTTTTTCGCTTCTATATCCAGATCATGGAGTATCTCAAGATGATCGGAAACAAAACCAACTGGACAGACTAACAATTCGTGGAATCCTTTGCCTGATAACTCGGTTATCTTTTCCTTGATGCTGGGTCCCATCCAAGAATCGATGGGTTGTCCAGCACTCTGGAAAGCGAAATCCCATGACTTGATTCCCGATTTGCTGGCGACAAGCTGGCTGGTCTCCTGAAGCTGCCTCCAGTAAGGGTCATCATCCTGAACGAACTTCTTGGGCAGACTGTGCGCCGTAAACAGCACGACCGCCCGTGAAGGGTCATTGAACATCTCAAGACCTTCCTGGACCCGTCGAGACAAGGCGGTGATCAGGGATTGTTGATCATGCCAGCTCTCAACCATAGTGAACGGGACGGGTCTTTCGGATCTTGCCAATCCTCTCTTGACAGCGTCCGCGTACCCTCCGATGCTAAGCTTAGAGAAGTGGGGAGCGAGCGCCAGGCCGATGATGCTCGAAGCGCCTTCACTTACGATCTCCTCGACAACGTCCTCGATGAACGGGTGCCAGTGCTTCATTCCAACACACACCTTCGAATCGAGTCCACTAGACTGGAGCTTTGCCTCCAAGGCTTTTGCCTGCGCGAGAGTTATTTTCAGAAGAGGAGTCTGACCGCCGACCTGACGATATCTCTCCCGCAACCGATCCACTTCCTCGGGCGTTGGTAGCCTTCCTCCTCTGACCTGGAGCAGGTATTCTCCGACCTCGTCAAGCGAATTGGGACTGCCGTAGGCCATCAGTAGAACGGCGGGATGTTTGTCCATGTGCTTCAGCGCCTCTAGCGTTTGGTTCTGGTAGTCGTGTGTATGAACTGAACTAGATTCTTCACGTGTTCAACTGGCGTATCTGGAAGGACACCGTGGCCCAGGTTGAAGATGTGGCCGGGACGACCGCCGATCCTCGCTAGGAT
>VBAX01000031.1 GCA_005883075.1 Candidatus Bathyarchaeota archaeon | reverse complement strand
GATCCAGTCCTATTTCGGGCCACTGAAGAGACTAACGAGCAGCAAGCCAGCAGAGTCGTGGGCTTGGCAGAGAAGCTCTTGGGATCTTTATCCTCCAAGAGAGTCGCGGTGTTGGGTCTCGCGTTCAAGAAGGATACCGATGACGTCCGCGAGGGCGCCTCGATACGAGTAATCAACCAGCTCAAGAACAGAGGGGCACGAGTCATTGCCTACGACCCCATGGCCATAACGAACACCAAGAAACAGCTCTCAGGCCAGATCGACTACGCGGAGAATGCTCACTCAGCTCTCAAGGGAGCAGACTGTGCCATCATCATGACCGAATGGGACCAGATCCGAAAACTCAAAGCAAAAGATTTCCAAGAGTACATGAAGACCCCGAACATCATAGACGCGAGACGAATCTACAACCCGGAAGAATTCAGCGGACCAAACTACGTCTCTATCGGACTCGGACCCTCGACAGGAACGAAATAGCTAACCCCGGTCTTTTCGCTGAATCCGAGGGGATAGTAACAGAGGCTTAGATAGTCTCTCTGCCCATCCCCGGTTCGCCGCGAAGCAAATGCTTCCCATGGATTTCGAGAAAGTTTGAGATCTGATATTTTCATATAATGATGGTTGTACTGGGCCCGGTGCTGGTAGCCGCTGCAGCTAGCTCCTGTCTTCTCACTATCCTGTCTGGTAACGTGTTCGCGTGCGCTAACGTTCTGCCTGTGTTCATCGGGGGCGGCGCCCTCTTCGTCGCGGGAATCATCACTTGCCTGGTGGGAGTGATAGTGTCGGAACCAAGTCCTCGACCTCGCCCTCCCTCGGGTCCCATGTCCGCTCCCCAAACCGGCCAGGTCACCTGCAAGAAATGTGGCCGTGTCAACGCTTTCGGACTATTCTCTTGCCCGTTCTGCGGCCAGACATCAAGCTAGGAACAGGATCGAATAGAAACCGTGGGTTGCAGAATCGCCCATTATCAGCCCTGATCCGGAATCTGGGAAACCCTCCATATCTCGCCCTAGAATCGTTCGGGAACTGACCTAGATTACACGTTAACTTGCTCTGCGATCAAAGCCCGGATCCTGCCCTGAATCCCACAACTCGCCCATTATCAATGCCAGACAGAAAATTTTCCCTAGAAAAAGGGAGGGGGGGTCTTGCACAGAGCATCTCGTGACGCGTAAGCGGTCTCTCCGAGGACTCTCCTAGAAGCTTACTCCCGAAAGCATACCAAAAACGGTAGTCCCGCGGGTGCTGCCAGCGACAGCGCGAGAAGGGAATTAACCAGTAGAGACTGGTCTTAGCTATCGTTGAGAGTTCTGGCCCTGAGCCTGGTCAGGGTTCACTCTCTTCAGGACCGGCATCGTCCCGGTTATGACAGTTGAAGGTGTTCCAACCTGGGTCTTGACCTGTTGCGGGTCAGGCTGCGCTTGGAATCGCGGGGGCGGTGGCGTGTCCTTGATTTCTATCGGTGGAATCGGCTCGATGGTCCCTTGGTGCGCCATGTCTGCCTTTAGGGCGGCTACCATCGGGTGAAGGTCTATAGCTGGTCTGGGACTCGACGCGATCGGACTCATCGTGGGAGCCCGTGGCTGGTTGGCTAGAGCTCCAATCTGCTTGTGGGTAGATTTTAGAACCTTAAAAAGTCCTAGGGCCAGGCCCAGCGAGCTAACGAAAACCAGGACAGCGATGAGCGAGCCGTTAGTCTGAACCATATCGTTCACATAGGCTTGGAAATAGAAATTGTACGTGTATTCCTGCAAAACCCAGAAGGAGAAAAAGAGTATCACCATCGATTGCAGTAGCATTATGACCTTCGCATAACCCGGCATCAACCTCTTCGCTGAGAAATCAGCATTCTGAGTCAAAGATTGAATCCTCTAACAGTACACTCTACTATTCTCGAACAAGGTTCCTGGCCTATGTCAAAGTGGTGAAACACGAGCCCTCAAACCACGGTACCTACTATTCACGAATAGATCAGCAACAAGCTCGCGAAAACCCATCGAAAGAATCAACAGCGCATCGATTATCATCCAGCTCCAACTGAACTGTTCACCTCTAAAAGATCTAGAGAAGGCAGAATCCTATCGCAAACAGTAAGCCACCAGGTATCCTCTGAAAGCAGAGATCCCGTCTCTCGAGACGTTCCCCTTTGGGTCCTCAGGGGGTTAAATATCGAAATCCAACGCCGAGACTCTCGGTTACTACGACTTTGCCGACTCCTAAGAAGCTGATGCACCTTCAAGAGACGATAAACGAGGAGCTGATGAAAGCGAGACTTCCAGAGATCAGAATCGACGGGTTCAAGCTCCCCGACCAGGCACTCGAGATCACCTTTGAAAGAGAGACAGTGACCGGAGAAAACAAGGACAGACTCTGGGAGATCATAAACGCGCACTACAAGAAAATGCTAAGAGATCTCGAACTCAAGGAGTAGTCTTCCGGCCTATTCTTGATAGTTTGACCGCTCTTTCCATCTTTGCATGGAACCGTGCAATCGGCCGATCTCGTCTCTAGGCTCCGGCCCCGCAATTTTCAGAACAAGCATGGCTGCTGGTTTTGCGTAGGTTATCGTCTTCACGTCGGTTCCGGTCCCGACCTTTTCTGAGAGGTGTTCAATCTCTCCGAGAATATTCCCCGCTTTGAGAAGGAGCCCGACCAATGCAGTGCCGACCAGCCCTCCGAAACCGATAACGGCAAGGAGAGACCCCTTTCCCTCGAACAGGCTGAACAAGTATACCTGAAGATACTGATTGTTAACGTACTCATTGTAGATCCAGCCAGATAAGACCGCAATGGCGATTGCCTGGATGACCAGGAGAATCTTTGCGAACCCGGGGATGCTTGACCAGGAACTCCCAATACCTCGAACCACGGCTGGCCCTCTGATGGATACGGTACGTGTGGGGTTATGTCAAAATGCTGGAACACTACCGCCCAATGCTTAGTACTCGGGGACCGACATCAAAACCCGAAAATTCCATTCACTTTCCCCTCGACTTCAGACCATCCCAGAACCAGTTTCAGTTAGCTGGAAGAAACATCGACTATGCCTAATTGACAAAACCAGGCCATCAATACCAGCATTCTAATTCATTCTCGGAGGAAAAAATAAGTTTCTCTCGCAGTGGACACAACAAACCCCAGAAATTGGGTCACCGCGCCTTTCTTACGGTCTGTCGATCGGAATCTCCGGATGCACCGAGACATCTATCGATATGCGGCAGGCAAGAACTGGCCCTGTACCATACACGTTATAAACTGCGAGGAGTGATCGCGTGCTGTAGCGATGGAGTCGTTAGTAGATTCTCCAACCGCTGAGCCGCGAAGCTGTTCAGACGGAGACGAGCTGTTTTTCCTCAAGCTCTTCCTCCAATACGGAATGGATTCAGCCTCCTCGGCGGGAGCGGCCCCCCTTGAAACAAAACTCCTTGGAGTCGAGACACCAGTAGAAAGACTCAGTTTCTACTCCAGCCCTGCTATCTATCGAGTCCTTTAGTCTAAGGGCCGTTCCAGACGCCAGCAAATATTGCGGTTTCGTTGGAGAGCGGAGCATCCGCACTAACACTTGCTGCAGCGTGAAAGTCACACAATCTTCCCACGAAGTGGCGAACCCTCCCGCCAAGTCCACGCAAGACTGCAGTGGTAACTGGGCACATGAACTCGATCCCCAGATACGATGTTTGGTAGCGCCTGTACCGAAAATATCGGCTATACTAGTTCTTGCCGAAGAACTCGCTCAAAACAAAGAGTCTGGTTCTCGTTGGGCAAAGCGAGCGGACGGTTCGGCTCGGGCCATCGTTGGACCGACCGAGGTCGTGAATGAAATGTTGAGAATCACAACAAGACACGTATCCCTAGATCCGCACCGGCAGCACCGTGCTGCTCGGTTCCAACCTAATGGAGGCCCTTGAGAGACTTGCCGAGGAACCCATCTATCACCAGAATGACCAAGGCTCTGCTGATAACTAGCTTCGTCTTGCTGGGCCCACTGCTGGCAGCTCCACTGACCAGCTCCAATAATCAGTCTCACATTCCTGGCATTATCCAGGCCTTGCCTGCTAGTGCCCCATTCGACCACATTGTTACTATTCTAATGGAAAACCAGGGTCTCTGTAGCATATACGTTGGGTGTGGCGGGTCCGCCACGTACATGAGCCAGTTAGCAGACCAAAACGTCCTAGTAAGGACTTGGGGTACTACTAGTCACCCAAGCGAAGGAAACTACATCTCGCTAATCGGAGGAGACAACTTCGGTCATACAAACGATGGCTATTGCTGCTGGGGAATAACGGCTCCAAACATCATTGATAGAATCGAGTCAGCTGGACTCACGTGGAAAGCTTTTGCTGAAGATGCTTCGGGTTCGGGTACCTGCAGCTTCAAGCCACCAAGAGGAGCAGACCATTTCCCTTTTCTGACATTCGCTGACATGAATACTCCCACAAGATGCGCGAACCTCCTAAAGACCACATCATCATCTGACCCAGAATTTGTTGCCGCAATGAACACCCCAAACCCGCCCAACTATATCTGGCTAACACCCAACGACTGCAACAACATGCACGATTGCAGCATCGCGACAGGCGACTCTTACCTGGCAACACTTGTCCCCAAAATTCTTTCAAGCACAGAATTTACTACTACAAAGGCTGCTCTGCTTGTAGTCTACGACGAAGGCTATACACAATGCTCTAACACCGGGGGAACTGGAGAGTGCGTCTACGCATCTTTTATTGGACCCGCAGCAAAGAAGGGGGTACAGTTCAGTCCGACCGGCGCATCTCATTACTCCTACTTGTCAACTATCGAAGCAGCGTGGGCACTGGCTTCACTTACTTCCCATGATGCAGGCGCACCTGACTTGCTTAGTGCTTTTGGTGCAGTTTGCGTAACCAACTGTCCTCTCGCGACAAGCTTCACTTTCCTTCCCTCAAATCCATCAGTGAACTCGCCAGTTACTTTTACGGCCGTAACGACAGGTGGAACTTTGCCATACAGTGTTAGCTGGAGCTTCGGCGATGGGGGAACCGGAACAGGAGTTATTGTAACTCACACTTACACTTCGGCACAGTCGTTCACGATCACAGAGACTGCGAAAGACTCGTCCACGCCAACGCAGACCTCCACAAGCTCTCAGTCTGTCACAATCTTCGCAACGCCCCCGTTATCCACAACCTTCCAGGCTTCCTCATCCTCACCTCAGGTTGGCCGAACTGTAACGTTCACGACTTCAGCGACAGGCGGAACACCGCCCTACACTTACACGGTGGCGTTTGGAGACGGCCGGACTGGAGCCGGAAGCTCTGTAACCCACGCTTACTCTGCCGCAGGACCATACACTGCCACGGCGACGGTTACGGACTCGGCCTCGCCAGGAGCAAGCATCTCAGCAAGTGTCATAGTCAACGTACAGGCTTTGATCCCGCCCACGCTAGCTGTTCCAGGAAACCAGACCGTCGCTGCAGGAATGTGGATCAACCTTACGGTCACAGCCTCATCGGCCGACATAGGCGGTACCGTTACCCTTTCGGCAACAGGGCTACCAGCGGGTGCAGCCTTCGACCCGGCAACCGGGCTCTTTTCCTGGAGACCCAGCGCGACCCAGGCCGGGTCTTACACGATCGTTTTCACGGCCGCGGACAGCAACTATCCTTCCACACCAACCACTAAACCAATGGGGATTCAGGTGAACCATGCCGCCCCCGGAGGGTCTAATGGAGGAAACGGGGATTCAGGAAGAGGCTCGAGCGGGAGCTGCACTCTATGCGGAATATTTCCCAAGAGCGCCACGATCGGTCTCCTCGCCATCGTGGGGCTTCTCGGACTGGTTGCCTCGCTTGCCGCCCTTACAATCAGAGCTCGGGCGAGTCTGGAACGAGCAAAGCAACGGTTAGGAAACTGAACGTCGAACCTGGACCAGAGCAGGTTCCCAACGCCCTTGCTGAAGGTCCCGCCCCGATCGCCTCTCGTCTACGGAGACATTAATGACCATTTTTTGGCCTTGCTTGAGAATTGAAACTCTTCCAGATGCAGGAGAGTTTCGAGCTGGACACCCCAAGCCAGAGATATCCAGCTACGAACCGGCCCTTGTACCAAATGCCTCATGAACGAAACAGGTGGGATAAATGCGGATCGGAGCGATGGAGTCGTTAGGGGTATCTCCAACCGCTGAGCCTCGATGCTCGTTGGCCACCGAGGACGAGTTCTTTTTCCTGAAACTCTTCCTGCGATATGCGATGGATTCTGCCTCGCGGGTGGGAGCGGCCCCCATGGAAACCGAACTCTTCGGAGTCGAGACGCGAGTAGAAAGACTCGGTTTCTATTCCGGCCCCGCCGTTTCTCCGGTCCTTTAGTCTAGAGATCGTCCCAGAACTCTGCGGGTATGATCTTTCGGAAGGATAGCAGAGTCATCGTGCCAGCTCAGGCTACGATGGCGCCGTTCGACAACTGCGAAAGTCGGCAAAGGCTTCCGCGCAGTCCACGCAAGACTGCAGTGGTAACTCCGCACATGAACTCGAAACTGTGACACGAAGTTCGATAGCGCCTATACCGGAAATGTGGACTATACTAGTTCTTGCCGAAGAACTCGCTCACAACAAAGAGTCTGGTTCTCGTTCGGCAAAGCGAGCAGACGGTTCGGCTCGGGCCACCACGGGCGCGCCCGAGGACGTGAAAGAAAGTTGAGAATGAAAACAAGAATCATATCGATAGATCCGCATCCGCAGCACCACGCTGCGGGATTCAGGCCTACCGGAGGTTCCTGAGACTTGTCGAAGAACCCAGCTACCGGGAAGATCAAAATAATGCTGATCTGCTGCTTCGTCTTACTGGGCTCACTAATAGTAACTCCGCTAGCGGCCTACTCGAATCAGTCTCACAGTCAAAGCATCATCCTCGCCCCAACGGGCTCATCCTTCGACTACATAGTAACCATACTAATGGAGAACAATGGGTATTGTGAGGTCATAACCACTTGCGGTGGTGGTGGACCCTATCAGACATCGCTGGCTACAGCATACGGACTCGCTGGAACTTGTCAGAGTGATTCAGCTTGCTCAATCGGTGGATATTCGGCAATAGACCATCCGAGCGAAGGTAACTATGTACAACTCATCTCAGGGGACGACTACGGATTCACAGGCGATTGTGGTTATTGCCCTGCAAGAACAAGCGCAGCGAATATCATCGACAGGATCGAGGCATCAGGAAGAACATGGGATGCCTGGTTCGAAGGCGGTTCCGGTTCTGGAACATGCAGTGCGCACCCACCGCGCGGCGGAGATCATTACGCGTTCATCACCTTCACCGATATCCAAACGAACGCTGCAAGATGTAGCCACCTTCTATCAACAACAGCGTCAACCGATACACAGTTTCTTGCCGAGCTGAACTCAGCTACGCCAGCGAATTATATCTGGTTGACTCCCACCGATTCTAACAACTGCCATGATACAGCGATGAGCTTCTGTGACAATTACCTGAAAACACTCGTGCCAAAGATTCTGAGCAGCACGCTCTTTACGACTAAGAGGGCAGCATTGTGGATTCAGTATGATGAAGGAAATGACAGTTACCCACATGACTTCGTTTATGGATCCTGGTCCGGTCCTGTTGTGAAAACAGGATACGTTGGAACCGGTTCCTATGACCACTATTCATACCTCAAGACTCTTGAAGTTGTCTGGGGCTTGAGCTCACTCACCTCGAATGACGCGAACGCAAATCCCATGACAGAATTCTTCGGCGCAACTACACCTCCAGTGTTATCGACAGCTTTCACGTTCTCACCTAGTACTCCAATCGTGAACCTACCGGTCACCTTCAGCTCAACAACGACCGGTGGAGCCTCACCGTATACTATCAGCTGGAACTTTGGAGATGGTGCGACGGGAACGGGAGCTTCCTTAGCGCACACTTTCACAGGCCTTCAGTCATACACAGTAACCGAGACGGCGACGGACTCCTCAACACCGACACAGACCGCCACCAGCGCCCAGACAATCCCGGTTGTCGCTTCGCTACCCCTGTCGACAAGCTTCACATTCCTTCCCACAAACCCGACGGTCAGTTCTCCAGTATCCTTCACGGCGGTAACGACAGGCGGGACGCTACCCTACACGATTAGCTGGAATTTTGGCGACAGTGCAAGCGCTACAGGCGCGACGGTAACTCATACGTACGCAACAGCTCAATTGTTTACAGTCACCGAAACGGCGACGGACGCGTCTTCTCCCAAGCAGATAGCAACGGCCACTCATACAGTAGTCGTATCCTCATCGCTCACAGGCAATTTCGATAACACCTGGTACATCAACAACTGTCCAGGCGGAACAGAGACTATCTCCAACGGAGTATTACAGACTAGGCAGTCGACGCCCGGAGGGGGATCGAACAGCTATGGATACTGCACGGGGCAGAGGGGAACCTTCCCTTGGGGCTCTACGGTCGGAACGGCCCTTCCATCAGGAATTACCAGTGTTACTGTATCGTTCAACTTTCTGAGCAGAAGCCTCCTCTCCGGATCCAGATACCATATCTATATCGCGCTGTACTATCGGATTCCCTCCTCGACATCGGGGGGCACCACCTACTCTTGGCTGGACACCCAGTCCCGTATCGAGAACATTGGTGGCACGGATAGTCCAATCGGCACCACCGATACGTACGACCCCGGAGACTCCTTCGGCTGGGACATCGTCACTCTACAAGCCAATCCAGGACAAACAGGAATACTCACCGCAGACGCGACTCAGCTCTGCCAAGGAGACCTGGCCGCATGGGGACTACCAGCCAACACTCAATGCACCCTCGCAGGAATCGAGATCGGAACAGAAGGCTACTTGCTCAACTCTGTTAACGTCGACTGGTACAACGTGGGCCTCAACATTGGCTTAATACCGCTCTCCACAAGCTTCACAATCTCACCTACCAACCCACTGGTGAACAAACCCGTCACCTTCACCTCCACAACCGTAGGCGGAACCTCGCCTTACACGATCAGCTGGAACTTTGGCGACGGCTCAACAGGGGCCGGAACTTCCACCACACATACTTATTCGACCGCTCAAACTTTCACAGTAACCGAGACCGCTACAGACTCCTCTTCCCCATCAAAGACCACCGCCAGCTCGAAGACAGTAACAACGTCAACACCGCCACCACCCTCGACCAGTTTCACCTCCAGTCCAACCAGTCCCCAAGTAAACTCACCCGTGACCTTTGCAAGCACGACTACAGGCGGAACCGCGCCATACTCGATAACGTGGACTTTCGGCGACGGAGCATCGGCAACAGGAACCACCGTCACTCACACCTTTACTAGCGCGCAGAGCTTCACCGTGACCGAAACGGCAACTGACTCGTCCTCACCACCCCAGACAGCCACCAGCTCCAAGGCAGTGACCGTATCACCACCTCCACCACCATCGACCAGCTTTACATTCCTGCCCTCAACACCCCTAGTCAACACGCCAGTCGCATTCACCGCGGTAACAACCGGCGGAACGTCACCCTATACCGTCACCTGGAACTTCGGCGACGGAACCACAGGCACGGGACCAACCGTAAGCCACACGTTCACCACAGCCCAATCGTTCATAATAACCGAAACCGCAGCTGACTCGTCATCGCCTAGGCAAACTGCGACAAGTTCGCGGTTTCTAACTGTCTCGACAACCCCACCTCTCTCCGCGACCATCACAGCTTCCACGTCCTCGGCTCAGGTAGGCCAAACAGTCAGCTTCACAGCATCCGCGACAGGCGGAACAACACCCTACAGCTACGCGATCTCGTTCGGCGATGGTGCCACGGGAACAGGAAGGACACCAACCCATGCATATTCAACCGCAGGGTCCTATACAGTCACGGTAACAGTTACAGACTCAGGCTCACCCCGAGCGAACAGCTTGGCAAGCATAACGGTCAATGTACAAGCCCTGTTGCCTCCCGCGCTAGCTTTACCCGGAAACCGGACGGGAGTCTCAGGATCATGGATCAACTTCACAGTCACCGCAACAAGCCCCAACCCGGCTAGAACAGTCACGTTGTCAGCATCCCAACTACCGGCGGGAGCGATATTCGACTCGTCCATCGGGGTCTTCTCATGGAAACCAGGTGCCAGCGAGACGGGATACTACACAATCACTTTCACAGCCACAGATGACAGTAGCCCTCCAATGTCCAGCACTAGCCCTATGGGCATTCAAGTGAATCAGGCAGCTCCAGGAGGCTCTGGTGGAGGTGGTTCAGGGGGAGGCTCAAACGGCGGATGCTTCTTGTGCGGCACATTCCCGGTAATCTCCAAGACCATGTGGCTCCTTATCGTTGGGGGCCTACTAGGGTTGGTTACGTCGCTCGCGCTCTTGACAATCAAAGCGAGGGCAAGTCTGGAACACACGAAGAGACGACTGAACCGGATGACGCGAGACGACTAGCAAGCAGGGATGCTGGACAGGAAGCTCAGCAAGAACCCCTGGTTTCAGTACGACAAAGCGGCCCAATAGTAAACGAGAGCGATCCCGATTGCTTATCTGATTAGAGCACTCTAACCGCTACTTTGCAGCCTTTGCAATACTGGTAAACGGCGAGAAGATCGCCGGGAACGTGCTTGACAGCGTCGGTCTGGACCAAGATGTTCTCTAGAGGATTTCCGCATGCAAGGTGCAGAACCCCTCCTACCGTGAGAACGTCAATCCCCTCACCGGCTCTCTCGAGCTGATCCACCAACTCCTCTATTCTGGCAACTGGAAATTCCTGGAAAAGCTTGTGGACTGTAATCTGACCCAGAGGTTTCGGGCTCGCTAGATCGTCTGCGCCAGAACGAGTCGCAACACGCCGCAACGGCCGGTTCCCGACAATATCGGATTCCGTATCGGCTTCTAAGGATGAAGTAACCCGGCGTCAGTAGGTCCGAGATATCCTGCTGGTCTCCCTGTTCTGAGATCGATACCGGGTGTTAGGAGGGTCCGGTCTGGAACATGTTTTGATTGGCGTAGGCGTTGAGCCCATGGTACGAGTATTGCTGCATCTGGGTTCCAAGCAACATTTCCGAACTGCACTGACCGAACACTGATGAGTTCGGGTTAGACGGTGCGTATTCGCCTATACAGATCCAGCCGGATGATATTGGAACGTTTTGCTCTGAGTAGGTAACTTGTTTCATTGATGGCTCAGACGCGCTGGCATGATACCACTCTGTCATCAGACTCGTGGGAGTGCGTGTTGCGCGAGAACTGGAGGATCCCTTGAAGATGCTCCCGCCGCCGGCAGTATAGCTGTGAGAAGAAGAAGCTCCAGTATTGTAATCGAGGGTGCCCATGACAACGTTTCCGGTGGAAAACGAGAGGCTCAGCTGTACAGTATCACCTTGGTTCACTCTGTCCGGGACCCTCGACAGGACAGGGTTGTTCGTCGAACCGTTCGGATAGAACACCTCCCAGATAAAATGGAACCCGGACACGTAGCTGGTCCCCGAGGCTAGAGGCCAGTTGTAGGCCAGCCCGACTTGATACCAGTAACCGCTATCGGAGAGGCCGTTCAGAAGATACGCTGGACCGAAGCTGGAAGAATCAGTTTGAGGAACAGCGGTCACGTTGAAGCTAAGCGAACTGAAGTCTTGGCTAAAGATCAGGGATACTTGCTGATCATAGGTGGCCCTACCGGTCGTCGTTGGGAAGGTCGAGTTTGTGCAGAGAGCAGAGCTGAGACACGTCAGGTTCCGCAGAAGATTCCGTGCCTCATCGTAAAAGCGGGTTGCGGCTGGAACCAGGACTCCTGAAGCAAACAAGCCTCCAAGCACCACGAGCGCGATCAGGCCCACCGCGGCTCCAATATGCCGTGCAGGAGGCGAGCCGTACCCTCCCGAACCAGCCCAGTCCAGCCTAGTTCCACAATAAGGGCAAAAGCTATCGGAAGTCTGTAGCTCGCCATGGCAGACCGGACAGTTCAAGCATTACTAAGCACGGGCGAAGTGAGCCTTAGCCTTTCTGCTCCCATCCCACCGATCAGAATTCTTGCCGACTATGAACCTTTTTCATACCCGACACCCTCTCAACCAATGAGCCCGAAATGAAAACAGACAATCTCAAGTCTAAGTTGACCAAGGAGAAGGAGATCGAACTCACGGTCACTGGAAGAAAGAGCAGGAAGCCTATTCCCCGACCCGTCTGGTTCGTGCTTAGAGGGACCGAGTTGTTGCTGCTGCCCGTAACAGGCACAAGCTCGCAATGGTACAAGAACATCCTCAAAGATCCCCTGGTGAAAATCACCTCCAGCGGACAAACCATTACAGGAAAGCTTCACCCAGTAACTGGGAAGAGGGAAGTTGCCGAGGTTATCCAGTTGTTCGAGAAGAAATATGGGCCTCGGGACGTTAAGAGGTATTATCCAAACCCGAACGTCGCGGCCGGCTTACCGCTCGATTAGCTAAGCCAATAATATTTCAGGCCCCGAACCGTAGTCCCAGCATTGGACCGAAAACGAATACTAACAACATGAACACCAATGGAAAAACCCCGAACACTAAGAACAGTATGATCTTGCCTGACGCGCCATCATGCTTTTCGCGCTTGGTCATCGCGGACCAGACCGAGGCAGAAGATCGCTAAAAACAATTAGCATAGAGTCTGGCGGCTCGAGACGGTCTTCTGGATGTGTCAATATCGAATAATTTTCGGGCAGACGCGAAAGGATTTGAAAGGAGCTGGATAGAGAAGCAGCAGGCCGGCTTTTGAGCTTCACCGATGCAATATTCAACTTTGTATTGAATCTGCTCTATCAATGGAACTACCCAGGGGTCTTCCTCTTGATGAGCCTTGAAGGCGCGACCCTTCCCGTCCCCAGCGAAATCGTCCTTCCACTGACCGGGTTCCTCGTGTACCAGGGCAAACTTGAGTTCTGGACCGCAGTAGCGGCCGCAACTCTGGGAAGTCTACTCGGAACAATCGTCGACTTCGGTATCGGATACTACCTGGGAAGACCCGCTGTTCTCAGATACGGGAGGAAAATTAGACTGAGCGAGAAACATCTGATGATAACCGAAAAATGGTTTGCAAATCACGGCAGTGCAGCAGTGCTCTTGGCAAGGTTTGTCCCTCTTCTACGGACACTGATAGCCTTCCCTGCGGGTACAGCCAAGATGAAAATCGGCAGGTTCCTCGCTTACTCGACCGTTGGGATAGTCGTCTGGGATATCATACTGATCTACCTCGGAGTTTTCGCAGGCCAGAACGCCAGCTCAATCGTGTACTTTCTAGATGCAACGCTACCACTCATCGGATACGCAGCTGTCGGAGGAATCATCCTTGCAGTGTTGCTGCTCTCAAGAAGACATGGAAAGAAGCAGGATAAACCGGAATCGAGCGATCTCTCGGCATGAACCCCCACACCATCTCATCAATGCTTCGGTAAGAACCATAGAGGCAGCTTAGGGTTAGAACCGAAGACGGCAAGCCGATAGGAGCAACAATGGAGCGCGAGGCGAAACCACGCGAGAGCAGTGTCTAGGAGCGGCCCTGCGAGGCTCCAGTAACAGGACCCGTATAGTCGCGATTCGACAAACTCTAGTTTAAGGGTTGAGCTCGGAGGAATGCACCACGACACTACCCATAAAACGGGTTCCTCTCAAGGCCGCCATCCTGCTTCTGATCTTCGCCTTTGGTTCGTTCACTGTTAGCGGAACCATTCTCCCATTCACCATCAGCGAAGCCCATAAGGCAACAGGAACCTTCGTCCTAACAACCAGCACTTCCGGAGCAATACTACCGCAAGGAGCAAATGCCACTTCTACCGTTTCCGTCATCAGCCTTCAAGGTTATGCGGGGACAGTATCTCTTGCCACACAATTCACCAATGGAAGCCTATCAGTCTCGTTCAATCCTAGCACCATCAGTGTGCAGGCGGGAGGAACGGCAACGTCCATAATGACAGTGGGAGCCGCCAAGAATGCCTCGATCGGGACATACAGCATCATAGTAACGGGAACCTCCGCAGTCGGGAGAAGGGTTGTTTCCAGCTCAGCTATGTTTACGGTTACGGTGAACCCGCTTGCTGATTTCGGCTTATACGCCTACCCCTACTCGATCAGCGTTGAAGCAGGAATGACCAACTCGACAAGCATCATCCTTGATAGCACGAACGGCTTCACAGGGACCGTCACTCTCTCTGCAACGATACCTTTCGGATTTCTGGGCGTGATGGGAGGTCAGAATCCAGTAACACTTAGTCCTGCGGCCACGACGTATACGAGCTTGCAAGTGTCGACTACCGGTTCGACTTTGTTAGGAAAGTACAATATTACGATCACTGGAGCCAGCGGAACTGTAAGTCATTCTTGCATCCTGACAGTCAATGTTGTAGACCCAGTTCCAGAATCATTGACCCTATCAGGATCATCGCTCCTTTCTTCTACCAGCATGACATTGTCTCTCCGGAATAACGGTAATACTCCAATAACCCTCCAGTCGTACACGGTGACAGACATCTCGGGAGACCAATGGATCCTTGCCAATTGGACGAGTCCAAACATACAGCCAGGTACGACTAGCGCAGCGATGATCTACATTGGGGCGAGCTGCGAGGCTTGCACCTACAATGGGCTATTCGGCCTCTTCCAAGAATTCGTTCCAGGTCATACCTATACGATTACGATTACCACGAAACTCCAGAACCAATTCACATTCAACGTTACCGCCTAAAGAGACCGAAGATCGGAACCGGGATCATAAGATTTGACACATTATCATTTTGACCAGAAGAAAAATTAGACATGGGATTGGGCACAAACCGATCTAGAAGATTGCTAGACCCAATACCGGGAACAACCGAACGGGTGCTAGTTGGTCCCGCTGGTTCTTGCTACCCGAGATAGAGAGGCCGGGGAATGCTGGCGCAGATACAGCAGCTGCGAGCGTGCCCCGGTTAGAACCAGCTTTCGAATGAAATCGGCCTTCGAAATGATCCCCTCGCGGTTGCGATGCTCCTCGTACAGCGCATCCACCACGGCCCAATCGCTCTCGTCCAGTTTGATCTCTTTGGAGAAGGGGGCCCAGTCCTTGCTCGCCTTCGTACCAGACATTGGTGACAAGGTAGCTGGAGAGAATATCCTCTTTAGCGTATAGTTACCGAGCTTTTCTGGAAAAATGCTGGTTAGAGATTGCAAATAACGTCAATCAATGAGAAACATCTTGACCTTATCGCGAAACAAAGGGGCGATTTACGGGCCGTCTGGAATAGTCCCTATAGATTCTTCTAGGGACCCATTTCAGGCTCAGTCAAGAGAGCAGTCTAAGTCCCAATCAAGCTGTCTACAAGAAAACGTTCGAGAGTTCGAACGATTACTGCTTTTTCTTCGATTTCGACACAACTGCCGCCTGTAACATGGATGTTCTAGCTCCTGCTCTTGAGATCCGTTTTCGATGTCGTTCTGACTGGGCATTTCCTCCATCATGGGCCTCGGCCAGTTTGAGCCAGTCCGGTATCACGATCGCTCGGATCAACTCCTGCACAGTAATATCCCTGTCGTCGGCGATTTTTCGTAGCTTCATGTAAGCGGAGTCTCCTAGGGATTGCATAAACTTAGACACTACGGTTTCCTCCGACGGGCTTGTCTCCTCTAAACTGTCAGACCCTCGATTCCGCCAATAGAGCTACGCCCAATATAAGTTCGAGTAACTCTCGCGCGGACTGACTCGCCTTTTGCGATATTACGATTGCCGCGGATACATAATTCAATCTCAAGAGAACAGAAGCAAAAATGTCTCCAACCCATCTCACACTCAGATAGTCTCATCATGTTGATAGATCGGAACACTATCGATCAGCCTAACAGTTCAGTAGTGCCGACGCTTCTCTAGCGATGTCTGAAGAGCCTTTAGTGGAAGAGAGTCGGAGAGATCTCCAAGATTACTTGACTGAGGATAGATAGGTTAGGTCACGAATGCTCGCTGAGTAGAGACCTACGCGATTGGCTTGCAGAAAGATCGCGAAGGTGACCTGGTTCGGAGAAGCCCATCCTTGGGCGAGCCAAGCTTGGCTCGGATCGATCGAA
>VBAX01000105.1 GCA_005883075.1 Candidatus Bathyarchaeota archaeon | reverse complement strand
CGTGATATCCGGCCCTGAGATCATGTCCAAGTTCTACGGCGAGTCGGAAGCCCGATTGCGGGAAATCTTCCAGAAGGCTCAGGAGACCGCTCCGAGTATAATATTCATCGACGAAATGGACGCTATCGCGCCTAAGAGAGAAGAAGTTACTGGAGAAGTGGAACGACGGGTCGTCGCCCAACTCCTTTCGCTGATGGACGGAATGGGTGCTCGAGGAAACATTATCGTCATTGGAGCCACTAACAGGCCAAATGCCATTGACCCAGCTTTACGGCGACCTGGCAGATTTGACCGGGAGATCGAGATCGGAGTCCCGGACAAGATGGGACGCTACGAGGTTCTCCAGATCCACACTCGAACTATGCCCCTCGCATCGGACGTCGGCCTTCCGCGACTGTCGGACATCTGTCATGGCTATACGGGAGCCGACATTTCCGCTCTCTGCCGCGAGGCCGCGATGAAGGCGCTTCGACGCTATCTTCCGGAGATGAACCTCGAAGAGGAGAGAGTACCAAGCGGCATCTTGGAGAAAATGGAGGTCAATCTGGAAGATTTCATGAACGCTTATCGAGAGATTACCCCAACTGCCATGCGGGAGGTCTACATCGAGGTTCCGACAGTCCACTGGAGCGACGTCGGCGGGCTGACCGAGGTCAAGCAGCAATTGCAGGAAGCTGTCGAGTGGCCGTTGAAGAAGCCTGAGGTATTCAAGAGGCTCGGAATTCGCGCTCCCAAAGGAATCCTACTATTCGGGCCTCCGGGTTGTGGAAAGACCATGCTGGCGCGGTCGGTGGCTACTGAGAGCGAGGCGAACTTCATTTCGATCAAAGGTCCTGAGCTCTTCAGCAAGTGGGTTGGGGAGTCTGAGAAGGCGATACGGGAGGTCTTTCGGAAGGGAAGAACAGCTGCACCGAGTATCATCTTCTTCGACGAGCTGGACTCGGTTGTTCCGAGACGGGGAACCGGTTTTGGGGATAGCGGGGTATCAGAGCGAGTGATAAGCCAGCTTCTCACCGAGCTAGATGGGATCGAATCACTGGAAAACGTGGTTGTGATCGGTGCGACTAATCGGCCTGACATTATTGATCCTGCGATTCTGCGCCCAGGAAGGTTCGATAGGATGATTTTCGTCCCGGCTCCAGACTACGCGACGAGGTTGCAGATTCTCAAGATTCACTGTACAAACATGCCTTTGGCTCCAGATGTTGATCTTGAACATGTCGGTTCGCAAACCGGTGGCTACTCCGGTGCGGATCTCGAAGCCGTTGTTCGCGAAGCAGGCCTAGTTTCTCTGCGTCGCGATATTGAGACGAAGAATGTGACGATAGAGGATTTCAGGGACGCGCTGGAACGGATCAAGCCATCGGTTACTCCGGACATGGAGAACTGGTACCAGGGATTCGGCAAACGGTTCAAGAAGGAAAGAGCTCCGGTCCCGATTACCTAGAATTCGTGGAAGATCGGGACGGCCTGGCGAAATGTACACTTGAACAATATCTGGAGCCCGAGGCCAATGTCCCTTGCAATCGTCGAACTTGTCGAGAAGAAAGGACCTTTGACGGATATCGAGTTGCACAAGGAACTGAAAGCTAGCTTCGGAGAGGTAAGCTTTCGAGAGCTGAACAAGAATCTGATGAAACTAGAGCTGGGAGGCGTGTTGAGGGTCTCTAGGTTGATGAAGGGTAAACGTCAGGTGGAGCTTGCCGGGAAATTCTAGTGAGAGGTATATATCCGGCCTAGACTTGCTAGGGTTGAAGTTGAAAGAGATGGTGGATTTTCCTGCGGAACCGGTCAAGGTCGAGGATTCAACTTTCGATCAGTTTGTGCAGAAGTACTCTCTAACCGTCATTGACTGTTGGGCGCCTTGGTGTGGTCCCTGTCGGATTGTCGGTCCGATAGTTGATGCGCTGGCGAAAGAGTATTCGGGAAAAGTCGTGTTCGGAAAATTGAACACTGACGAGAATCCTGCCGTGTCGGGCCGTTTCGGGATAATGGCGATTCCGACGATGCTTGTTGTCAAGCAGGGGAAGCTTGTCGACCAGATCGTGGGCGCTGTTCCGAAGGCGAAGATCGAAGCCGTTCTGAAAAAATACATGTAACCGGTTTTTCCGGTCGTCTTCTCGAGCTGGCTGGACCAGTATAGACAGAGCTTACTTCCAAGCTCAAGTCTATATTCTACCTTACAACTCTATGCTGTATAGAGGAGCCTCAGCATGTCTCAGATGATGGAAGCTCGTAAGGTCCAGAAAGTCGGTTACTCCACTCTCATCGTATCGTTGCCGAAGGACTGGGTTGAACAGGTTAGTCTCAAACAGGGGGACATTGTTACCTTCAGACGAGAGCCTGATGGTGGAATAACTGTCTATCCAGGTCTTACTCGTGAACGTGAGAACCTTCGTTATGTCATTGACGCGGATATTTGTGATGCTCCAAACCTTCTCACTAGGATAATCACCGCGAACTATCTGACGGGACACGATACAATCCAGATAGTTGCGAAGAAGGAGCTGTCTCAACGCCACCTGGAAGAGGTCAGGGCCGTGAGCAGGCGTTTGACTGGTCTCGGGATTGTCGAGCAGAGTCTGAAATCCGTTACATTACAGAGCTTTGTGGATCCGACCAAATTTCCGATCTATGGCTTGATGCGGCGGTTGCAGATCATTCTCAGTTCGATGCTGGAGACAGCGGTGAAGGCGGTGGTCGAGGCGCGGCCGAATCTTGCGGATGAGGTGTTGCATATGGAGGAGGAGGCGGATCGTATCTACTGGATGATCATACGACAGTTATTGCTGGCGGTGTTGGATCGTAGGGTGGCGAAAGAGGTTGGTATCGATGGGCCCATGCATGTCGTAGGTAACAGGGTTATTGCGAAGAGTCTGGAGCAGATGGGCGATCTCGCCTCGCACATCGCTCAGGAGGCCTTGCGGTTGAAGGGGGACGCGAAGAGTGTTGACCCGAAGCTTACGAAAGGCATTCTAGACTATAGTGATAAGGTGCGATTGTTGATCGAGGACTCGTTCAATGCGTTGATGAAGGGCGATCTGAAAAAGTCGAATGATTGTATTGAGCGGGTTGCGAGCTGCGAGGCGCTGGAGAGGTCGCTGACGGCTGACATCATGCGTAGTGTCAAGTTGGTCAACCTGGCCGTGGGGTTGCGGTCGATTGTCTGGGATGTGGGGCAGATGGCCAAGTATTCTGAGGCGATCGCGGAGGTCGCGATCAACAGGCACTTGGAAGCGCCGAGCGCGTTCTGCGCATGGGAAAAAGCATAGCCCTTCCGAACTTTCTCATTACCTTCGTAGGGGTCCGAGAGGACCACATTTGCGACGCGAGGGTCGGTCGCTAAGACCCCCTATTTTTCTAGAAACCATTTCGCGTCCGGCGTTGATTCTGGGCGAGTCTGGCGATTTAGGCGCAGTCCAGGCTTTGGCGCGAGGGGAAAAGACGGGAAACCTACAGCGATCTCCGAACGATTCACGAGGCGAGATAGAGGCATGAATCCAGATCACGGATCAGGGCTGAAAATGGGCGATTTGACAATCCTTGTCGCTGAATAGCAGCGGGAATCAGAAGCACAGCATTCTACCTGCTCAAGGGTTTTACTTTCTAGGAAGTCGCGGGGCTGTAGCCGAGATGGTTAGTGGACTAGATCTTCAATATTTGGAAAAAATGGGGAACAAACGGTTTGTCGGGGTAGCTATGCTGAAATAGAGGTTTCACAGAAAAATCTAGACAGTCATTGATCAGATAACCATGTCAGGCGTGAAACCATCATTCAAGACCGCGCTCATTACCATCGAGCTAGTCGCGATCTTATTCATGTCAGGCTGGCTCTTCACCATGTACAACACAAGCATAACGGCTCGCCAAGCCGTCGATCAACTGATTCATCGGGCGTATTTGGACCAGGCGGCTCTTCAGCTATCCATATTCAGTCGTTCCCTGAACTTCCTCATTCTACCGCTCCGATTCCTCACCCTGTCACTCCTCTCATTGGTTTCTACAATACTGGTTCTGCTTCTCCTCTTCATGTTCACAACATTTCTCATCAGCACTGTAACTGGCCGTGGCCGGCCTGGGAGAAAATAGGGGATCGAGAAAGCCATCCCTAGGTAATAATAGAACGAGTGTTCAAACTCCCGTTAGCGCAAAGAAATATCCTTTTATTGCCGTAGATAGGGCTCGCAAGCTCGAGGAGTGTACTAGCCTGCACATAGCCGTCATCGCAGCGGGAATAGTCGGAAAAGCCACGGGCATTGGTCTTGCTACAAAAGGGCATGACGTAGTCTTCTACGATCTCGACGAAGCAAAGATGGCTCAGCTGCGCCTTGAAGGGTACCAGACGGCCTCGTCGATTCCTGAAGCGGTTGAAAAAAGCAGCATCACAATGATCTGCGTGCCCACCCCGACCGTCGACGGCTCCATCAACCTACGCCCTCTCCTGTCCGTATGTGCCGAGGTGGGGGATTCGCTTCGCAAAAGGAACAGTTACCATCTGGTCACAGTGAGGAGCACTATCCCGCCAGGAACAACAAGGGGACACGTTATTCCCCAGATCGAACTGTCGGCAGAGACACGAATAGGCACCAAGATTGGGGTCTGCCACAACCCCGAGTTTCTACGGGAAAAGTTCGCCCTCGATGACTTCCTCCACCCCGGAGCGGTCGTCATCGGAGAGGCGGGCAAGGCGGCGGGAAATCGGCTGGAATCCCTCTACGCCTCGTTCGGGTCTCCAATCACTCGATGCAGCATCGAGACGTCTGAGATGGTCAAGTACGCTTCGAATCTCTTCAACGCGGCAAAGATCAGCTTCTTCAATGAGATAGACCGGGCATGTAAAACCGTGGGAGTCAAATCAGCGGAAGTGAGCCGACTCATGCCACGACTGGCTCTCGGCCTGCGCGATGACATGAGAGAATGGGGAATCTACGGAGGTCGCCCATTCGAAGGAATGTGTCTCCCCAAAGACCTAGACGCCTTCATCTCGTTCATGAGGACAAAAGGAGTCGATCTACCGATGCTCTCTGCGGTCAAACAGGTCAACGAGAGAATCGCGAAAGAACAGAAGGCTCCATTGGTCCTCGTCAATGCCTGACATTCTGCCATTCATACCGCTTGGCATCATCGGAATAATTACCTGGAGCCTCTGGGGGATTCGGAGGCTCTACGGCGCAAACTACAGACCATTTCAAGGAAGCTACACAGCAACAACTTCCGTAGTTGTACCAGTCTACATGGAAGAGCCGCCCGTGCTGGTCCGAGCAATCAAATCCTACCTCGCAAACAAAGTAGGCGAAATCATCCTCGTCGTCGACAGCCAAGATACTGTGAACATCGAAAGCATTCAGCAAAATTTTCCCTTTACAAATTATCCAAATATCAAGATGATAATTACGGACGAGCCTGGGAAACGACCTGCTCTGGCTTGGGGGATACGTGAGGCTACCGGAGAGATCGTTGTACTCTCAGACAGCGACACTGCCTGGGCCGAGAACTTGCTCGAGGAGATCTTGAAACCGTTCAACGATGCCGATGTCGGTGGTGTAGGGGCTAAGCAGAATGTTGAGGATTTCCAGAGATCGATAGTATGGAGGATCGAAAACTGGCTTCTCGATCTAAGGTACAT
>VBAX01000030.1 GCA_005883075.1 Candidatus Bathyarchaeota archaeon | reverse complement strand
GACCTCGAGATCAACATGCCAGAAGCAGGAGCCAGCGCCAGAGGCCAAGCACAATCAGAGATCGAGCTTCTCCGGCAGAAAATGACCATCGACCTGACAGGTCCTGTTGAGAAAGCTGAGAAACTGAAGGCGCTCAACGATGCCGAAAAAGGCGTTGTCCGCGTCGTCAAGAGAGAACTCAACTACTACCAGAAAGTCCCGCCGAAACTAGTTGAGGAATTACAAAAGGCTACAATTGATGCGAATATCCCGTGGAGAGAAGCAAGAAAGAAATCCGACTTCACTATTTTCAAGCCCCATCTCGAGAAGATAACCGAGCTGAAACGGGAAGAAGCAAACCATCTCGACCCGTCAGGAAATCCGTACAATGCACTCCTAGATCTGTCCGAGGAAGGACTGACAACCACTGACCTTGACAGGATCTTTTCCGAACTTATCCCGCAGCTCAAGAAGATCCTTGCCAAGACTCTCTCCCAGGGCGTATTTCCAGAGAGACATGCTTTGGAGGATGCAGATTATGATGTTAATTCGTTGAAGCAGGTGAATGAGAGGATTCTTCGGCTGCTGGGCATGCCTGAGAAGAGGTTCCGGCAGGACGTTTCCACTCATCCCTTCGCGGTCAGGATTGGAAGCGATGACGTGAGGATAACCACTAGGTATGAGCCTAAGGATTTCAAGGCATCAATGTTCGGACTAATGCACGAGTGCGGCCACGCCCTCTACGAGCTTCAAGTAGACCACGAGCTACAGTTCACACCAACCGCCTCAGGCGTATCTGCGGGCGTTCATGAATCGCAATCCAGATTCTGGGAGAATATTGTCGGAAGGAGCAAAGAGTTCGTCCCGCTGCTCTACCCGCTCCTGAAGGCTAACCTGAGCTTTGTAACCGGTTATGACCAGAAGCAACTCTACTCGTACTTCAACACGGTAAAACCAAGCCTGATCAGGGTAGAAGCGGACGAGCTGACCTACAACTTCCATATTGCAATGAGGTATGAGCTCGAAAAGAAACTCCTACAGGGAAAGATCAGAGTGTCAGAGCTCCCATCTATATGGGATGATATGATAGAGGATTATCTCGGCAAGAGGCCTGAGAAGGACGCGGATGGAGTTCTCCAGGATATACACTGGAGCTGGGGACAGTTCGCCACCTTCCCTGGATACTCTCTCGGAAACATCATCGCGGGAATGCTGTGGAGCGCTCTGACGAAGAAGGGATTGCTCCCGATCAAGGGAGACAAGAGCATAGCTCCTCTAAAGAGCTGGCTAGCGGAAAACATTCACAAACCGGGGTCAACATATTCGCCGAAGGAGCTGCTTAACAGGGTCTTCGGCAAAGGATACGATCCATCAGGACTCGTCGGCTATCTCGAGAACAAGTATCTCGCAATGAACTGAATCACATCAGTTTAGATCGATGCCAAAATGCCGTCGTAGCAGCATGGCGAATTCTTGAGGGTCCTTGACCGGTCGCTCACTCCTCCTACCGCCTCGGGTCACAATGAACTTCGTATCAGTAAGCGATAGTCTCCCGTTGGAAGTGAGGCGAGTGCATATGCGGCCTTTCTTGAAGTGCGATCTTGGAGAGGTTTGTTGCCAGCGGCATCTCAGAACAAACTCCTCCACCTTTCGAGGCCGCAGGCTAAACAGGTATTGAGGCTCCCAGACACCATTTCCTTTCGGCCTCCTAGACAGCAGGGTCCAGCCATCTCTTCGAGTGAAACGGTACTGTTTCTCACGGTCAGCTTGTGGACCTGACATGTCGAGCCGTTTTGGTTCTGTGAAAGAGTCGCCGAATCCCACGTCGACGAGCCACGGATGTTCAAGCTGCACGAGCAAGGTCATATGATCGAAGTTCGGACTGAAACCCCCACCCTTCCGGGCGACACGTGCTGAGAGCATGGATACTTTGAAACCCAGCTCATCTAGTAGAGTGGCAAACAAACCGTTCAGCTCGTAGCAGAATCCTCCGCGATGTTCCCTGATGATCTTGTCATAGAACGCTTTCTCGCTGAGGATTATTGGCCGGTCGAGGTGAAGGTCGAGATTCTCAAAGGGGATCGAGAGCAAATGTTTCCGGGTTAGTCTGCGAAGGACGTCAAAGTTGGGTCGAGTTCCCCCGCGGTACCCGATTCGTTCCAAGTAGGCCTTAGTATCCATTTACGTCTCTTAACTCGGTACCAACTTTAATCTCCTTAGGTCGATAAGGCTGGAGCATCTTGGAACTTGGACTCAAGGACAAGGTAGCTCTGGTCCCGGCTTCGAGCAAGGGAATAGGACTCGGCGTGGCCAAAGTTCTCGCCTCGGAAGGCTGCAAAGTAGTAGTCTCTTCAAGGAATCGAGACTCGATCTCAAAGGCCCGGGACACGATTGCGAACGAAACTGGAAACAAAAATGTGCACTCGGTAACTGCAGATCTGGCCATAAAGGCCGACATTGATCTTCTCGTGGGTGAAGCCACAAGCAAGTTTGGCACGATAGATATTCTTGCATACAACACCGGTCCACCGAAACCCGGGACGTTTGCTGATCTCAATGATGATGACTGGGAGCAGGGCGTGAAACTGCTTCTGATGAGTGCCGTCTGGCTCACAAAACGAGTCGTTCCAGGGATGGTTCAGAGCAAATGGGGGAGGCTCATCTACATCACATCCTCCACACTGCGGCAGCCGGTCCCGAATCTAGTCTTGTCCAACACGGTCAGGCTGAGTCTTGCTGGATTGTCGAAGTCTCTTGCACTCGAGTATGGTTCGAGGGGGATAACCTCGAACGGGATCATGCAGGGACACATACTCACCGATAGGCAGAGACAGGTTGCCCAGGACGTTTCATCGAGAACGGGAAAAAGCCTGGATGAGGCCATGAAACAGATGCTCCAGGACGTTCCAGCAGGAAGATACGGTCTCACAGAGGAAGTAGGGTATCTCGTCGCCTTTCTTGCGAGCGAGAAAGCGAGTTACATCAATGGGACAATGCTCACAATCGACGGGGGACTCATCCGATCGGTTTTCTAGCGTCCTAGGATGATTGCTCAAGCAATCCCAGTCGCTTCAGGACAAGCAAGGCCTGGAGCGTCACCCATTTGCTGGGCTTACCTGCCTCTTCCAGTTGCAAGGTCCGGTCGGTACCCCATCCCTCCGTTACGAGTTCGCGCTCCTCAGGTCTTGACACCGTTTCAGTTCCATGCATTGGGTAAGAGTGTCGCCAGCCACGGTACACCGCCTCTAATGGCCATCGTCCATCTACAAGTTGCTTGGCGCGCAACATTCTCAGCGCATCATCCATCCTCTCATCTCTCGGGACCCCCAGCTCTGCCAGAACCCGTAACCCGTGCAGGAAATCGTAACAGTAGTGCATGGGATAGTGTATCTTCAGAAAGTCGAAGAGGACAACTGAATCATCCCTGTCGGATTTGTAGATTTTGTGTCTGAGAACAAACTCAGAAGAGCTGGCTGCGGCTTCTTTCCATGCAGCTCTGGGCTCGTGCGAGATCATCTCAGACAGAGCCCACATGGGCTCAACGGTTGCCAGAAAGGACCCGTGTTTCCCGGAGGGTGAGCAGTTCCAAGCGGAATCAGACAGCTGCTTGGTCAGCAGCCAATCCATCGCCTTGTGGACTCTATCATCCTTTGAGTATCCCGCCTTTGCAAGTGCCCGAACCATGTTGCCAGTGTTGCAAACATGCGGCTCGTACGGTTTCTGACTCTTGGGACGCATAGAGAACCCGCCTGTCTCAACATTGTGAAGGTCAAAAAAATGCTCGACAGCGTTCGCGAATCTTGGATCGTCTGATGTTACTCCGAGGTCCACGAGGACCGCTAGCTGCCATCCTGTGGAGCTGAACTTTGGAACGTAACATGACTCTTTGTTCTCCCAGTACGTGTTATCTTTCTGTTTCGCGAAAATCTTGGCGGCCCATCCTTCTCGCCCAATCCTCTCTCTAGCCTTTCGAACAGAAGTGTCCTGTTTGTCCCGTCCCATCAGCTCAGTAAGCGTAAAGTATTGACTGGAGGGTTCGTTTTCTTCAAGCAACCATCTCAAGACGGTCGGTAAAAGGAGGCTTTCTCTCTGAAGCTGTTCCAATCCGATTCACGAATGCTATACATGCTCGTCTATGCTCGTCTAAAGAGTCTTTTTGCAATCGGGAGCCACCAGAGGCGATCCGCCAAGAGTCCAATTTCATAACGTTCTTGAATCTGGCGTCGGTGAACGAATTTGTCTATTCTTGAGCTCTTGGGAGGACGCCTACAAGACCGTACCACCATGGGACGTAGGCCGGCCGCAACCAGCCTTCGTAGAGCTCGTGCGGGCCGGAGAACTGAGTAAGGGCAGAGTTCTCGACGTCGGGTGCGGAACAGGTGAG
Organism: Candidatus Bathyarchaeota archaeon; assembly: GCA_005883075.1. GTDB lineage: Archaea > Thermoproteota > Bathyarchaeia > 40CM-2-53-6 > 40CM-2-53-6 > 40CM-2-53-6. Next base: position 10,788 of record VBAX01000030.1, on the reverse strand, counting down.
AACGCGCTCTATCTCGCGGAGAACGGGTTCTCTGTCACCGGAGTCGATCTGTCAAGCCGAGCGGTTGCGGTGGCAAGGGCGAAAACCGCTGAGAAAAGGTTGAAAATTGATTTCCGAGCCGGAAACGTTCTTTCACTGGACTTCAAGGACGGGCTCTTCGACAACATTATCGATTCGGGACTCTTCCACACATTTCCCGATAACGACCGGCCAGTTTACACTCACGAGATCTCTAGAGTTCTAGTCGCTAATGGAAAATACTTCATGCTCTGTTTCAGCGAGAAAGAGCCTACTGGCTGGGGTGGACCACATAGAGTTACGAGGGGGGAGATCGAGGCAACGTTCTCGTCTCTCTTCAAGATCAACTACATCAGGGACGCATTGTTCGCAACACGGTTCCACAACGATGGTGGGAGAGCATACCTAACGTCCGCGACCAGAAGTTCCGTTTAGATTATTCTCCGGCGGGGTGATAACGAAGTAGAACAACTCCCGAGCTGAACATTCTTGTTTCTACAGGTAATTCCCTAGACCGATTCTGTTTTCAGATAAGAGGATTTGACTTGCATGATTCCCTTCTGTCGCTTCAGCTCACTCTCCAATCTCGTGATATCTTGGGCTTTGCCGCGGACTAACAGAGCGCAAAGGCAGTGTGCAGCGTCGATGTGGGCGTGCAGGGATGAGAGAATGGATTGTCTATGGTGGTGAGATGTTTCTGTGATACCCTCATCGGCGCCATGAGTCTCATGGTTGTAGACCATGACGATGGATCCGACAACGTGGCCTCCTCTGACTCCTGTCTCAAAATCCGAGATGAAGGATCGCATCGCCGCCTGTAACGCTTTTGATCTATCCCTGTAGCCACTATGCTCGGAAGCCCTGTCGAAGGCTTCGAGAAGCTCAGGTGGCAGAGACATGCTTATTCTGGTAACCCCCTCATCACTCAACATCAATTCATCGCCTCACAGTATTACTCGACGCGGCCGAGTCGGCTAAAAGTATTACCAACTTAAGACTTTATATTACCACATAGACGGGTCAGATCGAGACAACCTGTCAATATGCGCCGGGAGCCATAAAGGCTCTTGGGGGCGGGTGTCTTCTGAATTGACTGAACTCCAATTCGATCACTCAAAGCTCGGACTCTCGACAGCCGAGAAACTCAGAATCTCCATCATATACTCGGCCCTAGCCATCGCCACCCTCGCTGGCCTCGCAGCCTCAATCATCATAGGGCAATTGTCGGCCCTGCTTGCGGGATTGGGAGTCCTCGCCTTCACCTTTGGACTGCGTCACGGAGTGGATGCCGACCATATTGTCGCGATCGACAACACCACAAGGAAACTCCTCCAGGAAGGCAAGCGCCCCCTTACCGTTGGCATGTGGTTCTCCCTAGGCCACTCGACGGTCGTCGTCGGCCTTATCGTCTCCCTCATTCTCGCCACCAACGCGGTAAGGGATCAGATTCCTGCCCTTCGAAGCAGCGGCGCGATAATAGGAACAACAGTCTCTGGAGTCTTCCTATTTCTCATCGGGCTCATCAACGTCGTAATCGTCCTCGGAATTTATCGAGTGTTCACGACCCTCAAACAGGGAAAGATGAACGAGTCGGAACTGGACAATCTTCTGGAAAACAGGGGATTCCTAAACCGCTACTTCAAAGGACTATTCAAAATCGTCCGCGAGCCCTGGCAGATCTATCCTATCGGAGTCTTGTTCGGACTAGGCTTCGACACTGCCAGCGAGATCGCCTTGATAGCTATCACCGTGGGAGTCGGAGTATCATCGACAGTTCCTCTATGGATGATCCTCGTTCTCCCTTTCATGTTCACTTGTGGAATGGTCTTGGTCGATATGACTGATGGGATTACTATGCTGACCGCGTATAGCTGGGCGTTTCTGAGGCCAATTCGAAAAATATACTACAATCTTACTGTGACGATCATATCCGTCGCGGTTGCTTTTGCGATCGGCGGAGTCGAACTTCTCCAAGTCCTGTCTAACGAGCTGAAGTTGACCGGTCCATTCTGGAAATGGCTTGGGACGCTCGATTTCGAGACCATGGGTTTCGGAATAATCGGCATATTCGTAGTATCATGGCTTGCTTCCATGGCGTACTGGAAATACAAGCGATATGACGAACTTTACAGCTGAATAGATCCGATAGTCCTTATTAGCGAACGGGTTCTTCGGATGATCAGAACGATCCGATGCCCTCGCAGAAAAAACCAGTATCGAAACCGGCCAAGAGAATTCGTATCCTTGTTGCGAAGCCTGGACTAGACGGCCACGATAGAGGTGCGCTGATCTTGACCCGGGCTTTCCGGGACGCGGGCATGGAGGTAATCTACACCGGCTTTCTAGCGACTCCAGAACAGGTTGCCCAGATGGCTATTGATGAGGATGTAGATGTTGTTGCTATGAGTCTCCTAAACGGTGCTCACATGACCGCCTTCCCAAAGGTTGCAAAGCTCATCCGAGAGAAAGGTGGAGGCGATATTCTGTTAGTGGGTGGAGGGATTATCCCAGACGAGGACAAGCCGTTGTTGGAGAAACAGGGTATCACGGGAAATTTTGGGCCTGGGACGCCTCTCAAGACGATCATCGAACACGTCGAGAGCGTTGTAAGCGAGAGAGATTCCAAAAAGAAACAGTAAAGCCAAGTCCTTTCAAAAGAAGTAGATTCCGTAGGGTCGAAAAAACATGGGCTTTCTCTCCATTATGGGCAAGATCATCGTTAGCATAGCCGTTATCGCACCTGTCGTCGCTCTCTACTTTGCAATGACATCCAGCGACGCACTAGGTCTGACAGGCGTCGTAGGATTGCTAGCCGGAAGCGGTATATTTTGCATCAGCGGACTCTACGCGGGTCTGCTTGGGCTTAAGATTGAGAAACTGTCGGCTAGACTGGACCCGGTTTCCAGGCAGAGGCCTAGAACCAAGGCGAAGAATCTGATCAAAGCAGAGTGTCCTATTGATCATCGGGAAGGAGTGTTTGTGCATGTGAGTCCATTCCGAAGCGATGCCGTGCCGGACGGGCTGGACGTCTTCTTGGGCTCATGCGGGCACGAGGTCCACCGCGGAGAAATCGAAGCCGAAGCGTAGCTCCTTCAGGTTCAATAGGGCCCCGGATTCGAGATCAGAACGTGATTCAGCTCAATCCTTCCACGGCTGCGTCGCTTCTTAGAATCGATACTTCATCCAGTAGTCCTCCAGCTTCGTCTTTTCCACCTGCCATTTTCTGCGGGGTGGGTGAAACTCCAGTCGCGGAGGGTTTGAGAGAAACTCGCCCCTGAGCATGGCGCTTTCGCCCCTGTTAACTTCGAGAAAACAAGACCCAGTGCCATCCCAAATCTTTCGTTCCCCCTTTCCCGTGATAGACATTGCAATATTGTTGGATACAACTTCAGCCTGGCCGAGGGCGAACGACCCCGACTTCGGCAGAAACGGAACGTGCGCGTGAGGCGTCTCGATCGCGGTGACATCTCCAATCGCGTAGACTCCTTCAAACCTCGTGGCCAAGATCTGCGGACTGACCGGAACCCAACCGGACGAGTCGGTTAATCCAGCCTCAACAACGGCGCTTGGACACTTGTGGGGCGGAACAACGACTAGCAGATCGTATGGGAGCTCTGTCTTTCCCTCAAACACAACCCTTTCTTTTTCTACTTTTGAAAGTTTGACATTCGGGCGAAACGCTATTCCCTTGGCTGCCAAGAGCCTCTCCACTTGTTTACCAATCACAGGACCTGCAGCTGGGGCTGGATGAGCCTCTGGAGTGAAAAACTCAATCGTGACCTTCTTCTTCGCCCTTGCAAAGTGATCCTGCAGGAGCAACGCCAAACCATACGGCGCGACAGGACACTTGATAGGCAATCGCGATATTCCGATTACCAACCTTCCATTTTCAAGGCCTTCTAGCGCATCACGCAATTTCATCGCCGAGTCGAAATCGTAAAACTGGTGAGCGTACGTCTCCATTCCGGGAATCTCGCTAGGCGAGTAGTCGACGCCCATCGAAATGACTAGATGATCATAATGGAGCTGTCCCGATTCAGTCCTGACCATTTTCGAAGATGTCTCGATCGAACGGACTCGATCGTTGATCAGCTTGATTCTCCGTTTTTTCGGGATCGATAGGGCTCGTCGGACTTTTCCGGGTTCGCGGCGACCCATTGCCAGCAGAGGGAAGGAGGGAGAGAACTCGAAGTTCTTCTTTTGTTCCACGATTGTGATCTGTGCTGACGGGGCACGCTCGGCCAAGAGGCTGCATGTTGCCATTCCTCCCATCCCGCAACCGAGAATGACGACTCTATCGTTCGATGGCAACGTTTAGTGTTCAAAAGTGGGGGATACGAAGGGCAATAACCCTTTGCGAATGATGGGACGAAGGCCCCAGTCAGAAGCTACGCTGATGCAAGCGCGCGAGTTTGCTGTTTCGAAGAGGTCGTTATTTCAGTTACGATGCTACTTCTAGGGGGTAGTCTCCTCGGTTTCGAACGATCCGGAGGAGGCGGAGTTGTTTCCTTGCTTCCTCATAGCAGAAATCGCACAACCGTACTGATTTTTCGCCTGGTTCAGCCATAAACCAAGTCGTCTCTGTAGCTGGCTTCGAATCCTTGCAGTAAGCGCACTCGACTTCTTCCCTCTCCAAGAGACTTGTAGCGCTCATGTCGTGCAGGAATTAGGGTTCTACCAGAAGATAAGCCTAGCTGAATCTCCACGCGCTTGGCCCTCTCAAGCCGGAGTTATACTCTAAAGCCAGCGCACAAGACCGGCTCATCCAAAGGCGAGAAGAATCGGCTCTCAGAACTGGAATCTTCGCAACAGTTCTCTCCGGGATACTGTTCGGTACAAGCGTGCCGATAATCAAGCTCGGGCTGAATCTTCTTCCCGCAGACCTATTCGTGGCTTTTCGGTTTTCACTAGCCTCTTTTCTGGTTCTCTTGTTTCTTCGTCGAAACGGATGGGTTGACTGGACCCTTCTCCGTGCAAGACCCATCTGGGTTGTGGGATTCATCAATGCCCTCGGATATGTACTGCAGTTTCAGGGACAGAGGTTCACAACTTCCTCGGATGCAGCCCTGATCATAGGCACAGCGGCTCTGATGATTCCGATTCTATCTTGGGCTCGTGGAAGCGAAATGATAGGGGCGAAGAAAGGTCTTGGAGTATTGTCAGGGTTTCTTGGAGCGAGCATGGTAGTTACCCGAGGTCAGGTCGTGAGCTTGGGTCAGGCCCAGTTCCTGGGCGACGTGCTGATACTTGGAACAGCGGTCACCATAGCTTTAGTTTTCATCTTTTCCAAGGACATCGTTGTCCAGAAGGGAGGACGAGCGGTCACCGGAGGTATGATTCTTATCACAGGTGTTCTTCTTGTCCTGGCCATCCCGTTGGACCAGGGTGCTTCTGTCAACTTAGGCTGGGAAGCGGCCTTCTACACTGCGTTCCTAGCGGTGGTTGCGACCGTAGGAGCTTACTATTTCCTAATGAAAGGGTTAGAAACCGTGTCGTCCACGGTGTCCTCGATCATTCTTCCGATAGAAGTGATTGTTGCTGTCGCGCTATCAGTGATAATATTCAATGACCCATTCAACATATACTCAGGAACAGGCGCTGTACTGATTGTCGCTGGCGTCCTGCTAGTATCGTCCTCGTCCTAGAGGAAAAGACCCGTCTACTGGTGGGCGCCGCAAGTAGGACAGTTTGACGCATTCGCGTCCATTAGTCCCGTACAGTACTTACAGCGGACCTTCACCGATGGCGCTTGCTGTTGTGGCGGTGGAACACCGTATCCTGGCTGACCAAAGCCTTGGTAGCCTTGATAGCCCTGGTTCATGGGTGGCATTCCATAGCCTGGATTTGGCTGATAACCGGGGTTTGGTCCATAGCCTGCTGGCATCGGTCCCGGGCCATATCCGACATTCATCGGCATGGAACCATAGGCACCGACTGGAACAAACGCGATTTGAGTCTCATTGGTCATGTCAGGTCTTCCCTTGACCTGCAAGACCGCCTTCAATAAGTTCTGGACGGAAGATCCACCCCTTGTCGCTCTGCAGGGAGGAATACCCACACTGAACGGAAATTCTCGGGCTGGGCCTTTTCCGAAATCAGTAGCCCCGGTGACTTGTACATCGCGTTGGTAGAGATTGTTGGTCCGACGCTGGTTCTCTTGGATCCTCTGGTTGTTGGGGAGAGTGACCCAGACCATCTCGTTCCAACTCTCAACAACCCTTGCTTCAACCTTCAATCCGATGGACGGAATGTACTCTTCTGCTTCCACATGGATCTTGCCCACGACCGGCTCTCCCTCTTGGAAAGTCCCCTTGTCAAGAGCGATCCAAATCTTGCCTTTTGGATGAGTAAGATGACTCAATAGACCCAAACATGATCCTCCGAATGGATTCTATCACGCTCTATGTGCACTATCAATCGAGCGTAACCAAACCAGCCTCTTAAGAGAAACACAAGACGTCCTTTCCCGGAAGTTGACAAAAACCCGGTTCCCCTTTGACATTGGTTCGCCGTTATCGCTCCACACCATTGGTCGGCGTGTCAGAAGGTTTAATTTTTCCCTGACGCTTCAAATCGATCGTAGCTTAGCCTAATGGAATTCGGAGAGGGGAGAAGGGAGTGATTTTGGTGAGCGAGAAAAAGAGACATCTTGCAACTGAAACTGTAGAGGCTCAACCGCCTTCCAAGAAGCCCCTGGATGGCGAAGACCCTGAAACCACGTTGAAGGAGCTCAGTGCAGAGCTAGAGAAAGAAAAATCGAAATCAGAGGACTATCTGCGGCGTCTGCAGTACCTTCAGGCGGATTTCGAAAACTACAGAAAGAGAGTGGAGAAAGAGACGTCTGACATTAGACAGTTCGGAAACCAACGCCTCCTATCCGACCTCATAGTGGTCAACGACGAGCTGGAACTCGCTCTCAGAGAGGCAGAGGAAAGTCGAGAGGACCCTACGATAATAGAGGGAGTCGGAATGGTCCACAAACGGTTACAGAGCATCCTATCAAAAGAGGGCGTAGAGAAGATTCACAGCCTAGAGTCAAAATTCAACCCTGACCTCCACGACGCCGCGCTTCGAGTTGTGTCAGATAAGGAGGAGGGAACCATCGTGGAAGAGATCCGGCAAGGATACACGCTAAAGGGGAAGGTCCTGCGACCCAGCATAGTCAAAGTAGCTGAGAATTCCGCTGAGCGTGAGTCTAAATCCGAGAAGGCACCTCTAGAGGAGATCGGGGACCATGAGTAAGCCAGAAACAGAGAAGATCATAGGAATAGACCTAGGAACGACGAATTCTGCTGCGGCGATAATGGAAGCCGGACGCCCGGTCGTCATCCCAAGTGCCGAGGGGCAGACCGCCGCCGGAAAGATGTTCCCATCGGTCATCGCATTCACCAAAGAGGGCCAGTTGATTGTCGGCGAACCTGCAAAGAGGCAGGCCGCAACAAACCCCGACGGGACCATCATAGAGATCAAGAGGAAGATGGGCACCGACTACAAGGTTCATATTGCCGGGAAAGACTACACTCCACAGCAGCTCTCCGCGTTCATACTTCAGAAGATAAGACAAGACGCCGAAACGTTTCTTGGACGCGCGACCAAGAAAGCGGTAATCACCGTCCCAGCTCACTTCAACGATAACCAGCGACAAGCAACCAAGGACGCTGGAGAAATCGCGGGCTTCGAGGTTGCTAGAATAATCAACGAACCCACTGCCGCATGTCTCGCGTACGGGTTGGACAAGGCGGACAAGGAGATGAAAATAATGGTGTTCAGCTTCGGAGGCGGAACACATGACGTCACCCTAATGGACTTCGGCGGCGGAGTCTTCCAGGTCCTATCAACCAGTGGGGACACTCAGACAGGCGGTACAGATATTGACAACGCGATAGTCGAGTACTTGCTCACCGAGTTCCAGCGCCAGACGGGCATAAGCCTCCGAAACGACCGCATGGCCATGACCCGTCTCAAAGAAGCCGCGGAAAAGGCGAAGATCGAACTTTCCACCCTTCTCACAACTGATGTCGATCTACCCTTCATCTCCGCCGACTCATCCCAGCCCAAACACCTCCACACGACCCTGACGAGGGCTAAGCTAGAAGAGCTCGCTAATCCCATAGTCCGAAAAGTTGAGACGCCGATCAAGAGAACTCTCGATGACGCGAAACTTACGCCCAAGGACGTAGACAGGATCATCCTCATCGGCGGCCAGACCCGCATGCCACTCGTCCGGAAATTCGTCGAGGACATAATCGGCAAGCAAGCTGAGCGCGGAGTTGACCCAATGGAATGCGTTGCTGTCGGAGCGGCGATTCAAGGCGCAGTTCTCGCGGGTGAAGTCAAGGACATCCTCCTTCTGGACGTAACGCCATTGTCACTTGGCGTAGAAACACTCGGAGGCGTTGCCACAAAGATTATGGAGAGAAACACGACCATCCCAACAAAACGCAGCCAGATATTCTCGACAGCAGCCGACTCCCAGACCACTGTCACTATTCACGTCCTCCAGGGGGAGCGCGCTATGGCGACAGACAACATATCTCTAGGCATGTTCAACCTAACAGGTATTCCGCCGGCACCGAGAGGTATTCCCCAGATTGAGGTGACCTTCGACATTGACGCAAACGGTATCCTAAATGTTTCTGCGAAGGACCTAGCAACATCGAAAGAGAACAAGATTACGATAGCCGCCTCGACCAAACTCTCGAAGGATCAGAAGGAGAAGATGGTCCACGAAGCTGAGCAGTTCGCGGATCAGGATAAGAAACGAAAGGAAGAGGTGGAACTCAGGAACACCGCGGAAAGTATGCTCTACACCGCTGACAAGACGAAGGACGAGTTGAAAGACAAGATTACGAAAGAACAGGTTGAAGCCATCGACAAGGCAGCAGGCACCCTGCGAGCCGCCCTATCTGGAAAGGAGGCTGATCGAATAAAATCGGCTAGCGACGATCTCTCAAGAATACTCCAGAAGATTGGCGCCGAGATCTACCAGAAGGTCGCTCAGAAGCCCGAAGAGCCCGCCCAGCAGGCAACATCGCCGGGAGCCAACCAGTCTAAGGATGATAATGTTGTAGACGCGGAGTTCAGAGAGGTAAAGGACGAAGGCTCTCGGTAGAGCGAGATGAATCGGAAAGAATGGAGAAGCGAGACTATTACGACGTGCTCGGGGTTCCTCGAAACGCGTCCAAGGACGACATAAAAGGCTCCTACCGAAAACTCGCCCTACAGTATCACCCGGACAGAAACAAGGCTCCCGAGGCCACTGAGAAGTTCAAGGAAATCTCAGAAGCCTACGCAATATTGTCCGATGAAGAGAAGCGGAAACAATACGACCAGTTCGGGCGCGAGGGAATCTACCAGAAATATAACACTGAAGACATTTTCCGGGGCGCGGACTTCGACTCCATATTCCGAGACATGGGATTCGGCTCATTCGGGGGCGGGTTCAGCAGCTTCGTAGAACGGATCCTTGGCGGATTCGGAGGCTTCCAGAACTTCGAAAGCACAAGCGCTCCCTCCAGAGGCGAGGACTTACTTTACGATTTGCAGATTAGCTTCGACGAGGTCGCCCATGGAGCGACAAGAGAGATAGAAGTTCCTCGACTCGCTGAGTGTAAGGAATGCAACGGGACCGGGGCCCAGCCAGGGAGCTCTAGGAGGACCTGTGGCAACTGCCATGGCCGAGGCCAGGTCCAAACTGTCCGTCGAGCGGGGTTCGCCCAGCTCGTTCAGATAACCACCTGTCCAAAGTGCAGAGGAGAAGGAAGCATCATCGACAAGCCATGCAAGAACTGCAGCGGAAGCGGCGTTGCACGTTCAAGGACCAAGCTCCAGGTGAAAGTTCCCCCTGGAGCTGACGAAGGTCAGAGCCTCCGCATCAGGGGAGAGGGGAACGCTACTCAGGGCGGGCGCAGTGGAGATCTCTATGTCCGGATACGATTGAAGCCTCACGCCGACTTCAAACGAGATGGCGACAACATTCTGTACGAAACCAGAGTCAGTTTTCCCAAAGCCGCCCTTGGCGGAGAGCTTCAAGTGCCCTCAATCGATGGTAAGGCACAACTAAAGATTCCAGCAGGGACAAAACCGGGAACAGTATTTCGCCTGGAGGGCAAAGGCTTCCCAAGGGTTGGAGGATGGGGCCGAGGAGATGAGCTTGTAAGAGTTGATGTTGATATTCCGAGGGATCTCTCTCGTCGGCAGAGAGAACTGTTGACGGAGTTCGCCAAGGAACTAGGCGAGAAACCCTAAAAGAAATTATTTCTTCTCTTCCGTAGGTTGCAGAGGAGAACCAGGGGAAATGGGGTTAACGGTTGTCGTAGCCTCCAAGGCAGGTTGGGTTGTGACGACGGGAGCATTGCTAATTGGTGGAATGACCGCCTGCGGTTCCATTGAGGGAAGACTTGCTAGCATTTGCTCAAGAGAACCTCTGATCTTCGGGGCAACGAATTCTAGTTTCAATTTGGCTTCTCTAAGTTTCTTGTAGAGGGTCGCTGCGGCAGCTGTCCCCGCTAGGCCAATTCCAAGTCCCAGGGCGATTGTGTAGGTTGTGAAGTGTTCTATGAAGACGCTGTTCACGCTGTTCACGTATATTCGGAAGTATACGTTGTAAACGTACTCGTTAGCAAGCCAAAACGAGAAGAAGGCGATGACAATCGCCTCGATAATCATGAGGGCTTTGACAGAATCTGGCGTAACGGACCTCTGAACGGTCCTGCTGGGAGACATCTCTTTGCGCCAGGCCCTTCTGCAAGAAGGAAGCGGACACCCGCG
>VBAX01000089.1 GCA_005883075.1 Candidatus Bathyarchaeota archaeon | reverse complement strand
GGGTGAGAAAGGCGAGAGTTGTCGTGTTCCGGAGGGGAACAGACCCGTGGGAGAGCCACAAGAATGGACTCATCAATACTGTCGTTCCGGAGGCTCACATTCCGTCCCATCAGGGACCCGACGCGCAAACCGTTCTTCCTAAACTAGACATTACAACAATGGCCGCGAAAGGGCCTTTCAACATCGGCCACCTCCACTTCGCCATGGTCCAGTTGAAGAACAATCCAGAGAGGAAGGATGTTCTGAAGGTCTTGAAGAATGCTCCTAGGCTGGCGCCTGTCAGGACGACTGATGGAGTTGACAGCATGAACGCCGTAGCCGAGATGATGCGGGACCTACACAGAGCAAGGGCCGACATGTGGGAGGTCGCCTATTGGGAAGACATACTCAACGTCACAGATGGCGAAGCCAACCTCGTCTACCAAGTCCACAACGAAAGCGTTGTGGTTCCAGAGAATGTTGACGCAATAAGGGCCCTCACTGGCCTCGAAACAGAGGGTCGGAGGTCAATTGCGAAGACTGACGACGCTCTTGGAATCACAAACAAGTTCCTCTAAGATAGACTGCACGAAAAACTCTAGGTTTTTCTTCACGTGACAACAACGTCGATGTTTGCGCTACTATCAGGGACGAGCCCGCCGTAGCCGTAAACAGAGTATTGGATCGTTGCGGGACTAATACTGGGATCGGTTGCGAAAGAAACCACCGTGTAATTCGATCCACCGGGCTTCAGAAATACGCTCGCGGGACTAATCGTTACTGTCGGAGTGAGTCCACAGTGATTGCATGAGCTTTGCCATGTGAAATTGATCATCCCGCCGAATGTTCCAAGACTAGTGACCGTGATCGTTGAGGTGGCTGATTGCCCCCTGGGAATGGAGAGCTGAGTGGGAGAAGCGGAGAGTTTGAACGCGGGCGGCGTGGGTCGAGGTGGAGTACACTGCCCATTCCGCCATGATACAGTGAAACCGCTAGCACCAGCCGAAGAGTTGTTAAGGACTGCAATGTAGTCGTAACCTCCCCAGGAACTCAGGTAAACTGTATTTCCACTCTTGAGAGGGATCGTTTGACCCGCCAAACAGTTGACCGGGCAAGTAAGCGAGAGCGTTAGATACCCTCGAGGAAGGGTGAAGATGGGTACGAGGGGGAAGTATTGAGGGTCACGGCACAAAAAAACAAGTTAACGTGTCGAGTGGAAAAATCTTCAGGGCATAGTTTCCCGAGCAACTGAACTCGACAGTGCGATTTTGGTAAGCGCCCGTGCTATTGCTTCTTCCTGTTGCGATTATCGTCGCGCTTAGAGATCGACACTGGGGTTCGGCGTAGGGAATTATAGAGATCGAAGGGAAATTCTGGTTCCCTAGATAGGATTCAACCAGAATTATGATGAGCAGTGAGGATTCCACGATTAGGGCCAAGACTAGGAGAGCAAGGAACCATTTCTTCTGAAGGATATCGGTAAGGCCCGCTCGCATCTACAGCGACAACTTGAGCCGAGTGTGATAGAAAGGAGTTGTGTCCAGACCCATTCATCCGGCGAGGTCGATTCCGGAGGAGGCCAGAACCAAATGGGGAATGGACAGTAGGTTCGAATCTCCAAACCAAATATAGCGGTTGGAAGCCTGACCAGAGTTTCTAGCCTCGGAGAGAATTACAGGTGGAGTTGCGCGAAAATGACGTTAAGGTTTTGAGAACTCTCCGGGACGCGGGCGGAACCGCATCCGCTGGTGAAATAGCCCAGAAGACGGGACTAGCCAACTCCGCAGTCGCGCGTTCATCCCTCACACTTTCAGAACAAGGCCTAGTTCAGGAACAGACAACAAGAACGACTGAGATATTTTGCACTGAGGAAGGACATGATTATCTGGCGAACGGGCTGCCCGAACGAAGAGTCGCCACGGTGGTCCATGATGCAGGTGGAAAACTCCAGGTCAGCGAAGCCGTCCAGCAAGCGGGTCTACCGCTCGACTTTGTCTCGATAGTTACCGGCTGGATTGCGCGCAAAGGCTGGGGAAAAATAGAGAAGACAAGCTCAGGCACGATTCTGGTGGTCCCGAAGGACGCGCCGAAAGACGAGGATGAAGAGGTTCTGGAGAGAATTGGCCAAGTTAGCATTCCAATCGAAGAATTGCCAAGCAACCTGAAACAGGCAGCGGATAGACTCCTCAAGAGAAACATTCTGGCCTCGAAGCAGCATGTACAGCGGAAGCTCCAGATTACGCCCAAAGGGTTAGACGCGATTCCGAATCAAACTTCTATCGATGAAGTCAGTGGTCTGACAAGTGAAATGATTCTCTCAGGTGACTGGGAGAGAGTTCGTCTTCGAGCTTACAACGTTTCCTCGGCCGTCCCTTCACTCAATCCTGGAAAATATCATCCATACTTGCGATTCCTACGGATGGTCAAGCGAAAACTTGTTGCCCTGGGGTTCACGGAAGCTGTTGGACCTCTGGTCGAGACTGCGTTCATCAACGACGACTGCCTCTACATGCCGCAAGATCATCCAGCGCGAGAAATTCACGATCTCTACTATCTGAAACACCCGTCCAAAGCTAGCCTTGAGCCATGGAAGGACATCGTGGAAAAGGTAGCTCAGACACATGAGAACGGCTGGAAAACAGGGTCTACAGGCTGGGGCTACAAGTACTCAAGAGAAGAAGCCTCCAAGCTAGTTCTTCGCAGCCACGGAACAGCCCTGAGCGTCCGGTCAATGATCTCTAAGAATATGAAGATCCCCGGCAAATATTTCGCCATCGCAAGATGCTTCCGCCCCGAACTCCTCGATAGAACGCATTTGACAGAGTTCAACCAAGCAGAGGGAATTGTTCTCGATCCCAGCCTAAGCTTACGCAACCTACTCGGGGTCTTGGAGATGTTCGCCCGTGAAGTCGCGGGGGCTGACAAGGTCCGGTTCAAACCTGATTACTTTCCATTCACTGAACCCAGTGTCGAGCTGCAAGCCTACAGGGAAGGCTACGGGTGGATGGAATTCGGGGGCAGCGGAATATTCAGGCCCGAAGTCACAGAGCCCCTCGGCATCAAGGTGCCCGTGATCGCCTGGGGCCTGGGAATCGACAGGCTCTACATGATGCACCAGCAAATCGAGGATATCAGACAACTCTTCACAACAGACCTCGAATGGATAAGACAACAGAAGGTCGGTTAGAACGCCTTCCGTCCAATTTTCTCTAGCCGATCTAGACGATCTTCTGGGACAGAAGGCTCCCCGTGACGAAGACGGGCTCAACCAGATCCTTGCCTACGTCAAGGGCGACGTGGAATCTCTCGACGAACAGAACGACAGCGTCAGCATCGAAGTGAAAGACAGCAATCATCCAGACATCTGGTCAGTAGAGGGAATCGCACGCGCTCTCCGAACTCATCTCGGTATCGCCAAGCCCAAGGCTCCAATACTTTCCGGAAAATCTGGTCTGAAAGTCACGGTAGATCGTAGACTGGGGCCGATCCGACCCTATATCGCAACCTCGATCGTGAGGAATGTCAAACCTAGCGAGAACGCTCTGAAGAGCTGGATAAGCCTCCAAGAAAAAATGGACCTCACGTATGGTAGGAAGAGGAAACGTGGGTCAATCGGATTCTACCAAGCAGACCTCATCAAGTCACCTCTTCGTTACACTGTTGGCAACCCTGACGAGATGGCCTTCGTCCCCTTAGGCTCAGCCGAGAAGATGACGCTTCGAGAGATTGTAGAAAAGCACCCCAAGGGAATCGAGTACGGAGGAACAATCTCGTCTTTCAAAGACTGGCCCCTATTAGAGGACGGCGATGGCAAGATTCTCTCTCTTCCCCCGATCATCAACTCAAACGACCTCGGCAAGATCGGCCCAGACACGAAGAATATCCTCGTGGAAGTCACAGGGACGAATGTCGATACTGTAGGCAATACGCTGAAGATAGTCGTAACCGCTCTCGCCGAGAGAGGGGGCAGTGTCTACAGCTGCGCTCAAACTTACGCGGGTAAGAGCGCCAAGCCAGTAGTTACGCCGGACTTGAAATCTAGCTTCAAGGATTTGTCAGTCAGCTACGCTAACAGACTTCTTGGAGCCGCTTTCAAACCAGCGGAGATGATACGGGCCTTCGTGAGAGCTGGGCATCCTGCTCGACAAGTGAATAAAGACGTCTGCGCGTCGAGAGCCTCTGCTATCGCATCGACATTATGCATCAAGTCGACCTGGTGGAGGATCTCGCGATCGCGCTGGACATCAACAAGCTGGATCCTGAATGGCCGAGAATCTGGACCCTTGGGGGACTCGCACCCGAGACAGACAGACACGAGACCCTTGCAGAAGTCATGATCGGACTGGGATACCAAGAACTTCTGACATACAGTCTAACCTCCCCAGACGTCTTCGTTGACAAGATGGGCATAGGGCGCGAAAATTACGCGGAGCTGTTGAACCCAAAGATGTCAACCCATACCGCAATGAGAAACTGGCTTCTGCCGAGCGTTCTCAATTTGCTCAAGGACAATACTCATGTCGATTATCCTCAGAGGGTATTCGAGATCGGACCGTGCGTGACTGTCAAAGAAGATGGCGAAGGTCAAACTGAAACTCGACATAAGATTGCCGCGGTGACCGTTCACACGGGGGCTGGTTTCACTGAGATTCGATCCTGCCTCGACACACTCCTTGGCAGTATCCGGGTCAAGTTCGAGGTCGTTC
>VBAX01000088.1 GCA_005883075.1 Candidatus Bathyarchaeota archaeon | reverse complement strand
TGTGCATTTCACGTAGTTGCTGGTTCTCTCGAAAATTACTTGTTCGTTTGCGCATTTGGGACATTTGACGCGTAGGAAAATGCTTCGAGGTTTTGGTATTAGTTCCCACCTCATTTTCAGGATCCCACCTCCAGTTTTCTCAGCCTGATACCAAGCCTCTCAATTGTATAGTTGCAGGTTCGGCATTTTAGTTTGACAAGGGCTTTCTTGGTGGTCTTGGCGGTGCGTTTCAGTTCGGGAAATTTCTGCCCGCCGTAGCCGTGTTTTCGTCTTTCTTGTCGTCTGGCTCCCCACGATAGGGTCCGCTGTTTGCCCGCCTTGTAGACTGCGACGGCGTGTGCTGTGTGGTGTTTGCACTTTGGGCAGTAGGTATTGATCTCCTTAGGATACTTCGTTTTTTCTTTCACCGTGGGAAAGGCTGGTTTGGGGGCGGGGGCGTCCTTTTATCCATTATCCCTGTGGCTTGATCTTATCTCGACCGCGGTGCCTTGCCGTATTAAGCTCTCAGCATTCTCGTAGGGAAGAACGGCGATATCTTCTTTCAGGAATGGTCCGTGAGTCTTCAGGTCTACGCCTATGATAGAGGGGATGTCCTTGACGAATCGAAGTAGGAGCTTGTCTTTCTTTTTCTCTGGAGAGTTCGAGGGCTCTATTCCCTGAACTGTGTCTTCCTTGAACTTTCTATAGTGGCGTGCAAGAGTGGAGAGTTCTTCCTGAGCCCATTTCTCCGAGGCGTGCGCCGTGACCTGGGCGTTTGTCTGAGAGGTTCGCCAGATTTTCGAGAGTCGTCGGTCGATTAGTTCGACTACTAGTCTTTCTATCCTTTTTGTTTCCTCGTCCAGAAGGATGGCTTTGAGGGATCGTTGGTCTAGGTTTCTCTGGGTTTCCTTCAGTCTTCGGACGTACGCGGCTATGTCTCGAAAGAATTCGGGTCTGAGTTCCTGGAGTTCCGGGCTGTGGAACTCTCGTCGCCATGCATCGATTGTCTCATCGTAGATGGTAGGCGTGGCACAGCATCTCTCTGGAAGACGAGGCTATCTCATTGACGAGCTAATAATATCTTGATGGTCGTCTATGCAATGGGCTCTGCTCGGTGCTTGCAGAGAAGAAGCATGGCAGCAGCCGACGGCAACTGTACAGTCTCGTCGTGATACGGTCCGAACCGTTCTTCGCCGAGCCTAAACCCTGGGGACACCTTAACTTTGACCTTCATTTGGCCATGGAAGGCGAGAGGTTCTGTGAACGGGTCGAACTCGTCGAGTCGTTCTTCCGGAACCTTCATTGCTAGCAGACCAGTGTGGCCGTTGAGGGTTCCCGGCATTCTGATGAGTCTGTGAATGTCTGTTGTTACTACGGTGTCTATCTTTGCCGATTTTTTCTCGACAGCTTTTGTCACCAGGGTTTTCCATGTGGAGATTCCGATCCCCTTCGCCGAGTTCCAGAAGGGTTTTCGAAGAAGATTTTCCCTGTCCCATGACTTTAACGCGTGGACCTGAGTTGACGTGAGGCCTATCTGATCCATCTCGCTTCCGAGAATATCGTATATTCCAGCAACTATTCGTCCTCTCCAACCTGGTTGACCTATAAGCGGGCCTTCCGCCAGCTTTGTCCCTCCAACACTAGTCTCCTCCAATTCGTGGAGTTGTGGATCTAATCCTTGAGCGAGAAGATAGTCGGCGATTTCCCTGCGTTCTTCCTCTCCGAGCTGAGAAGTCTGTTTCGAATATACATGGACATGGTATCCTCGGTGTCCTGAGAAGAATAGTCGAGTGGCTTCATTGTCTATTCCAAGATCCGTGTAGAGCATCTCGAGGAGCTTTGCAGTTTCCTCTTTCGCCTCTTGGAGGCATCTGTCGCATAGCCATGTTTGTTCTTCCAGACGGTCATTCTTGCATTTTGGGCAGAGCTTTGGGGCTCCTCCGTTTCCAGTTGTGCCGCAGGCCTTGCATTTCCAATTGTCATGGTCCGGTTTGCATGGTGTGTTGAGATGGTCTGCGTCGATGTCGAAGACCAGATCGGCGCCTGTCCATCCCTTCTCTTCCATTGGTGCTGTGGGTTCTCTGTAGTAGGCTGTAGAGAAGTAGACGTGTGACGGGACCAAGTCTCTAACTGCCGTCAGGAGTGAAAGGGGGTCCTTGAACGATCGATGTCTGACCATGAACTTTCCATTGAAGAGGAGGAAGCCGTATTCTCTTTCTGACGGGTTCAGGGGCGGGTCTAACTGTCGTTTCGGGTCGAGGTAGTATTGTTGGAATTTCTGCCTGATGACTTGTTCAGCTTGGTTCACGTTTCGGCCCCTTTCCTGTCAGGATTCTGGCTTTGCTCTTGTAGTAGCTCAGAGGGTTTCGGATTGTGCTGCAGATATCGTCTGGCTTGTAGCAGACTCCGTGTGTTTTGAGTGTGGTGCACATTGGGCAAGTGTACTTTGTCCTCCCGCCTCTCTTGCCGGCTATGTGCTCGACCTGGTAGCGGGTCATTCTCTCGGAAAAGTCGCTGGCAGGCTTGAAGGCCTTGACAATGTCCTCCTCTCCTGCTCCGATGTTGACGAGGAAAGATGCAAGTGTGAATCGGCCCATGTGCTGCACATTCTTTCCTTCCGCGAGATCGTCAATGAGGTGTTTGACGCAGGGAGGCATCGCTTCTGGTGAGGGTACTCTTGGGAGTTCGTAGTGGGATGGAACGCCCAGCCATTTGGTGATGAGTCCTCGGGTCCTTTCGACTTTAGGCTGTAGGGGCTTGGGTATCTCACCCGGTAGCCGACTGCTCCTGTCTACTATCTTCGTTCTGACTTCTTCCTCGAGGAGACGAGCGAGTTCTTCTCTGGTAGCATAGACTAGGCCATGGTCTAGAATCCTATTGGGGAGCTTCCATTTTGGCTCTTTGAGATGAACAGAGTTCCTTAGGTAGTCGGCGAGTGAGATCCCGAAATCGTAGAATCGCTTTCCAGGCTGTGCATCGATTTTGTTTAGCTTCCAGCCGAAGGTTGTTCGGGCGATGTAATCGAGCTTTTCAGGGCTTTCCTGTCGGAGAAGCTCGTAAGCTCTCTTCGCTTCAGCGAGCGCGAACCTTCTCTGTGCCCTCTCCTCCCCTGTGAGGCTAAGGATCAGATTGGAGACCGGGAATGAGAGTATCTCAGCATTCTCATTGCCGAACTCGTTCGACACTCTTCCTTTTGAGAGGGCTTCTTCCAGTCTCTTTTCTGCTCTTTCTAGGACTGGGCTGAAGTCTGGGGATGCGATGTCGTCGATGGAGATTCCTAGTTCTTTGATGTAGTCGGAGGCTTCGTTGAGGAAGGGGTATTTGGCTAGGTCAGCCCTTGTTAACATTAGGTTCTTCTTATTCGGCCTCTATTCTTGGGGCGAGATAATAAAGAAGCCTTCCTTGCTGGGGCATTTCGAACTCGACTTTGATTGGCATGTTGGTGGAGAACTCGAGAGATGTGACCTCTGAGGCTCCTGAGCCGGCCCGAATTATCTCTCCTAGATAGTTGAGGTTGTACGTAGCCTTCGCCGGTTCCTTCACATCGAGTTCGAGGATCGCATCGGATCCCTTGTCGAGTTCGATAAGAGCACTAGTCAGCTCGCCTGCCGCCCTAACAACGAATTTTTCCTGGCTTACTTCTAGCTTGACGTTGTCGCTGATGGATTGTGCGTCATCGATAATGTCTCGCAAGCTCGCTGCTGTAATCTTGACTCTTGCGTTGAACGGGACCTTCGGGGTTGGGACTTCTTCGGTGGAAGGTTCAAGGGTTGGTGTTATGAATTTCCTGACAATGTTGCCTTTGAGTGTGATGTTGAGCTTCTTGTTCGCATCATCATAGATAACCTCGATGGATTCGTCACTCTTCGTCCTCTTCAACAGTTTGAGGAGGTTTGAGACACTTAGGCGTAGCTTCGTTGGAACCGTGCACTCGTAGGTGTCGAAGGCTGTCTTGGGCCACTCGAAGTCGACCATAGCTATGTGCGAGGGATCCATAGATCGGAGCTTGATCCCGTCGGGGGACGCGTTGAAGTCGGCTTCTTCGATGAGGCTTGAGATCGCTCCTATGAGGTTGCGGAACAGCCGAGCATCGTTCATTGTGGCTTTGAACATGGGGTTTGCCGGCTTTTCCTTCTTAGCCGATGTTTCGGCTGTTGAACTTTCCAGCAATTCTAGCTATTCTCCCGCCATGTTGCTCCGCAGTTGGTACATCTAAAGAATTGGGTCGAGGACTCGTCGCCGCCCCTTGTCTGGACAAGCCAGTAGAACGCCTCGTGATTGTTGCACTTCGGGCATTCAGCCTTTGTCTTAGGAAGGGTCCTTATTTTCTGTTCTTCTCGTCCTATGACGATAATCTTCTCTCTTTCATGGGCTAACCTACTAACCTGTTTATCGCCGCGGTTGCTCGTGTAGCCGCACTTTCCGCAGGCCATGAAAACCTTCTTCTCTCTCTTGGCGGGCAGTAGCGTAGACCCGCATTTCGGACAGAACTGCAAAACAGGTTCCGCTATCCAAGCCTAGGAGGCGAATTTATTTGTTGGCTTGGAAACGTGTGTTTTTCCGAAGAATCGCGATCTAGCGAGTAAGTGGGCTATTCGCAGAGGCTCAGGAAGGATTCCTGTTGCCCAGGTTGTGCAGAGTATTTCTTGAAGCTTCCTTGGAGGAAGATAGCTTCTTACCTGCAATTGCCTCTGTCTAACCTTGTATGATTTGAACCCGTCTGGAAGCCTCTTTCTCGTTGAGTCGACCGTGATGACCGGCAGTTTGGTCAACCTCTCGACCTCGATGGGGTTGAGTTGCGTTTCTGGATCGTGCGTCATAATCAGTCTGAGCTCGGGAAAAAATCGCGTTCTGATGATTGCAGACGCGATCCATATGGTGTTGAGCGTGGGCTTTGGTGGTAGGACGAGAACGCCGTCGAGATAATCGCCACCTCTCGTGACAGCACCCATTACCCGTCGAGGGTTGCATAGGTCGAGCCCTAAAGTCCTGATCTCTTTCTTGACAGTAAGACTGTGCGTCATGATTGTTGTTTAAGCTTGGACAGAGCGATCTCCACTAGGGCTGAGAAGTTCTTGCTGGGGTCAAGATTCTCCGTCTTGAGACATGCTACGATTTCCTCGAGTGTGATCATTTTCTGCAACCACACGTGGCCTAGCAAGGCCTCCAGACTGTTAGCGACATCTCCTCGGCCTACTCGTCTCGGGAGACGCTTTCTCAGTCCAGCGTTAGCCGCTGCATCTGCGAGGATCTTGTCTTGGACTTTTGTTCCTCTCGGTCGACCCGTGGTTTCTGTTAGAGCTATCGAGTAGGCGAAGTTCAGAAGAGAGTCTCCGAACTGGGCGAGTCCAGTGTCAGTGAGAATCTTGCCAAGATGCTCGTCGTTCAAGTATGATCACCCCTGACAATAGTTCATGGGCTATTGAAGGTGGTCATTGAAGAGGAGGGATGGTAATTCGTTTAGTGAGGTTATTATCGACTCAGCGCCTGCCTCTTCTAATTCTTCTCGTGAATAGAATCCCTGGGGCAGTCCTATCGTTTTTGTCCCCGCACGTTTTCCGCCCATCATGTCCACGGGCTCATCTCCGACGACAAAACATTCCCTTGGCTTGAGGTGGAACTCCTCGATCGCTTTTAGGTAGGGTTGCGGTGATGGTTTGAATTCCGCAACTTGCTCTGGAGTAACCGCGCAACGAAAGTAGTCTCCTAGGTTCCAGGTGTCCAAACGTCTGGAAAGCCGTGTTTTTCGTACGAAAGTCACTAGGCCCATGATGACCCCTTTCTGTCGGAGTTGTTCCAAGAGTCCGACTAGTTCTTTTCCGGGTCCGGTCTCATCCATTTTGGCGTCTAGCTTCTCGAAGAATCTGGTGCGAACCTCCTCGTCGCAGTCGAGTCCTTGTTCTCGGG
>VBAX01000087.1 GCA_005883075.1 Candidatus Bathyarchaeota archaeon | reverse complement strand
ATAGCCCACCCGAAAAGTTCTAGACTACGTCCAGCGAACTCTCCATAAACCTCCTTTTTTCTCTCGACCAACCAGGCGAAGACCCTAGATGATTACCCGGGCCGCCATCTCCTGGTCGCCGACGTTCTTGCTCGTGAAACCCCACTGTAAGAGCTGGAAAAGGCTAAACCTACTGCTCTCCAGAAGCCTGTTCCCACCCAACCGTGCTTCTTACCGATTGGAAAGAGGGATTGTAGAGGCTCCTCAGAAAGGAACAAGCCGCCTGAAGCTTCAATTGGAGAAGACAAGAAGAAACAGGTCGAGCTATGCTGACGAGGATTCTATCTTGTGGTTTCTACTCTGCGCCCCCGGCCGTATTTGTAGCGCAGATACAAAACTTGCAGTCCAACGCCTATCATGACGAATACCGCCCCAACCATTACCGCCGGCAGGCTGTTGTTTTGGACTCCCCACAGCATGAGCCCGGCGGCAACGATGAACGCGATCCCTGGAGGCGTAGGGCCTCGAATGTCCAGCATTTTTCCATCAACGCACTAGATAGGCTCCTGCCGCTCTTAAGCAGGGTGATACCGTATAGGTCTACGGCTGCATTTACGATCAGAGGCAGAGGTATGGCGGAAGCGCGAGCATCTACGGCGAGGTCAAGCGAACAAGCTGTCGACTCTGTGATGGACCCTCTCGCCCAAAAAAGGATACGATATTTTCATCCTCAACTACGACGTGCTTCACTTGTTGAAACGCCTGTAGATCGGGTTAGATAGTCCGCGTGATCAAAAATAAAAATGGATTCTGAGTGACGTTCGACTAAAACGTGGACTTATTTCACATATACACTATTCGGTAGGAGATGGCTCTTCTTCCCAAACGATTCCTTTGGTTGTCTGTTTTATTTGGGGGCGTCCTATTCGTCTAGAGCCAACCTTTGTCCGTTCGCTACTTGGTAGCGCTTGTCCTATTTTGGACAGCATCTCTCTGAGAGCTGAGATGTCCATGTTATTGATCTCAATAGAGTGCAGACTGTTAGAGTCTCCTTCGTGTACTGCCGGCTTATAATTTATAGTAAAACTCTGGGGACCTACACTGTAGCTAAACTGTTTATCAACTTGAATAATAGCACGCAATCCTGTGACCGCCTATTGGTATATTCTCGTCTCCTAATATACACTGTGAGGGTGTTCCATTACACGAATAAACTGGCCGACTCTTGACCTGTTCTCGCGACTCGAAAAGGATGGCTTGGGATCGTTCATCTTCGGCCAAAGACCAAAGGTTCGTTCTAGAACGGTTTAAGCACCTAGCTAGTGCAGGCATCGAGGCACTAGACGATGAAGCGCGAGCGCATTATTGGCGCGATTGTGCTAGCGGTCGGAATCGCCTTGGTTGAGGCGGGAGCCTATAACGAATTGGGCCAAGCGGAGTATGCTTTCAACCTCGGAACCCTATTGTTGCTAATTGGATTCCTGACGCTGATCGCTGGGGCTGCTTTGTCCCTTAGCCACATGTAGAGAAGCAGTAAGAAATCCTGGGCGGGCCTAGATCTTCGCCTTGCTATTTCGATCTTACAGCGTGCCGTCCCGTGACATCCTGGTTGGTGCTGTCGAACCAGTCCTCTTTCGCTTCATCTTCCATGTTTGAAGGAGAGGTCGGAGTTGATGTACTGTGCTTTCCCTTTCGAGCTAGTTGTTTCTCCGGTTTCTCGAATTCTCTTCGATTAACTTGTTTCTTTGCCTTCTGTGGTAAAGGTGGAGCTGGCTTCCTCGGCTTCTTTGTTACCGGTGCGGCCTCCTTCTTTGCCTTTTCTACAACGCTCTCTTTGGGCTCTGGCGGGGTCAGTTCCGGTTCCGATAGTTTGGCTCCGCAGTTCGGACAGTTCTTCAATTCTTTGTCCTTGCTGTCGAAAGCCCTGTTGCAACCAAAGCAGACTATTAGACCGAAGGTTGCCTTCGCATTGTCCGCGAGCTGTTTCAGTTCGCTGTTGTCCGCAAGGTTCTGCTCTAAAGGAATCTCGGCAACCATGTGCTCTACAAGAAGTCCAGCGTCTAGAATCTTCTTCGCGAGTTCATCCTGCCCGGCGTTGTCGGCGTCGAGCCACTTCTCCAAGGTTATGTCCTCAATGTCAGTGAAGAGTCTAACTCTCTCAAACGTCCCGCTTGTCAAATCATTTCAACAAATCCAACAATCAGTCGCGCTCTTGGCTTTAGGAATAGAGTTACCCGACCTGTCTCACGATAGGCAGGGGAGTTTCTCGCCCTTCCATTCCTAAAGATTCGATCTCATATGCTTGGAATCTGCATTGGCGGGGAAATTTTCCATTAGAAAGAGGAGTGGGATATTGCGCAGGGCATCTCGCGACGCAGGAATGCTTGGGTGGAAGTATAGATTGCCGTCGGTCTTACCAGAAAACGAGACTTCTACTGTTCGCTGCCTGTCGAGGTCTCTCGCTTGTTATCGTCCTGACTTAAGCTGGAACTGAGGTCGGAGAATATCGAACTGGTCTCGGCTGACGAGGAACCGAACAGGGAGCTGTCTGAGGGCACCTGCCAAGAGGGTAGTGATGCATCTGGACTCGGTTCCGTACTCGGGCTCGGCGTTTTCCCGGAAGGCTTCGGTTTCCTTCCCTCCTTAACGTATACGATTACAATCTTGTATGATTCATGGCAGCTCTTGCAACGCCCAACCTGGACGATTCGTTTGAGCTTGAGAGTATGAGTCCTGCAGCCGGGACACTCGATGAAATGGCTTCGTACGACTGGCTCTTCTTTGTTGACGGTCTTCATCTGTGCGAAGCCTTTGACTCATGACTCACGACATAGCCATTCCGTAACCCACTCGGAGGACTAGCCGTGACCTCTTTATGATCTCGAAAACTGGCTTCGCCGAAATCAGCTCATCCGCGAGGTTGAATTAAGAAATTTTGAAAAACGGGGCAGTCCCGGATTCCAGCGTCAATGGTT
Organism: Candidatus Bathyarchaeota archaeon; assembly: GCA_005883075.1. Lineage (GTDB taxonomy): Archaea > Thermoproteota > Bathyarchaeia > 40CM-2-53-6 > 40CM-2-53-6 > 40CM-2-53-6. The sequence continues at coordinate 2,397 of VBAX01000087.1, read as the reverse complement.
TTGACACCCTTAAAAGTAACGTAAGACATGAAATCTGAATATCAGAGGAAAAGTTCGAAGTTGAGCCAGCCGAGCAGCTCGTTCTACGACAGGGCCAAGTCCCAGACCAATCTACAAGAGAAAATCATGCTTCTAATCCCCGGATTCCATGGATACAAGGAGAAAGAGATCCGCCGTGAGTCAGACAAGCTTCTCAGAAACCAGATCTACCAGAAACTGTCCAGTGCCGAGGCACAAGCGAAAGACACCTACAGGTCGCTAGTCAACCAGGGAATCAACGACACATGGGACGACACAGATCATCTAATGGCACGACTCGACAGAGTTGTCGAACGAATCAACCACTCAGAATACGGATACGCAGGCTTCTTCGACGTCACAAAGGTCAAAGAACCTGACTTGGACCGCATGATCGATTACGACCTTCAGCTCCTGCACATGACAGATAGCGTAACAACCGCTATCCAAGGCCTCAAAGACTCCGTAGACAATGGACATGTTCAAGACGCAAAGGGAAAGATCTCCGACGCGATGAAAGCTGTCGACGCGCTCGAGACCGCCTACAACGGACGCAAAGACGTAATCCTCGGAGTCCAGCAGTAATGCCCCAAGTGATAGAATGGAGAGGAGCAGGCCCAGACGACATCGTCTGGAGATACCCAGTAGAAGAAATCACCAACGCTGCACAGCTAGTCGTTCACGAGTATGAAACCGCAGTCTTTCTCAAAGACGGCAAGGCTTACGACGTCTTCCCTCCAGGGAGACATACTCTCACAACTCTCAACCTGCCTCTCATAACTTCGGCATACCGAATATTCTTCGGTGGCAAGACACCCTTCACAGCCACCGTCATATACGTCTCCACCAAACAGTTCGCAGGCAAGTGGGGCGCAAAGGCTCAGACGACTGAACTCGCTCCCTTGATGGTTCATGGGACAGCATGGTTCAGAGTCACCGACTCCAACTTGTTCGTTAACGAAGTTGTCGGGGGACAAGGAGCCTATAATACTCAGCAAGTGGACGACTTCATCCGAGGCTTCATCAACGAAAGAGTCATCGATGAAATGTCAAAATACGATCTTCAAACCGCATTCACCCAACTCGACAAAGCATCAGTTACTGTCAAAGTCAACATCAACGACGCCCTGAAAAGAATAGGAACAGACCTTGTCGATTTCAAGTTCGAAGGCATCGATACCTCTGATCAGTTCCGAGACAGACTCTTCTGGATCAAACAGAAAGCAGCCACCTCAGACGTGTTGAGGATGGAGACTGCCAAGGACATTGGATCAAGCATCGGCTCGTCTCCAGGCGCGGGCTTCGGAGCAGGAATGGTCCTCATCCCCCAAGTGATGAACGCGCAGATGCAGCCATCTGTACAACCCCAGGCAGCACTCGTAGCATGCCCCAAGTGCGGAAACGGTGTTCAACAAGGAGCCCGATTCTGCCCCAACTGCGGAGCCACCATGTTCGTACCGCCTCCCGCGCAAGCCATGACACCTTGTCCCAAGTGCGGAAAACCCGTCGCCGCTGGAACCAAATTCTGTCCAGAATGCGGGCAAAAAATGCAATAGACCACACGATTCTACTCGCAGTCCACGCCTAGACTCAATCGGCTACAACGTGTTAGGATTACCGTAGGTTATCTCGTCCCAAGACAAGGGTATAAGAATCGGGCAGGCGGAATAGAACTGTTCCTGAAAAGGTCACCAGAACAGCCATGATAAAGAAGCTGGATGGGCAATTCGTTGTTCCAGGAGTAAAGCTTGGCGTTGTCGAAGAGTTCATGCCGGGCCGCGGAACAGTCGAGGTGGAAGGAACAGTCTACTCGTCTCAGACCGGAGTAGCTGCAGTCGATTCCAACCGTCACATAGTCTCGGTAAAAACCTCGGCAGGACCCCCGATCGTTCCCGAGGAAGGGTCCACAATTATGGGCGTCGTTGAAAAGGTCCAAGAGAAAATGGCCATCATCAACATCATCGTAGTTGACGGACACAAGCTGCAACCACCGTTCACAGGCATGCTGCACATCTCCAACTCTAGCCCGAGATTCGAGCGTTTCATGGGAGACGTCTGCAAACCAAACGACATTATCCGGGGAAAAGTAATCGATGTGAGCCAGCGAATCCCCAAGCTGACAACCGTCGGACGAGACATGGGCGTTATCAAAGCCTACTGCTCAAGGTGCGGAGGCGAGCTTGTACTGTCAGGACGAATTCTCCGTTGTACGCTATGCCTAAATGTTGAGAGAAGACGGCTGGCCGAGGACTTTGGAACTGGAGGCAACGTGCCAAGTTGAAGGTTAACGTCTTGAAGAAATCCAAGGGATTCCTCAAGGTTGAGATGGAAGGAGAAGGACACACCTTCGGTCATCTAATGCAGGACGCACTTCTTGAG
>VBAX01000086.1 GCA_005883075.1 Candidatus Bathyarchaeota archaeon | reverse complement strand
TGGGTGTTTGTGAAGATTGTCCTGTCGACTAGGTGGGCTACTCCTTGACGTATGTTCTTCCCGCATCCAGAGTTGCCGAAGTTCATCTGGCAGCCCCAGAAGTTGGTTCCGAGGTGGAATTGCAGCTCGAAGTATTCTTTTGCGGATATGGGGCTTGTTACGTAGAGCCCTGGGTTGGTGATGAACTGGGCGACCAGGGTCGTGCTGAGAGGCCAGTCTGTTAGGTCGATGCATGGGGTAGGGGTTTGCAAACAGACGAACTCACTACTCTCGTCGGTGAAGACTGGTGTCGTCAGCGTGTTGAACGCGGGGCCTGAAGGATACCAGTTTTCGGAAGGAGCGGGGTTTGCGTGGACCATTACTGGCTGACCTCCGAATGGGCTTGGTAATGTTAGAAGGGAGAGAGTTATTGCGAAAATAAGGAAGAATCGTATCATTGATGACAAGGTTGGGATCTAAATCCTTTCGGTGAAGGACGGATTACAACGGCTCTGCGTAAAAAGCTATCTCAGATCAGAAAGGGGCCCAGATGATTCTGGAGAGTAAACAGGACATTTCTGGAATGCCCGAAGATTCCAGATATAGCCAGCGAATCCCTGTGAACGGGAGAGAACGGCGATCGCCACGTCAGGGCTAGTCGGTTGAAGCGAGCGGGGGCATTTGCTAGCTTGGGTTTTCAAGAAGGGTGGGGCGCGCGAAAATCGATCACCCCGGGAGTACCAACGAAAAAGAATGTTTTTTGAAAAATTGTTTGATCTTGCTAAGGGATACGGAATCGCCCGGACTTGCGGTTAGCGGTATTCTAGGGTTTAAGTGTTGATGCCGAAGTTGTGGACTGCGACGCCCACGTCGATTATGTCAATTATCCCATTGTTGTTAATGTCCGCGAACGGCGTCCATCTAGACGGTGTCGCGGGTGTGAAGCCGAAGTCGAAGAAGAACACTGACACATCTCCCAGCGCTACGCCACCATTCTGATCAATGTCTCCCCACGGAAGAAGATGGATACTATTCTTGACAGACACACTATTGTCGCCTAGATTCCCAAGGGTCTCGGATGACGTCGTTGGTACTGCATTGACTGTGAGGTTGTATCGCGCCGGTTTAGCATTGGTGGTGTTCCAGGAGAAGGTGAAGCTCACAGAGGCCCCGATGCCAACCGTCTTAGTCTGGCTTCCAAGATTTGTGCTCGTTACATTTGAAACCGTAACGGTGGCCTGAACGTTTTCCGCGAAGTCGCCGTAGTCTACCACTGTGACTGCCACGGTTGTGTTCGAGCTCTGTCCGATCGACGCTAGGCCGCCGGCGTAAAAGAGGCTGATAGAGGGACTCACGAAGGTTAGTCCTATGTCGTGAATAGGTGAGATGGATGGTGACGTGAGAGTCCAGATGTCGTAATCATTGTTTGTCCTGTCAGACGAATAGAAGAGGTGCATCATCTTATCATTGCTACTGTTTCCCTGTACGGCTACAGGCTGTTGGCTGTCAATGTCGGACGCCTCATTTGTCATCTGCGACTCAGCGGACCAAGTCTGGCCGTTGTTGGTGGAAAACTTGCTGTATATGACGAACACTGGAACCGTTAAACTAGTTCTCGCCCAGAAGAGCCAAATCGTTCCATTGCGATCCTGCAGCATCGAAGGCCGCTGATCTCCATAGCCGCTCGGAGGAGAAACTATCTGGGTTTCCGCACTCCAAATTGTTCCATTGAAAGTCTTGTAGTAGATCGAAGATGCTCCATTTCCCTGTCCTCCCTTCGACCATCCCAGCCGTACTAGCTTATCCTTGGTGACCACAGCCGAGGGAAGAGTGTTCCAGTTTGCGTCTGTCGTAATCTTTGTCTCGGCACTAGACCATGATCCATTCTTCAGTGTCTTGTAGTAGAGCTGTTTTGTCTGTGAACATGAACTGGTGCAGGATTGGTTGGTGCGTTGCCAGAAGAGCCAGAGGGTCCCATCGACTCCGACCGTTGCCGCTGGAGCGGTATCGTTGAAAGTCGTCGGTGTTGTTAGATGGACGCTACTTGACCAAGCGCCCACTCCGAACTGGTTGACACTGAACCTTTCGTAGTAAATGTTGAACGCTGCAGTTTGAAGCTGACTCCAGAAAAGCATGATCGTCCCATTCCTCAGCTGCGCAAGAGCGGGTGACGTGTTGTAACCCGTGCTCGTTATCCTACCCAGCGAGCCCCAAACGCTGTTCGTTAGAGTATTGTAGATGATATCGGGACGGGCGTTGTTGAAACGAAATGTTTGCCACGCCAACCACAACGTGCCGTTTGACGCCTGGACGGCAGTAGGTAAGTTATCCTGACCTAGGTGAGAGTCAATGTCCGTGGGACCAGTCCAAGAATAGGGAGGCCCGGCCGCCCTTGCGAGGGGTGGATTGAATGCTACCCCCATCGCGAAAGTTAGAAAGATGAAAAGAGCTGCGACGAGATTCCTGTTAAGCAATTCTCACCGAGTCCTCAGATAGAACTCGGCCGCTTTGTGACCGTGACAAGTCCCGCCTGTGAGACAATTTTCTCCCAGCGCATAAAAAGCTTGGTACCACGTCGGTAGCAAGTGGATACCTGTCGCAATCTGAAAGTATGTAGAGAGTTCTTCGGGTCGAAGGAGCATTACGAATATCCACAGTACGGTCTCTGGTCTAGTGATACAAGAAAAAAGGAAAAGGAAGGGGGTTTGGGTCGCTTGTTGCAGCCTTATGGGGTAACGATTACCGACCCAGTGAGCTTGCCTGGACTACCGATAGTCTGCGAACTCGTCAGGGTCAGATAGTGAGGTGCTACCCCGTAGGATACGACTAGATTCTCGTTGAACGTTGTTCCTGCCGCTACTCCGCTGAAGTCGAGACTTACTGGAATGTTGTTGACTCTACCGCCTGCTGGGATTGCTACGACACCCGATGTGCCTGTGACCGTGATGGTTCCGTCGAGGCTGACAGCCGTAACGGTGACCGACACGTACACGGTGGTTGTCGGGTCTTGGTTAGTAACGCCGACCTTGAAGTTGCCTTGTCCACCAGCCGCCAGCGAGACCGTTGCGGTCCTGCCGGTGAACTGGCTTAGAGCTGGAGGTGCTGGAGGCGCTACCATGATGATGGTTATGCTGACGCAGTTGATGTCTCCACCTGCTGCGAGGCATACGAGCGCTGTGAATATGCCGTTTGGTGTCGTGGTTAACGGCTCGACGGTTACAAAGGCGGTGTCCTCTGTGGCACCGAGAGTGTTCCCGTTAGCCGGGTCAACGTACCAGAACGAGTCGAGTCTGCAGCCGTTGAAGGCGGCTGGGAAGCCGAACTGGTCGCCGTTCAAGTGAACGAGTGGACCAGCGAAGCCCGTGACAACACCGCTGGAGATTGTTGGCATGATGAGGTTGTTCGAAGAATCGAAGACTTCAAGGAAGCATCTTCTGGATGTGCCAGATGTGTCAAGCCCTAGAGCGGAATCGATTTTCAGTCCTGTTGCCGAGTTGCTGTAGTAGGCAACGGGGAACTGCGCGGTTCCTTCTGTGAAGCCTGGATTGATGTTGAACCCGGTGTCGTTGTATGGTGCTCCGATCGCCGCTATGGAGACGGGGTCTTGCCCAATTGTGCCTGGCTGGTTGATCATCTTGATGACCGTGTCTTGAGGTGTGACTGTAAAGTCAATCACCCAAATGTTCACTGCGACGGTGTGTGTCTTGCCACCGCCGACCGCTGTGATACTGGCCACGTATAGGCCGGTGCCAGCTGTCGAACGGGTAACAGTCGCGATTAGAGAGTCAGTTGCTGTTCCTGCAGCCGCGAGCGTAACACTTGGGCTGAGAGTAAAGGGCAGACTTGAGCTTCCAGGTGTAGAGATGAATGCGAAGCTGATTGTTCCGGTTATGCTTAGTGTGGCGGCGAAGTTGTTGATGCTGGCGAGGTTGAGCGTGCTAGCTGCTGTTGTGAAGGGTCCGCTTCTGAACACTGTGATCGTGTCTGGGAGAGCGGTGAGAGAAAAGTCTGGTACTCCAACATCGACCATGACGGTTGCGGATTTCGTGATCGTTCCGCTCGTGCCCGTGACGGTGACGGTGTAGGAGCCTGGTGTTGTTCCCATCGCAGCTGTTACTGTCAAGGTAGATGTACCGCTAGTGCCGAGAACGATTGACGTTGGGGAGAGTGTTGCGGTAAGCCCTGGCGCCGATGCGGTCAGGGTTACAGTTCCGGTGAACGTTGCAACACTGGTCACCGTTATCATAGAGGTGCCGGAGTTACCTGGGGCTAGCGATAGGCTAGTCGGGCTCGCTACAACCGTGAAGCCGGGTGGTGTAATTGTTACGGGTACGTGGACTGTGTGAGTGAATGCCGGGTTGGATCCTGTGCCGGTCACGTCGACCGAGTAGGAGCCGGACGTCGCACTGCTCACTGAGAGAGTTGTGCTCGCTGTACCGTCGGGCGGGAGGAATACTCCCGCGTCAGCGGTGCTAGCAGTTAACCCTGCAGATGGACTCACCGTTATGGTGATGAAGTCATTGAATCCACCGAAGCTCGTGAAGGTAATGGTTGAGGTCCCGGTTGTGCTGGGTGGTGTGGAGATCGAGGCTGGACTTGCGGTTACTCCGAAGTCCGTTAAGTTGGAGAAAGTTGCACCTTGAGTGTTCTCGCTGTCAGGCGTACTGGTACCGTTCGAGATTGTTACCGAGAGCAGGCTGACATTAATCCCTGGAGTTTTCGAAACAACGTTGTAGACAGCCGTGAAGAGGAGGCCGCTACCTGCTACTGTCGCTCCGAGTTTGACTGCCGCAAAGTGCAGCACTCCGGGCCCGTCAGTCGAGTCGCATGCTGGTCCGGTAACGAGTGTGCCGTCCAGGCATTTGAGCACTACAGTTGCGCCGGAGCCGATGATGCTTCCCGTGAGGGACGCGTCAGCAGCTTGGAGAACTGTATTGTCTGTCGAGATCTGGATGTTAAACCCGTTCAGATTGTCGGAACCTGTGATCTGCACTTGGACCATTAGCTGGCTTCCCTGGGCTGCGAAGAGCGTTGGAGGGGATGATGGGCATCCGGTTGTGGATGTGTCGGTGAGGCAGACTAGGCCTGTGAGGGCGTGTGCCCTGGGTATAGCTGCCGGTAGAACTGGAAGGATTGAGATGATGAGTAGGGGTATTATCAGTAATAGTTTTGGTTTTTTCAAACTAGTTTTGCACCGATTTTCTATTGGGGTTATTCCCGCTCACTCAATATAAGAGTTTCCAGCTTGAGAGACAGATCTGTAGCCGCGAAACGCTGAGGATTGACAGAGGATTCCAAGGTAGTCTGCAAATATACGCCAGATCCTTCGAGGAGAGAGGCTCCGGGACGCATGTTTGGAGGGCAACGACGATTGTGACCTCTGGTTTGTTAGGGTTGGGTCAGGATGCGTCGATAGGGGCTTAGATTGCAGTGCCGAAGTTGAAAGCCGCGATCCCAACGTCGATTATATCGACCAGTCCGTTGTTGTTGATGTCCTCAAAGGGATAGTATACGCAGTGGCCGGGCGGGCAAGGGTTCCCACGGGGACCAAAACCGAAATCGTAGAAAAATACGGAAACATCTCCTATAGTCACGGTTCCATTCTGATCGACATCACCAAGGGGAATCACTCTCACTATATCTCTGGCTGAGATGCCATTATTGTAAGTGTTCAAGACGGGTTCCGCAGTATCAGTCACAGTTGCGAGAAGCGTGTACCTTGCAGGCTTTACACCCGTTGTGTTCCAGTTGAAAGTTAGGGTAAGGCTCTGGCCCGCGGTTATCGACCGGGATATGGTTCCGAGATTGTAGCTGGTGATGTTGGATATGGTTGCGGTTAGGCTGATCGAATCTGTGAAGTCGCCGATGTTGGTTATTGTCAAGTTGATCTTCATGATCGGACTCTCACCAAAACTGGCTAGCCCACCGGGATACTGGAACGGCGGATACTGCGCACTAGAGATTGTCACGTCGTGTGTTGAGATCGGATATGATCGGATGTAGTAGAGGTCGAAGGAGGATCCTCCGCCGGTGACGTCCGTCGAGTAGAACAACCAGAGCATCTTGTCCGATCCCTGCACCGCGGAGGGGTCCATGCTGTCCACAGGATTTGACGCGGTGCCACCTGCGGTAAGCTGTACCGGCGAGGTCCAGCTGGAACCAGTATTGTAGGAATAGGAATAGTACAAGTCGTTTTCGCTTACTCCGTTCGTTCCGCTGCTCAACACGATGTCGCGGGCGAAGAAGAGCCAGAGAGTTCCATTCCTATCCGCGACCAGATCAGGATGCGTGTCGCTAGTGGTAGTACTAGTCAACGCGAGACTGTTCGACCATTGACCGTTGTAGACGGTGTACATGATATTGAAGCCCGTGCTGGCAGAGTTCGAGCTCGACCATGACAGCCAGACTCGGCCATCACTCGTGGCCGTTGGCCCGGGCATGCTACTCCAGAAGGAGTTCGTTGTGAACGAGACATCGCTCGACCACTGGTTTGCCTTCAGAGTCTTGTAGAAGATCTGTCTGCAAAGTCCGCTTATGCACGATGCAGAGTTGCTGTCTCGCTCCCAGAAGACCCAGAGGGTGGAGTCGGTCGCAACGACTAGTTTGGGCAGATAGTCATCCGATGACGTGGAGGTGAGTCGTGTAGTGCCTGACCAGGCACCGTTGTTGTTGAGTTTGTAGTAGAGGTTGTAGTGGCCTGTCTGGTTTGTAGACCAGGCTAGGATTATCGTGCCGTTCTGAAGCTGGGCTAGAGAAGGGGAAATATTTGACACGCTGCCAGGTCCTGATGCGAAGGTCTGGGGATTGGACCAAATACCGTTGTAGGTTATGTAGAGAATACTAGTCTGACCCGATAGCGAGATCACTTCCCAGGCCAGCCAGAGCTGCCCGTTTGCAAGATGAATGGACGAAGGCAAACGATCCGTGCCCATATTTATCTCGAGAGGGGCGGGACTCTGAAAGTTTACCGCGCCCGCAACCATGTGAGGTAGTGCTAGGTTGGGGAATGCTAGAATGAAGACTGAGAGAAGAAGAAGCGGGATTACGAATAGACGCTTTGCTAGATGGGCAAAGTGTATCTCACTCCCCATAGTTCTCGGTCCTTGGGCCTGCGTGGTCATACCTGATTGCGATTGGGAAAAAGGTGGAGGAGAGCGGTTACCAACTCTCCTCTATGCTAGGGTACTACTGCGAACGCGCCGCTCTTTGTGACCGGACTCGTGAACGGTAGACTGGATGCTGTTGGACCGTACGTCAAGCTGCCTGTGAAGCTGACTTTGAAGTTGACTGCGCTGGACGCTGAGGCTGTGAAGACTATGTTGAGAGTTGTTCCTGCAGCTACCAATGTAACAGGAGAATCGGCTGTGAAAGGAGTTCCTGTGTCAAATGTGCCTGTTATGTGCACTTGAACATACCAGTCGTTCGTTGCAGGATTCGTCACGATCGCGGTGAAGGTCTGAACTCCGCCAGACTTTGCCAGGCTTAGGTGGTGTGTCCAGTGCAGTTTGCCCGCGCTGAATACCGGGGCAGCCTGGGCTACGACATTGACGGTGACTGTGACAGAGTGGGTGAGGGTTCCAGATGATCCTGTCACGGTGATAGTGTAGGTTCCAGGGGCGAGGGTTGCATTCGCCGTTATCGTTAGGAGCGATGTGCTCGAGCCGCCGGATGGGACCGATACCATTGTCGGATTGAGGGTGGCAGTGAGCCCGGTTGCGGAGGAGACCGCTGTGAGGCTGACGGTGCCTGCGAATCTGTTGACGCTTGCAACTGTGATGATGGAGGAGCCGCTATTGCCTTGCGTGATGGTAAGACTGGATGGGCTTGCGCTAATGCTGAAGTCGTTAAAGTTGAACGTTGCTGTTGCAGTGTGAACGAGTGATCCGCTAGTGCCTGTGACTGTCAGAGTGAATGTGCCTGCTGTCGTAGAGCTGCAGGATACCGTAGCGGTTCCTGAACCAGTGATTGTGCTTGGTGTGATTGCTCCACATGTCAGTCCAGCTGGAACGGTGTCTGTGAGTGTAACGACGCCAGAGAATCCGTTGACTGCTGTGACAGTAATTGTTGAGGTGGCAGACTGACCAGCGTTGACAGCAGCTGGTGAGGACGCGGCAATTGTAAAGTCTTGTGTAACGGTGAAGGTGAAAGTTGCAGTTGCCGAGTGAACAAGAGATCCGCTGGTGCCGGTTACTGTCACGGTGAAAGTGTTGGCTGTAGTCGAGGAGCATGACAGGGTTGCGGTTCCGGAGCCGGTCACGCTGGACGGTGTGATAGCTCCACAAGTGAGACCAGCAGGAACGGTGTCAGTAAGTGAGACTACGCCGGCAAAGCCGTTTACCGCCGTCACCGTTATCGTGGAGGTCGCGGAAGAGCCGGCTGGAACTGATGCCGGGGACGTTGCCGCGATAGTGAAGTCTCGGAAGGTAAAGGTGGCTGTTGTCGAGTGAACTAGAGAACCGCTAGTACCAGTGATGGTTAGAACGTAGTTGTTCGCAACGGTCGCGCTACAAGAAACCGTGGCGGTTCCTGAGCCAGTGACTGTGCTTGGTGTAATGGCCCCGCAGGTCAACCCAGCGGGCACAGTATCAGTGAGAGTGACAACACCAGCGAAACCGTTGACCGCTGTAACTGTGATTGTTGATACCGCTGACTGACCAGCATTGACTGCGGATGGCGAGGTTGCGGTGATCGTGAAGTCCTGAGCAGCAGTGAACGTGAACGTA